>DATNLN010000085.1:0-6993 GCA_035602855.1 Candidatus Acidiferrales bacterium
CGCCGCATCGCAAGCCCAGAAGGCGGCCGACTACATTCTTAGCAAGGGCGGGGCAGAAACCGATTCCGCAACGAAAGGCGAAAACGAACTCGAAATCCTTTGACTGAAGATGGCTACTGAAAGGTTACCCGCGGCTGCAGATCCTCTTGCGGCCTGGCAATGTAAGTAGCCCCCATTGGCAGTTGCATAAGCGCCGATAAGAATAATCAGCTGTTAAGCCCGGGCTGCAGGGCGTGCTGAACGGAATTACTAAACTATTTGGATCGTTGCAGGCCTACGCAACCAGAACCCATTCCGCGGCAATACTCTCCCACGAGCGCCGGTCTGCTGGTCTTTCGATTGGATATTTTGTTAGAGTCTGAGCGAAGCGCTGCATGATCTTCGAGGAGTGCTTGGAGGTTTGATATGGCGAAGGCCCCATTGATTTTTACGTATTACATCGCCGCCCCCGCGGAGAAGGTCTGGGATGGGTTCGTGTCGAAGGAGGCGAATCGGACGATCTTCATGGGCGCGGACTTTGAGCTGGACTTGAAGCCCGGTGGGGCGATGACCTGGTCGGGGCCGGGCAAGGATGGGAAACCGATGCGGTATGTGACGGGCGAGGTGTTGCGGGCTGAGCCGCCGAAGTTGTTTGAGTACAAGTTCGGCATGGGAGACGGGGCGGTGATGTCGAGAGTGAAAGTGGAGCTGACTCCGGAGACCGAGGCCGTGAAGGTTGTGGTAACGAACGATGACTGGGCGGAGGACGACCCGGCGTATGCTCAGAACGCGGATGGGTGGCCGCGAATTCTCTCGCGATTGAAAACCCTGCTGGAGACGGGGAAAACCTTCCGACCACATTAGGCTAGTTTCAGAATGACCGTGAGTTGACATTCAATTCCGCGCCTGCGATGCGCCACGCAGAGCAAGATGCAATGTGGTGTATCTATATGCAGCTATATTGTAGCCGGTCTTAAATGCCTTGTGGAACCAGGAGCTGGCCGTTTTCTTCGCCAGGCCGACAAGGTGGCTGCTTCCGATTCCAGCGTTTCGCTTCTCCGGCGAAACCGGGGCTGGCAAGGAATTGATCCACTTGCGCCATCCACAAACCCTGCAACCAATCGATTCTGGGACTCTCATTGTTGCCGGCCGAGGAATATCGCGAGTTCGGTTCCTGCTGCGACCTTCCCGCGACGTAATTTCCGGGGCGGCGATTCGCGGCGTATTGGATCGAAAACATAAGCGCCATCACCGCGGCTGCGCCAGATTCGCCAGTCAATGTCAGCGCGCCGAGTGACACCGATTGTTCCAGCAATCCTAGTGAACGGAGACTTTCCCACCCTTGCCTGGTTCGTTCTTTTTCAGAAGGAACGAGCTGAAAAACATGAGCGCCGAGCACATGGAAAGCAGCCAATACGCATCCACATAAGAGAGAACTGCGGCTTGCGACTGAAGCAAAGCGTACAGGCGGCCGAGTGCCTGTTGTTGCGCGGTATGGGCGCTCAAGCCAACCCGAGTAAGGCTCATCGAAAGAGCTGCCAGACTATTGCGAAAGCGGCCGGAGCCCGTGTATTCCGCTAAAACGGATTGATGATATTGGCTGCGCCGAGCGATCAGGGTAGTGACCGCGGATGTCCCAACGCTTTGCCCGATGTTGCGCATAAAATTCATGAGCCCAGCGGCCGCGTTGGTTTTTTCGGCGGAGAGGCCGACGTATCCGGCAAGCGTTAGCGGCACGAATAGAAAGGCTACGGGAATGTACTGCCATATTCGTAACCAGGTGGCCGATCGGAAACTCATGAGCAGGTCGATCTGCTTGGACGATGCATACATGCTGATTGCAAGGGTCATCCAACCAAAAGCGATGAGGTAGCGTGCCTGGAATCTGGTGGTAAGTTTGCCAACCAGGGGCAGCACCACCAGCACCACCACGGCCCCGGCTGAAAGAACCATTCCTGCCTTTTGTGCGGTGTATCCCATGAGAGTCTGGAGGAGTTGCGGCATAAGGACTGTGGAGCTGAATAGCGCCATTCCCAACATCAGAAACATTAGACTGCTCGTCGCGAAATTGAAGTTCTTAAACAGGCGCACGTCCACGATGGGTTCTTTGTGAAACCATTCCCAGAGGACCAAGGAAACCAGACCTGCGACGGCGATTACGACGAGAATCGTAATGAAGTGTGATCCGAACCAGTCGTCTTCCTGTCCCTTGTCGAGGGCGATCTGCAAGGCACCTACGCCGAGGGTCAGCAGGGAAAATCCGATGAAGTCGAATCCGGAAAGATTCTTCTTTTTGCGTGCCAAGTAGGGCGGATCTTCGACGAGGCGGTAAACGAGCAGCAGAGCCAGAACGCCCACGGGAACGTTGATGTAGAAAACCCACCGCCAGGAGTAGCTATCGGTGATCCAGCCGCCTAGCGTCGGACCGATCGCAGGAGCGCAAATCGCGGTGATTCCGTACAGCGCGAAGGCCAAGCCTCGCTTCTCGGGAGGGAACGTATCGCCCAAGATGGCCTGAGCCATCGGCTGCAACCCTCCACCAAACGCGCCTTGCAAGACTCGGAACAGGAGAAGAAGCCCCAGGCTCGGTGCAATCCCGCACAGAAAGGAACTGACCGTGAAAAACACAATGCACGTCAAAAAGAATCTCTTCCGCCCAAGCCATCCGACCAGCCATCCACTGATCGGCAGAACGATCGCGTTGGACACAAGATAGCTGGTCAACACCCAGGTGCTCTCGTCGTTGCTAGCTCCCAGGTTGCCCGCGATGTGAGGCAGCGCCACGTTGGCAATGCTCGTGTCGAGCACTTCCATGAATGCCGCGAGCGAAACCGCGACCGCGATGATCCACGGGTTTCCTTTGGGCTGCCAGACATCCTCTCCCGAGGAAACAGATGCGCCATCCGTCATCGCACCCTCACGTCAGGTTGAACGGACAAGCCGGGCTTTAATAACCCATCCGCGTTGAACTCCTCTCCTGCTGCAGCGCGTTCAAAATCAATGCGCACTGGCACGCGCTGCACCACCTTCACGTAGTTTCCAGTGGCGTTCTCTGGAGGCAACAGACTGAAGACCGATCCTGTACCGCCGCCGATATTGGTAACGTGCGCCTTCCAAGTGCGGCCGTAGGCGTCCAGCTTGATTTCGACGGTTTGCCCTGGCCGCATGTGGGCCAGTTGCGTCTCCTTAAAGTTTGCCGTAACCCAGACATCGGCAAGCGGCACTACTTCTACCAGTTCCTGTCCGATGCTGACGTTCTGGCCCACTTCGACTGACTTCTTGCCGACGATTCCTGTGACGGGCGACCGGACGATGGTGTAGCCGAGGTTAAGCTCGGTTTGAGCGAGCTGCGCTTTGCGTTGCAGCACCTGCGCATCGGCTGCATCCGCTCTTGCGCGGATCAGTGAGACCTGCTGCGGCGCGGTCTGTGCGCTCCGTAAATCGTCGCTCGCCTGCAGGAGTTTCCCTTGCGCCTGCCGAACGGCTTGTTCGGCCGAGTGCGCCAGGGCTGTTGCCGATGCTACGGCCGCTTTATTCGCCGCTGCTGCGGCTACCGCCGCGTCATACTGCAGGTGCGAAATTTCCTCCTTTGCGACAAGTTTTCCATAGCGAGCCAGGTCCGCGTTGCTCTTGGTCGAATTGGCTTCCGCTTGCTCCAGGGACGCCTTAGTAGACTCGAAATTCTGCTCGGCGGCCCGAAGTCCCGCCTGCGCGTTTGTAACCGCAGTTCCGGCTGATTCCAGGTTGCTGCGTGTGGCAACGGAAGTGATCGGTACGTTGTAGCGAGAGCTGGCGGCGCTGGCGAGCGCGTCCGCAAGTGCTGCCTGCGCCTGATTCTCTGCAATCCTGTAGTCCTGGGGGTCAATGGTCACGAGCACATCACCGGCGCGGACGAGCTGCCCCTCGATCACCGGGACTTCCAGGACGTATCCACTGATCCGCGCACTCAACGGCATGATGTGGCCATCGACCTGTGCGTCATCGGTGCTTTCAAATAGAAATGCGTTGCGGATGAAATAGACAGCGCCGGCAACAATGACAAGAAGAACGACGAATCCGGCTAAGGCCTTCCGCGGATGATCCTGTAACGCGCGGTGAGCGCGGCTCGCCTGAGTGCCTCTTTCTTGAGACTCGAGCACAGGCGCCTCGGACCGCTCTGCGGCCTGACTGCTTTCCTCCGTCGCTACGGCAGAGTTCTTTCTGCTCGAGTCTCCGTTGTTAACGGGCATCATTTATCTCCATCCAATTAACGGCGACGGCCGCGACCAAACTCGCGAAACCAATCGGAAACGCTTAGAAAACGAAGGATCGCCAGGGCGGCGATCAGTACCCAGGCAATCACAATCTTTCCCCTAGACTGAATTCCTTCCCGAGAACCGAGCGAGCTCCCTCGGCCGAAAATATCTCGTCAATGCCCGGCGCAGCCTTTTCCGGCCGCGATGCACTCGCGACTTCACGGTAGTGATCGAGAGCTTCAACATCATTGCGGTTTCCTCGGTTGAATATTCCTCTAGCTCGTGGAGGCGCAGAGCCTCCCGGAAAGTTACGGGAAGCTCACCCATCGCTGATGAGAGAGCCTTCTGAAGCTCTTCTTGCGAGTGGCATTGTTCAGGGTTCGGAGCGTCGTCTGCGATTTCGGCGAGGAAAAAGCTATCTCCGCTGGCGACAGGCTGGTCGAAGTGGAACTCGCCCGCTCGGCGCGCGCGCAACTTCATGAGCGACCCATTAATCGCGATGCGCGCGAGCCAGGTATAAAAGCGAGAGTCTCCACGAAAGGTGTCCAGGTGCAGGAAAGCCCGCACAAAAGAATCCTGAGCAACGTCCTCGGCATCCTCGTGGTTGCGGGTAATCTTTTGCGCCAGGCGCAGAATCCTTGGGCCGTATCTTGCCACCAGCTCTGCGAAAGCATCCGGATCGCGACTCCTGGCGGCGTTCACGAGCGCCGATTCTTTGCTGCCCCCCAGGCGACCGAGTGAACCGGACGGCTCTTCGTCATTACCGATCGTGTCTAGCAAATCAGATGGCATAGCCTTGCTCCTGTTTCCCGGTGCACATTGGAACTGCTGCGTTCGACGCAGGCGCTGCGACGTTTCGCACGGATCTTTCCAGCTTTAGAAATCATTGGCGTGAGAGCCGCAAAAATGACGTAATCATTCGCGATAGCCCGCGCTTGCTGCTTATTTTCAGTTCGTCAATCAGCGGCCTGTTGTGCAGTCCGCCCGCTACGAATTGCGCTCCATCTCTTGACATGGCACGCAACAGCCTCCGCCCACGTTTGTCCAGGAATGTGAGTTCTTCAAGATCCACGATGCAGGTGCGCCCCTTGCGCATGCGGTTTGCCGTGCTCCAATTTCCCTTCACCCGGGTAACCTGGGATCCGGACAGGCGGCCTTGCAAGACCCACCGTATTTCCGTTGGGGTTTCAGTGATGATGATTTTCAGCACTTTTCCATCTTTCGCGTCCGCATCGGATGCAACTACACGCCAATATCCGACGCAGGGAACCAGCGGGATCAGCAGGATGGTGGCGGCCGGATTCTTTGCACCGTCGAGAATTCCTGTTCGGGTCATTGGGCGCATTTCTTTCGCATATGGACTTCGGTGCCTTCACACGCAAACCAGACCTCGTCCATCTGCGATTTCATTAGCAAGATGCCTCGCCCATCCTCAGCCCCGAGATTTTCGGCAGCCAAAGGATCGGGGATTGCGTTTGGGTCAAATCCCCTCCCCTGATCCCTGACGACTACCGACACGCCTTTGCCCAATTCGCATCGGCAATAAACGTGGACCAGCTTCGCCGGATCCAAGCGGTTGCCGTGAAGCACCGCATTATTCAGAGCCTCACGAAGGGCGAGCTCCACGGAAAACTCCTCGCCGGAAACGACGCGTGATTCTGCGATTAAGCGCATCAACCGGTCCACCAACGGCGAGATGGCCTTCACTTCACTGGGCACCCGAGCCTCGATGTCCAGGCACCCGCTCGTCCCGCATGTTCCCAAAAACTCGTTTCGCAACTTCGCTGGATTGCTCATGCTGAGCACTCCCTGGATCAAGCGCGTCGCTCGTTTTCCGCACGCAGGAAACGTTGCAATGCGCCCGCCAAGAGCACGCTGGAACAGAATTCGCGCCAAATGATTGAAGACAGACGAGCTGTGCGCGGTGACCCGCGTGGCCTCAAGCGAAACTGTCGGCGCTTCCGACACTTTTCCCGACGCGTGTCGAGCGTCTACGACACCTGGATCCAGCTACCAGCTGTCTTTGGTCTCGACTCTTTGCCGGAAACCGCTTGTTGTTCTGTTGCTTAGGCATTGCTCGCGTTCGGTCCAGATCCAGTCTTCTGGCCCTGCATTTGCACTGTCGATCGACAGAGCGCAAGGAGTGTTGAGGATCACGGCCTAGGAGGCGAGGGTCGGATCGCGAAACGACAGAAATACGGGAGACACGAAAATGAGCTTAAACAGAGCAGTAAGGGAACGAATCATGGAAAGGGAATTCGAGTCTCAGTCGAAGGTGCGCGTTGTTTCACCTTTGCAGCATCCGAGTGATGAGGAGGTTCGACGAAGAGCCTCCCAGATTCACTTTGAACGGGGCGGGATCCGGGGATACGACCTCGATGACTGGCTGGAAGCGGAGAAAGAGCTGACGCAGAAGCTGCAGCGCTAGAGAAAAACCGGCGCCGGTGTAGGCCGAACCGTCGCGCTGGTCCTGAATTTACATTCTCCAAAGGCTGCCGAGAAGGAACGGATGCTGAAGATTACGATCACGAGCACGGCGAAGCAAGAACTGTGGATCCTGCAAGGCCGCCTCGTCACGCCGTGGGTCAAGGAACTGAAGGCGAATTGGAAGAGGGCGCACCGCACGACACAAGGCCGGAGGTGCATCGTGAATCTCCATGACGTCACGTTCATCGACAGGAGCGGGGAAAGGATGTTGCGCTGCATGTTCAACCAGGGCGCGCAACTTGTCGCCAGCGATGTGTATGTCAAGCAGGTGCTTGATCGCCTTCGAGGAAAG
>DATNLN010000092.1:0-16162 GCA_035602855.1 Candidatus Acidiferrales bacterium
GGTTGAGGGGACAGGCCCTGCGACGCCACAGCAACCTGGTGCAACTGCCAAGGTGCTAATTCCTGCCCAGTGGGGAGAGATAAGATCCTCGATAGACCGGCCACCGGTCGTTGAAGATTCAACTCCCAAGCTGAAGTCGAATTAAAGCCTGCATTCGCAAAAGCGAGTGCTCGCGATATTTATTGCAGCGCATGAAGCGCTGGCTAGGCCTATTTCTATTCATTTTAGAAGGCCGGAACCAGACCATGACGCGGCTGCGGAGCATATTCCGCGAGGTTGCGCGGAGCTGGATCTGGGCGATTGCGGGAGCAGTGAAAGGAACGGTGCGCGACGTCGTGACACAACGGGCCGAAGAGAATTTGAAACCAGGACGCTGACGAGCGAAGGAGCACGACCATGAACTTTGCGACCAAAACGATTCACGCGGGGCAGCCATCGGAACCGGAGACGGGTTCGCTGATCGCGCCGATTTTTCAGACTTCCACCTACGAGCAGGACGCGCCCGGGCAGGACAAGGGTTTCAACTACTCACGCACCAATAATCCGACACGGCAGCGGCTGGAGACAGTACTGGCCGAACTGGAAGGCGTGCAGCACGCCGCAGTGTTCGCTTCGGGACTTGCGGCGGAGAATGCCGTGTTGCAGGCGTATCTGCGGCCGGGCGACGAGATCGTGATTCCGACCGACGTTTACGGCGGGACGTATCGGATTCTGAATAAGGTGTATGCGCCGATCGGCGTAGCCATCAAGCAGTTGGATATTGCGAATCGCGCCGCGCTGCAAGCCGCCATCACGGAGCGCACGAAATTGGTGTGGATCGAATCGCCGACAAATCCGCGCTTGCTGGTTTACGACATCGTGGATATCTGTAGGCTGGCACATGCGAAATCGGCGCTGGTGGTGGTGGACAACACTTTTGCCACGCCATATTTTCAGCAGCCGTTCGAGCTGGGCGCGGACATCGTGGTGCACAGCGTAACGAAATATTTGGGCGGACATTCGGATACGATTCAAGGCGCGGCACTGGCGAAAGAAGCGTCTGTTTTCGAACCCATTAAATTTTTGCAGAACGCGACGGGCGCGGTGCCTTCTCCGTTTGATTGTTGGCTGACACTGCGCGGATTGAAAACGCTGGAGCTGAGAATGCAGCGGCACGAAGAGAACGCCATCGCCATTGCCCATTCGCTGCAGGGACATCCGCTGGTGCGCCGGGTTTATTTCCCGGGGCTGCCGGAGCATCCTGGACACGAGATCGCGAAAAAACAGATGACCGGATTCGGGGGAATGGTATCTTTTGAATTAGCAGGCACGATCGAGGAAGTGGTGGTGTTCTGCTCCTCGCGGCGTTATTTCACGCTGGGTGAAAGTTTGGGGGGCGTGAAGGCTCTGCTGTGCCATCCGGCTACGATGACCCACGCTTCGATTCCCGCGGAAACGCGCGCGGAACTGGGTCTTTCGGATACACTGATTCGTTTGTCGCCCGGCTGCGAGAACGCGAAAGATCTGGTGGAAGATTTGCTTGAGGGATTGACGTTGCTCGATCATCAGCGAAAAACACAGAAGGCGGTTGCAGCCAGTGCCCACTAAGATCGCGGGAGCGGAGTCGGCGGCACGTCCGGGAACGTGGCGGCCGGGCTCGGCGAAAATTGATGTAGGAATTTTGGGCGCGACGGGCGCGGTGGGGCAGCAATTCATCGCGCTGCTGGCAAACCATCCGTGGTTTCGCGTTACGTGGCTGGCGGCGAGCGAGCGTTCGGCCGGAAAGCGCTACGGCGATTTGGCGTGGCGATTGCCCACGGATTTGCCGGAGGAAACTGCGCGGCTCTCGGTGGAAGCGCTGAAGGCGGGCACAGGTCCGCAGTTGGTGTTTTCGGCGCTGGATTCTTCGATCGCAGGCGAAGCGGAAGTGGAATTTGCCTCGGCCGGGCACATCGTGGTGAGTAATTCGCGTAATCATCGCATGGACGCGCTGGTGCCGCTGCTGATTCCGGAGGTGAATCCGGAACATTTGGGATTGCTGCCGCTGCAACGGAAAAGCAAGGGCTGGAGCGGCGCGATCGTGACCAATCCGAATTGCGCGGCGATGCCCTTGGCGATTGTGCTGGCGGCTTTGCGGACCTACCAGCCCAAACGCGTGTTGATCACTACTTTGCAGGGATTGTCTGGGGCGGGGTATCCGGGCGTAGCGTCCTTGGATGCGACCGCGAACGTAATTCCGTTTATTGACGGCGAGGAACAAAAAATCGAAACGGAAACACGCAAGATTTTGGGGCGATTGGTTGCGGATTCAGTCGAGTTCCATCCCGTGACGGTGAGCGCGACGAGCACGCGCGTGCCAGTGATTAACGGGCACACGGAAAGCGTGTCCGTGGAATTCGAGAAGAGCGTGACGCACGAGGAAATTCTGGCGGCGTTCCGCGATTTTTCCGGCGAGCCGCAGAAATTGGATTTGCCGAGCGCGCCGCAGCCGGCAATTGTTTATCACGATGCGCCGAATCGTCCGCAGCCGCGATTGGACGTGGAGCGCGGCGGCGGAATGGTGACGCATGTGGGGCGCTTGCGGTCTTGCCCGGTGCTGAGCCACAAATTTGTGCTGTTGAGCCACAACACGATTCGCGGCGCGGCCGGAGCGGCGATTTTGAACGCGGAATTGATGGCCGCGAAGAATATTCTCGCCTGACCGGGAAGTCAACTTGGCTGAGGGGCGGGTTCCGCCATATTTCTGACCAGAATCTGATTGAACAGCGCGAGTTGCTGTTCGAGCGTGTGAAGAATATCTTCGGCGCCGGAGAGTTGCCCGGACTTTGCGAGCGATTCCAGGCGCTGCGCGGTCTCCCACGGACCCGGCATCGTGAAATTCCCTACCGAACCTTTCAGAGCGTGCGCCGCACGTTCCAGAGCTGTTGCGTTGCCGGCGCGCAAGGCCTCGCGAATATCTTCCAGCATTCTAGGACACTCCTGCAGAAATATTCCCGCAAGCTCTTTCAATAATTCGCCGTCACCGTCGAAGCGCGCGAGGAGTTCCGCATCGCTCGGCCCCGCCGGGTTGGGATCCGCGTGTACGGCCGGAAGCTTCGTGCCGTTGCGAAAGGTCGCCTGGATTATTTCCGCAAGTTCAGCGGGATTAATGGGCTTGGTTATGTAGCCATCCATTCCGGCGGTCAGGCAACGTTCGCGGTCGCCCTTCATGGCGTGCGCGGTGACGGCAATGATCGGGATATGCGCGCCGGTGGCCAATTCTTTTTCGCGGATGAGGGTAGAAGCTTGCAGACCGTCCATCCCCGGCATTTGTACGTCCATCAGAATCACATCAAATTGGCGGGACTGATTTTGTTCCCAGAGCTTTACGGCTTCTCTCCCGTTGTTCACGGAAGTCACGGTGTGACCCTGTTTCTGCAGCAATTTTTGCGCGAGCACGCGGTTGACCGGATTGTCCTCCGCTAGAAGAACGGTCAGCTTGCATCGCGACTCATCGGGGACTTGGCGTGTGATCAAGTAAAATTCCTTGGGCGCGACGCAGAGCTTCTGGGAGCGCGGCGCGGCCATTTATTTTTTAGAATTATTGCCGCGCGAACGAGCGCGACAGCAGGAAAGGGAGGGAACTACAATTCAATCCTAGGCCTCGCGGCGGGGGACGTCAATGGTCCTGATGTTCTGGTGTGCAACAGCGTGGCGCATGGGGATCGCGGCGGATCGCGCGCTACCCGTTGCAGGCTTAAGCAATTCCCGATGCCCTTTTCGACACGGGAGCGCCGGAGCGCGCGCGCTGCGGTGCGAGCGGCTGTTACATTGATTCACAGCGAAAGAAATGTCCTGCTGGAAAGCAAAACCGCTGGGTGGCGGCGGCTTTCCTGAGGGGAAACCTGCGTGCGGAAAGTACGCTTACGGACCAAGTTCCTGCTATCCCTGCTGGCAATTACTGCCGGACTGAGCAGCGCCACGCTGCTGATCGTCAGTTATAGCGTGCAGAAACGTGTGCGCGAAAGCATTCGCCAAGACCTGCGCGCTTCCGTAGACATTTATGAAAGTTTCGAGCGGCAACGCGAGGCTACGCTGCGGCGTTCCACGCAATTGCTGGCCAACCTTCCCAACGTGCGCGCGATGATGACCACCGAGGATACCGCGACGATTCAGGACGCGTCCGAAGACGTGTGGAACCTGAGCGGCAGCGATTTAATGGTTTTCGCCGATCGCTCCGGCAACGTGGTGGCGATGCGCGCCAAGAGCGCGAGCTTCAAACGTCCGGCGGCGCAGAAATTCCTGCAGGCGTCGCTGAAGAAGGAGGAGCCGCGCGACTGGTGGTTCGGCGGAGGACATCTTTACGAAGTGTGGATTCAGTCGATTTATTTTGGCGCCGAGTCGAAGGATTCGACGCTGGGTTACCTGGCGGTAGGGCACGAGATTGATGAGCGCGCGGCGAAGGATTTCGGCAAGATCGCTTCGAGCGACGTGGCGTTTCGCTGGGGCGATACTTTTGTGGCGAGCACTCTGACGGAGGCGCAGCAGGGCGAACTGGCGCGGCAGCCACAGGGCGATTCCGCCGGGTCGCAGGAAACGCAACTCGGGAATGAGCGATATCTGGCGACGACGGTGGAGTTGCCTCCTGACGCGCAGCCGCAAGTGACGCTGACGGTATTGAAATCGCTGGATAAGGCTACGTCATTCTTGCGCGAACTGAATCGAATTTTGCTGGGACTGGGATTGCTCAGCGTGATTGCGGGCAGCGTGCTGGTATTTTTTATTTCCGATACATTCACCCGACCTCTGGCGAACTTGGTGGCCGGCGTGCGCGCGCTGGAAGGCGGCGATTACGGCTTTCCGCTGGAGAGCACGGGCGGAGATGAGGTGTCCGAGGTGACGGGCGCGTTCTCGCGCATGCGCACGAATTTGCAGAAGACGCAGGCGGAGCAGCAGCAACTGGAGGAGCGGCTCAGGCAGGCGCACAAGATGGAGGCGGTGGGACGGCTGGCGGGCGGCGTGGCGCACGACTTCAATAATTTACTGACGATTATTCGCGGCAACAGCGATCTGCTGATCGATCGCGACGGCAGCGATGCATTCCACAAACGCTGCGTAGAACAAATACAGAAGGCTTCCGGCCGGGCCGTGGCGATGACGCGGCAGCTGCTGGCGTTCAGCCGCATGCAAGTGTTGCAGCCGCGCGTGCTGGATTTGAATGCGGTAGTGGCGGAAATGGGCAAGATGCTGCCGCGTTTGATTGGCGAACACATTGAGCAAGTGTTTGTGCCGGAGCCGAAATTAAAATTAGTGACGGCCGACCCGGGACAGATTGAGCAGGTGCTGATGAATCTTGCGGTGAATGCGCGCGACGCGATGCCTGGCGGCGGGACGCTTAAGGTACGGACGGCGAACGTAGAGATGACGCAAGTGGACAGCGCCCGACATGGATCCATGCTGCCCGGAACGTACGTGCTGCTTTCCGTGAATGATACGGGCATCGGTATGGACGAAAAAACCAAAACGCACATTTTCGAGCCGTTCTTCACTACCAAGGAGGTCGGCAAGGGCACCGGCCTGGGACTCGCGACCGTTTACGGAATCGTGAAGCAGAGCGGCGGATTTATCTGGGTGGAAAGCGCGCCGGGAAAAGGAACGACATTTGAAATTTACCTGCCGCTGGCGTCCGGACCTACTTCCCAGGGAGAGGCAGAAGCGAAGCGCGCGGCGTTGCGCCGAGGAAGCGAAACAGTTCTGGTGGTGGAGGACGAAGCGGGCGTGCGCGAACTCGCCGGCGAGTTCCTGAAGGCGCATGGCTACACGGTGCTGGAGGCAAAAGACGGCATCGACGCGCTGGAAATCGCGGCGCGGCATGAAGGAACGATTCACGTACTTTTGACGGATATGATTATGCCGCGGATGAGCGGGGCGGAGTTGGTGCGGCGATTGAAGGCGATCCGGCCGGACATGAAGGCGGCGTACATGACCGGTTATGCCGAATATGCAACCTCTGGGAGTGAAACGGCTTCCAAGCAGCAGGAATCAATACTTCAGAAACCATTTTCCTCGGCTTCTTTGGCTGACATGATCCGCGCGGTGCTGGCGGGAAATGCGGGCGAGAAGACGAGCGACGCCAAGGAATGCCGCGTCCTCTAGAAACGCTGTGAAGTTGGCTAGCGTCCAATACGGCGCCGGGCGAGAAAACAGGCCCTAAGAACTTCGTCGAGGAGGCCCGCCATGCAACGCAATGGCCGCGGAAAATCGTTCGTGCAAGTGTTGTTGACCGCCAGTTCTTTTCTTCTGTTGCATTCTCCGTTCGCAAGATGTCAAAACGCTGCGACCCCGAGCGCGCCTGGAGCAGCGGCGACGGACTCCGCGCCGGACATTCGCGCATTGGCGGATTCGGTGCGTGCGCTGCAGACGCAGGTGCAGAGCTTGAATTCGCAGGTGAGCGAGCTGCGCGCGGCGGAAGAGCGGGAACATGCCGAGGCGCGTGAGCTGCGGAGCGAGCTGAATCGCGCGACCGCGAAATCGGTGGCGCCGCCCAGCATGGCGCATGACGCTTATGCTGCGGCAACGTCGTCGCCGGAGAACACCGCGCCCACGCCTGCCGCGGCGCTGGCTGCGGCGGGGCCCGCAACTGCTGCGCCCACCAGCGGCGACGAGGGTGCGACGATTGCGGAGCGCGTGACGAAGTTGGAAGACAGCCAGGAACTGACGGACGCGAAGGTGCTGGAGCAGAGCCAGACGAAAGTGGAAAGCGGCTCAAAGTATCGCGTGCGGCTGTCGGGGATGGTGTTGCTGAACGCTTTTGAGACGCGCGGCGCGGTGGATAATCTCGACTTCCCGGAAATCGCGATGGCTCCTGGAGTGCCGGGTACTTCCGGAGCGTTCTCGGGATCGCTGCGGCAGTCACAGCTGGGAGTCGAGGTGTTCGGGCCGGACGTGGCGGGAGCGCACACCAGCGCGAATGTGAAATTTGATTTTGCGGGCGGGCAAGTGGACACCTCAAACGGGGCGGTGATGGGAATCGTGCGGCTGCGCACCGGCACGATCCGCATGGATTGGGCCGACACCTCGATTGTGGCCGGGCAGGATGCGGTGTTCTTCGCGCCGCTGGTGCCGACGTCGCTGGCTTCGCTGGCAGTCCCGGCGCTTTCGTACTCCGGGAATTTGTGGATGTGGACGCCGCAGATACGCGTGGAACATCGTGTGGCGCTGTCGGACGATTCGAGTTTGCTGCTGCAGGCGGGGATTTTGGATTCCTTGACCAGCGATTATCCCGACCCGGAGGATCGCGTGCCGAGCGAGGGTGAACAATCGGGGCAGCCAGCGTATGCTGCGCGTGTGGCGTGGAGCCACCACGCGTTCGGCAGGGACGTGACGGTGGGAGTCGGCGGATACTATGGGAGGCAAAACTGGGGATTCGGACGGGGCGTGGATGGGTGGGCGGGCACGACGGACGTGACCATCCCGTTGGGGAAATATTTTGATTTCACCGGGGAATTCTATCGCGGGCGAGCGGTGGGCGGGTTTGGTGGCGGAGTGGGACAGAGCGTGCTCCTGTCTGGGCCCCAGACCGATCCCGCGACGGTGATTCGCGGGCTGGATTCGATGGGCGGCTGGGCGCAATTGAAATACAAACCGCGGGCGAATTTCGAAGTGAATTTTGCGCTGGGGCAGGATAATCCGTTCGCGGGGGAGCTGCGGAATTTTCCCGCTACCGAGGCGCTTTACGGTCAGCTGATCTCGCGCAACCTGACACCGTTTGTGAATTTTATTTATCACGCGCGCTCGAATGTATTGTTCTCGGCAGAATACCGGCGTTTGCAGACTTACAATCTGGACAGTAATCTGGAGACGGCGAATCAGATCGGGCTTAGTGTGGGGTACATATTTTGAGTTGGACGTTACATGAAAGCCGGAGGGTCAGCGGCTCGTGGTGGCTGGTTGCATTATTCGCCTGCGCAAGCGCGGCACCGCTCGCGGCGCAAACGACTGCGGTGACCGCCGAGGTATCGGTGACGAAGCCTGGGACCGCCGCACATCAGCGCGGAGCCGCTGGCAACCGCACGGATGAATCGCAGGTGGTGGTGTGGCTGACGCCCTTAGATGCCCCGGCGCCGAACGAGACGGCCACGGTTGCGAATGGGAAAGTGCCGGAACTTGTGCAGCGCAATAAAAGTTTTGAGCCGCACACGATCGTGGTCCAGGTGGGCTCGCTGATCCAGTTTCCGAACAAGGATCCCTTCTTCCACAATATTTTTTCGATGTACGACGGGAAACGATTTGATTTGGGACTGTACGAAGCGGGGACCAGCCGGTCGGTGCGGTTCGACCGTCCGGGAGTGAGCTTTTTATTTTGCAATATTCACGCGGAAATGAGCGCGGTCGTGATTGTGGTCGATACGCCTTATTTCGCGATGTCGGACCGCAGCGGACATTTGATGATTCCCGATGTGCCGGATGGACGGTATCAGATGCACGTGTGGTACGAGCGTAGCTTACCGGAAAGTTTGAAGGGATTGAGCCGGGTGGTGACGATTTCCAACAAAATGCGCACGCTCGGGCCGATCCACGTAATTGACAACCCTAATTACACTTTCGCGCACAAGAACAAGTACGGAGAGGATTATGTGCCGCCGCCGAGCGAGGGCTACCAGCATCCGTGAGATCCAGGCGACTGGTAAACGCCGATTACGCGAGTAAGCAGGCGCTATGTCAATCCAGCCCGAACGATTATGCTGAAGCGTGACTGAAAATCCAGACGCGTCCCCGAAGCTCCCGCAGCGGAAGGTCACGCTCCGATCCGTCGTGCAGTGGTTTCTGATCGGACTGGCAGTTCTGTGGTCGCTTGCTGTGCTGATCCTTGTGGCGGCTCGCTGGATCGACCCACCGACCACCGCGGTGCACATGGAACGCCGGTTGCAAGCGTGGATGCACCGCACGCCGTATCACGAACGATACGAATTTGTCCCGCTCAGCGAAATCTCGCCCGAATTTCAGCATGCTGTGATTGCCGCGGAGGACGCGCGCTTCTACCAGCATCATGGATTCGACTGGGACGCGATGGAAATTGCTGCGGAAGACGATCTGCAAGGCGGGCGGATTCGCGGCGGGTCCACGCTTACGCAACAGCTCGTAAAAAACCTGTTTTTCGGAACTGGCCGTTCCATCCTGCGCAAGGGCGCCGAGTTCACACTGGTCCCAGTCGCCGAATTGGTCCTGGGCAAGCGGCGCATTTTGGAGCTGTACCTCAACGTGGTCGAATGGGGACCGGGGGTTTATGGCGCGGAGTCGGCGTGCCGTTACTACTACCGAACCTCGGCGCGGAACATTGACCGGCAAGCAGCGGCGCAACTCGCCGCAATTCTGCCGTTGCCGCTGAAGCGACGTCCCGATCACATGACTCACTATAGCGGACTAATCCTGGAGCGGATGCGCCAGATGGGTTGGTAATCGCGCCGCTCATCAAACGCCGGACGCGGCCAACTCTTCCGCAGAATTTACAAGATTTTGACGTTTGGCAAACGCGGCGATGACATCGGCAGAGGCCAACTTTCGCAATCTATGTGCAGGAAGATTGCGGAGCGCGGTTGGGATTACAATGTTAGGAGATCTTGGGCCCGTCGGCATTGCTGTAGAATTAGCCAGTGCGGCGTGTGATTCGGCGGACTTACAAACACAAAGGAAAAATTCTGTGGACACGGTATTGGTGGTGGAAGACAGCCGAGCGATGCAGCGGACGTTGCAGCGTCTTTTTGAAGCGGACGGACTGCGGGTGCAGATTGCGTCGGACGGGATCGCGGGACTGGAAAGTTTTCGCAAGCAGACGCCTAACGTAGTGGTGCTGGACCTGAAGCTGCCGCGGCTGCCGGGGAAGGAAGTTTGCCGCGCGTTTAAGGCGCATGCCGCGGGGGTGCCGATCGTGGTGTTGAGCGCGAACTGCGAAGTGGAGGATAAGGTTTTGCTGCTGGAGCTGGGCGCGGATGATTACGTGACCAAACCGTTCAGCCCGCGAGAGCTGCTGGCGCGGGTGCGGCGGGCGATGCGTCGTGGCCTGCCAACGGCAGCGGAAGCGGCTCCGGCGAGCGCTGCCGGCGCACCGGCGGCGCACGAGCTGCTGGCTTTTGGCGACACGAAAATTGATTTCACCAGCATGGTGGTGACGCGCAACGGAAAGGCCCTGGCATTCACCGCGCAGGAATTCAAGCTATTGAAGTACTTCGCGCGCTGTCCGGCGCGCGTGATTTCGCGGCAAGAATTGCTGAATGAAGTTTGGGGATACGAAAATTATCCGACGACGCGGACAGTGGACAATCACATCCTGCGGATCAGGCAAAAACTGGAGCCGGACCCGGCGCGGCCGCGATATTTTCTGACGATGCACGGCACCGGCTACAAATTCACACCGGGTGACAGCGCAACTGCTTTGGAAATGTAGCGCCGCTGCTCGAGGAGCCCCTTGGCACGTCTGCGATTGCGCACGCAATTACTGATTGCGACGCTGGTGATCATTTGCGCGCTGCTCGGTTCGCTGCTACTGATCGTGCGGCATACGGTGCGGTCCGAAATTGATGATGGAGTACGGCAAAGCACGAACGATTCGCTGCGCGCATTCGAAAATGTGCAGCAGGAGCGCGAGCTGCAACTTTCGCGCACCGCAGCCATGTTGGCCGAACTTCCCCCCCTGAAAGCTTTGATGACCACCGAGCACGCCCTGACGATTCAGGACGCGTCTGAACCACTGTGGAAGCTGGCGGGCAGCCAACTTTTTCTGCTGGCCGGGACGGACGGACACGTTTTGGGGTTTCACGGCACCAGCCCGCGCTGGAAAACGGCTGTTGCGGAACTCAACCTGGCGAGATCCCTGGAGCAAGGCGAGGACGCAACCTGGTGGTACGGAGCCGGCCAACTCTATCGCGTGTTCCTGCGGCCGATTACTTCCGGCACGGACAGTGAGCGGCGGCAGCTGGGGATTTTGGCGGTAGGATACCAGATTGATGCGAATGTCGCCGAGCAGCTCGCGTTGGTGGCGGGCGGCCCGATTGCACTGACGACGGGCGACAAAATTATTGCGTCCACACTTTCGCCGGCGGATCAGGCGGAGCTGGAACAATTGATACCGAAGCGGTTTGGCGCGGGGGCCGCGAGCGGAGAATTAATTTTGGGTAACCAGCAATACCAAACAGCTTCGGTGGTGATCCACAGTGGACCCCCCGCGTCGGTGAAGTGTTACGTGTTGATGTCCTTGCAGCCAACGAACGCGTATCTGCAACGGCTGAATCGCATGATTTTTCTGCTGGGTATTTCGGCGGTGGCGCTGGCTGCGTTGTTGTTGAGCTTCGTAGCGCAAACGATTACGCATCCGCTGGATAACCTGGTGTCAGGCGTGCGCGCGCTGGCCATGGGCAACTACACCTACTCAATCACTCCGCGCGGAAGCAGCGAAGTGGCGGAACTGGGCGAGGCGTTTTCAAAAATGCGCGGCGAGCTACTGGCTTATCAGCAGCGGCGATTCGCGACGGAAAGAATTGCGGCGGTGGGCCGAGCCGCCAACTCGATTTCGCACGATTTGCGGCATTATCTGGCGGCGGTTGTGGCGAACGCGGAATTTCTTTACGAAGCGGAAAAGTTGAAGTTGAACCGCGACGAAATTTACGAAGAGATCAAGACGGCTTCCGAGCAGATGGTGGATCTGCTGGACTCGCTGCGCGAATTGGCGCGTGAGGAGAACTCGATTGCCCCGATACCGGCTTCGTTGAATCAAACCATACGCCGAGCCGTGGACGCGGTGCGGACGCGGCCGGAACTGCGCAATCTGGAAATTTCGATCAGCACGGCGGGCGATATGGACGGAGTATTTGATCCCAAGAAAATCGAACGGGCATTCTTCAATCTGGTGCTGAACGCCTGCGAGGCCACGGTGCCGTCGCAGGGATATGTGAGGATCGAGATCAGCTCGAGCGGCGAATCGTTTGAGGTGCACGTGGCGGATAACGGCACAGGAGTGCCGCCGGCGATCGCCGCGACGCTATTCGATCCGTTTGTGAGCTTGGGAAAACCGAACGGGACCGGACTGGGCTTGGCGATCGTGACCAAGATTGTGCAGGATCATGGGGGTTCGGTGACGCTCGAAAAAACGTCCGAGAGCGGGACTATTTTTCTGGTAAAGTTGCCGCGCGCGGCGCGGGTGGAGAGCGTGGCGGCGCAGGCGGTGGTTTCCTAGCAAGTAAGGGGCGAGTGACGAGTGACCGAAGTCCGCTTGCCCGATTTGCCAGGCTGCGCCCTTTCAGTTGATGCGATCGGCTTTGGGGCGCGGGGTTTCGCGCACGAAGCAGGAATCGCAGACGCGCGTTCCATCCTTCAGCGTGAAGTCCACTCTGCGATTAAAGTCAATCGCGGCACCGCATTTTCCACAAACATCGACTGGGCTTTCATTCATAGGTTATGTCCTATTCTACCGCACAACGCCCAGCGCGTGCTTGTTTTGCCGTCAGGCAGCCGCTTTCCCGGACGAAGGTGAGGCGGCATCGTGAGAGAAGGCATAGAAACGGGAGTTGCAATCCTCGCAGCGGTACACGCGGATATGGACGGCGCGCAGAAAATATTTTTCGATAGGTCCGCGACGATGCGAAGGAGCGGTTTCCATGCCGCGACAATAGGGGCACAAACGTCTGCTTGTGACGGGCAGCGGCTGGCCGCCGCGTAGTTGCGGCGAGGTGAATTCAGTTTCGGGCATAGCGGTGGTTCGGTCGTGAAGATCGCCCATCCAGGATACCGAAAAGCTCGATCACCAGCCTTCCGAAAAAGTGCAGAACCGCTACGGCCAAGCAAAGGAACAGTGCGAACGATAGGAATATTTTAAGGAACGTGATCGCGGAAGCGCCCGGTTCTGCGGCATTCCCAAGCAAGGTGAGAATGAACCCGGTGCAGTAACCCACGAAACCTCCAGGCGCTGCGAACAGCCGGCGACACGCGGCGTAACGAAGAAGAAAAAGCGAGCGCCCAAACTGGAAATCGCGCCGAGCGCTCCACGCACTCCCGGCGAGAATGTCGCAGAGATACGTCGATGGAAATACAGTGATTAGTGTAAATCGCCACAGGGACGGACTGCAGGCGTCGCTGACGGTGCGCCACGCGCGGGCAGCGCGGGGCGCGGCGGGCGCTGTGGACGTTCGTCGGGCGCCGATGATAAGCTTGCCGCCCGAACGATCGCAGACGAGGCGAGCGCTGTCGCAAAAGGCGACGTGGCCGCGCTGCCGTCAGGATGAGAGCCGATGGAACCCAACCCCAAGAGCGGAAGTGATGCGGCGGAAGGAGTGCGCGCTTTAGCGCAGCCGATCGCCGCGGCGCTGTCGCGCGCCGCGATTTTTTTGGTGCTGGCGGTAAAACCCGGCGCCGAGAATCGCGCGACGGTGCGATCATTTTGCGCGGACCTCTCCGCACTCTTTCGCGCCGTGGAATTTCGCGATATCGAGGCGGGGCTTTCCTGCGTGATGGGGTTTGGCTCCGAGGCATGGGACCGGCTATTCGGGGCGCCGCGGCCGGCGGAGTTGCATCCCTTCCGGGAGATTCGCTCCGGAGGGCGGCATGCGGTGGCGACGCCGGGCGATTTGCTGTTTCACATTCGCGCCAAGCGGATGGATTTGTGCTTCGAGCTGGCGACACAGATCATGGCGCGCTTGGGCGATGCCGTGGAGCCGATGGACGAAGTGCATGGCTTCCGTTATTTTGACGACCGCGACCTGATTGGATTTGTGGATGGCACGGAAAATCCGCGGGGGCAGGACGCGATTGACGCCGTGACAATTGGCGCGGAGGATGCGGAATTCGAAGGGGGGACGTACGTGATCGTGCAGAAATATCTGCATGACATGGCCGGATGGGATGCGCTGGCTACCGAGGCGCAGGAACGAATTATCGGGCGCAAGAAGCTTTCGGATATTGAATTGGACGAATCCGTGAAGCCGACCTGTTCGCACAGTTCGCTGACGACGATTGTCGAGAACGGGCAAGAGATTAAGATTTTACGCGACAACATGCCTTTCGGGCGGCCGACGCAAGGCGAATTCGGGACTTATTTCATCGGCTACAGCAAGTCGCCGAACACGACTGAGTTGATGCTGCAGAATATGTTCGTGGGGCGGCCGCCGGGAAATTACGATCGCCTGCTGGACTTCAGCCGCGCCGTGACTGGAACTTTATTTTTCGTGCCGTCGGCGACATTTTTGGAAGATGTGAGCGACGAGGCGGCATCGGCTCAGGCATCGGCCAGCGAAGCGCCGTGTGACACACCGGGCACTGACGAAACGGATCAATCCGCGGCGCCGGCTAAAGACGGTTCGCTCGGAATCGGATCACTTAAAGGAGACATCCGTCATGAATAATTTGCATCGCGAGCTTGCCCCTATTTCGGACATGGCGTGGGCTTCGATTGAAGAGGAAACAACGCGCACGTTGAAGCGCTACCTGGCGGGACGGCGCGTCGTTGATGTGCAGGGGCCGGGCGGCGTTGGCGTTTCGTCTGTGGGGACGGGACACCTAAGGAAGATCGCGGCTCCGGCGGACGGAATTCTGGCCAGGCAGCGCGAAGTGAAGCCGCTGGTGGAGCTGCGAGTCGCCTTTGAGCTGGATCGCCAGGGGATTGACGACGTGGAGCGCGGCGCGAATGATTCGAATTGGCAACCGGCGAAGGACGCGGCGCGAGAGATCGCGTTTGCGGAGGACCGCGCGATTTTTGACGGCTACACAGCGGCTGGCATTGGAGGCGTGCGACAGGGAACGAGCAATCCGATCATGACGCTTCCAGCGAATGTGCTCCAATACCCGGACGCGATTGCGCAGGGGTTGAGCCAGTTGCGACTGGTGGGCGTGAACGGTCCTTACGCCGTCTTGCTTGGCGCCGAGGCTTACACGGCGCTGGCGGAGACGAGTGACCACGGATATCCGGTGCTGGAGCATGTGAAGCGGCTGGTGAACGAACAAATTATTTGGGCGCCGGCGATTGCGGGAGCGTTTGTGGTGACGACGCGCGGAGGGGATTTTGATTTGCACATCGGGCAGGATGTTTCGATCGGGTATTTGAGCCACACGGATACGGCGGTGCGGTTGTATTTGCAGGAGTCGTTCACTTTTCTGCTGCTGACTTCTGAGGCTTCGGTGGCTTTGGTTCCTCCCGGGAAATCAAAAAAGAGCTGAAAAAGGCAGTGGCAAGCGAGGAGTGACAAGTGATCAGTGGTTCCTGATTGGCGGGAAGAAACTGCTGTGTCGCGCCGAGAAAGGCGGCGCCGTTAGAGAATGTTGGTGAGAAATTCAATCATGCGCCTGCCGAGTCGGTCTTTCTGCTGTTCGATCTTCTTTTGCACGGCGTAGTTCGGGTTGGGAAAAGACTGCAACGAATTCCATTCCAATTTCAGTTTGGATGCTTCGGCGGCTGCTTCCGGCAGATAGGCACCGGGATTGTCCGCGACTCGCTGGCACAGGGCCGCGAGTTGGGTAGGACTCGTTCGTTCCAGTTCCTGCATTGAGGCCATAGTTCCATTCTACGCTTTATTTCCAGGAATTTCTGAAGAGGGACGGATTCACGCCATTGGCTACCAGTCCGGCCGGTCTTTGTGAAAGCGCATGCGGATCGGCGTGATTCTTTCCGGCAGCCAGCCATGCACGGGACACTCGAGGCGTTGCGGAAATCTGAGCGCGCCCGGCACAGGCTTCGGGACAGCGGCGCGTTGCACTTGGGACAGGTCATAAGATTCTTGGCGATTAGCGAGGGGAAAGAAATGTGGCGGAGAGAGTGGGATTCGGATAAGCGTAAAAAGGCCTATTTCTAGGGGCTTTCCGAGCACCTTACTCCCTAACTTCCGAGTACGGGTTAACTCCTTTGTTGATTACCCCGTAAGCGGAAATCTTGCCAACGTAAACGCCAATTGTCTCATGGGCTTTAAATGCTTGCTCGGAATTCAAATCCTGCTTAGGTAGTAGCAAAGTAGCATGGCCTAGAAACTGCTTTCGCGGGCCGGGACCGCGGCTGGTGCCCTGTTAACTTGAACCCACGAATGGGCCTGCGCTCGCCGAGGCGTTGGCAGCCAAGCGGCTACCACTACGTACGCCCACCCAAGATGCGGTCGATCTGCCGAAGATGGTTCAAGTCGTGTGCCGCTTCCAAGCGGACGAACTCCTCGACCGTTTGCCGTCCGCGTAC
>DATNLN010000121.1:0-4421 GCA_035602855.1 Candidatus Acidiferrales bacterium
CGTTGACTTGCTGGCGGAGGGGGTGGGATTCGAACCCACGAGACCCTTTCGGGCCTAACGGTTTTCAAGACCGCCGCGTTCAACCAACTCTGCCACCCCTCCGAAATTCATTTGGCCATTGTAACTTACAGCAAGGTCTGACTGCCGCTCGATTTCGCTCGAGTGGCAATTGCGAACTACTCGCCATTGCCATTCAACCCAAAGGAGAGCGCGGCACCGGCGGAAGAGGAGGTCACGGCCATCGAGGGGTTGGGCAAGATGTCCGGAACACGATGTCATTTCTAAATGCTTATGACATATGCTGGAATACTGTAGAGGGAGCCCTGCAATGAAGTCAAAAACACGCATGCGGTCAAGGAGAACGGCTGCATTGTCATTCCTGCTTCTTTTCGCAAGGCGCTTGGCATCAGCATAAGAGACGAAGTGATCCTGCGAATCGTAGGCGACGAATTGCGCATCACAACGTTGAGGCGGCGCTTGCAGCGAGCGCAACGCCTGGTCCGCAAGCACGTAAAGCCAAGTACCTCTCTGGTTGACGAATTGTCAACCGCTTTCCTGTCCTTCCGTTTTCGGTTGCTTGCTCCATCCCCAACTACGGCGCATTTGATGAGAATGAACGTGCGGCAGCCAGCGCGAAGCGGTGCGGCGGCTCCTGTGCGAATCCCGCGTTCATGCGTGCAGCAAGAATGATAAGATTTCAGTGTAATGATTCGCAGTCGCTCGCTGCACGATCACTCGGGCAGCCAGCGCGGGAGGGTTCCGCGATGCTTCGAAGAGAATTGATTCTGGCGGTGGCTGCCTGGGTTGCCTTGGCTGGATTTGGCGCCGCTCCTCTGCGCGCGCAGAATTCTTCCGCACAGCAATCACAGCCGGCTCCAGCTTCGTCTCCCGCTCCGGCTCCCAGTCCTGCAGCGAAGTTTCTGAAAACCGAAGTGCCTCCCTATCACTCCGAGCCGCCCAAAGGCGCGCTGCCCGACACGTTGGATCCGGCGCAATTCCTGGACGCGCAAACCAAAAACATCTACACGCTAGCGGCGAAAGTGAAACCGGTGTTGTATCAGGAGCCATGCTATTGCGGCTGCGACAAAGAAGTGGGACACAAGAGCCTGCTGGATTGCTTCACCGATTATCACGGCGCGCATTGCATCGTGTGCAAAAAGGAAGCGGCCTTCACGTACAGTGAATCGCAGCAAGGGAAAACCGCCGCGGAGATTCGCAAAGAAATCATAGACGGAAAGTGGAAAGAAGTGGACCTCGCCGCGTACGATACTCTTCCTGCTGCGAAATAACCGCCCTCCCGCCTGAGCATGTTCGTTCGGCCGTGACGCGACCCGCACAGGAGGCTTGCAATCCCGCTCCGCCAAAACATTTCTTTCGCACTACGGATCGCGCTTGGTTTGCAAATCCGCCGACTCGCGCTGTAGCGTCTCCAGCCGCGTTTCCTGATCCGCCCGCTGTTGCGTATAACGCTGCGTGAGCGCGCGTTCTTCCGCGCTACCCTGCAGAACTTTCAGATTCTCGCGCAGCCGCTGCTGATCGTTGTAGATTTTGTCGTTTCGTCCTCGCGCCGAGCGAGCGACGCGATGCTTCGGAGTTGTGACGCATCCCACGAATAGGCTTCTGATGCTACGCAGCGTTACGGCAAGGCATGTATGACACGTACGGCGCTTCGGCTGCCGAATCGAAAGCACTGCTCACGCATGACTGCGGGTCATTTCCGGCTCTTCCCCGAACATCTTCTGGCCTCAATCCCCCGCCGTAGCTGTGCGCGCTCGTGATACATACATCGCTGCGTCCGGATCGCCGCAGAGCCATTCCCTGCTGATGGGTGGTAATCTGGATAGAAAGCTTGCTAGCGTGAGGGCTGGGCGGATGGACGCGCGGGCCAATCTTGGGGAGCGAAATCGACACCCCAGAAATGCGGGCTCGGGGAAAGGAATTCCACCCCAACACGCGTGCCTTTTTCAGACGTGTCGCCCAGGTAGACGACACGGCATTCTTGTTCTTCTTCGGTGACGGGATTGATGAGCACGATTTCGGCGCCGAGCGCGAGCGTTTCTTGCAGATAAAGCAGGCCGCCGTGGGCGTTGATGACGATGGTCTGGCTGTTCTCGCGGAATTTTTTGCCATCGCTATTTTTGGCCGTAGCGCGTACGGGAATGCGCGTGAAGACGCGGGAACTGCGGCGGGCCGTGCTGTTTTGCGGTTCGCTCATGGTTATTCTGATATGCTGCATCGGGCCAGACACTGAGTCAACCGTAGGCAACTGGAAAGTTTCCAAAAACGCAGGGCGCAAAAAGCTTGCTGAAATCACACAAGGTTCGTAGAATCGCGAGTCTTGTTTGATGGCATGGCAGTGATGCGCATTCATGCCGCGCCGCGGAACCCGCCGGCACGGACATTACCATCTTAATGATTTGGGGGCCTCCTGGAAATGAAGCTTATTGAGTACATCGAATCTAGGCGCGATGAACACCTGAACGAGCTGAAAGAGTTTCTGCGCATTCCGAGCGTCAGTACCAAAAGCGAACATAAAGCCGATATCGAGCGCGCTGCGCACTGGGTGGCGGAAAAATTGCGCGCGGCCGGGCTGGAAAACGTGGAAATCACGCCGACCAAACTGCATCCTTTGGTTTACGGCGAATCTCTGCATGCGCCTGGCAAGCCCACCATTCTTTTTTACGGGCATTACGATGTGCAGCCTGCGGAGCCGCTGGATCTGTGGACTTCGCCGGCGTTTGAGCCGACGGTTCGCGACGGGAAGCTTTTCGGCCGCGGGACCGCTGACGATAAGGGCCAGGTTCACATCCATATCAAGGCGCTGGAAGCGCTGAAAAACCAGACGGGCAAATTGCCTTTAAACGTCAAGGTGATGATCGAGGGCGAAGAAGAAGTTGGCAGCGTGAGCCTGTGGGATTTTGTACAGCGCAATCGCGAGCGATTGCAGGCGGACGCGCTGGTCGTCTCTGATACCTCGATGCTGGCCAAGGGCGTGCCGTCGATCACTTATGGATTGCGGGGGCTGAATTATTACCAAGTGGAGATTGCGGGGCCGGCGCAGGATCTGCACTCCGGAGTTTTCGGCGGCGCGGTGCCTAATCCGATTACGATACTTGCCGAAATGATCGCTAAGCTTCACGACAAGAATTTTCGCGTTACGGTTCCGGGATTTTATCAGGATGTTGCTCCGGTCTCTCGCCAGGAGCGCAAGGCGCTCAATTCCCTGCCGTGGAAAGAAAAGGAATTCCGCAAGACGGTGGGAGCGCCCGCACTTGATGGCGAAAAGGGATTCACGATTGTGGAGCGGCTTTGGATTCGTCCCACGCTGGAACTGAATGGCATTTGGGGCGGCTATCTGGGCGAAGGCGCGAAAACTGTAATCCCCGCGAAGGCGCACGCAAAACTTTCAACGCGGCTGGTTCCGAATCAGGATCCTGCGAAAATCGCAAAACTTGTGGAGCGGCACATCCGCAAATTGCTGCCCAAATCCGTCACTTGTAAATTCCAGGTGCTCAGCACGGGCAAACCCTGGGTGGCGCCGTACACGCATCCGATTTTTCAGACGGCGATTCACGCGCTCGAGTCCGGTTTCGGCAAGAAAGCTGTTTTCATCCGCGAAGGCGGTTCGATTCCTTTCGTGACGCAGATGCACGACACATTTAAAGTTCCCTGCGTGCTGCTGGGGTTCGGATTGCCGGACGAAAATGCGCACGCGCCGGACGAACACATCGCTTTGGAAAATTATTTCGGCGGGATCAAGGCCGTCGCGCTCTTCTACCAGCAGCTTGCCGGGCAGTAAATTTTTCGCTAAAAAATGAGGTGCGATGGAAAGGCCCGTTTTATCGGGCTTTTTTGAAGGTTTGACTTGCGTTCGCGCCCTACTGTCGCTATAGTCCCCAAGGCGTCCTGCACTGCAGGCTCGCCAAGCAATTTAAACTGAGGAGGAAAACGCAACTCGATGGCAAATCCGCTGAGCAAGTCTAAGATTATTGCGCACATCACTGAGAAGGTAAGCACGCCGGAAAAGCCGATATCCAAGAAGCAGACCGTGGCTTTCTTCGACGAATTGTTCAAGCTGGCTGTGAAAGAGGCCAAGAGCGCGGGGAAGTTTGTGATTCCGGGCATCGGCCGCGCCGTCAAGGCGCATCGCAAGGCGCGTCTGGGCCGCAATCCAGCCACCGGCGAGACGATCAAGATCAAGGCCAAGACCGTTGTGCGTTTGCGCGCAGCGAAAGCATTCAAAGACGCCGTCCTGAAGTAGTCCTTCCGGCGCAGGGATTGACGACGAACCCCCAGGCATGCCCGGTCCGGAAACGGAACGGGGGCTTGGGGGTTTTGTCTTTTTATCCGGCGCTCGTTCCGCGGGATAAACTGTTTCGTTCCTTGAATATGCGGTAAATCAGCGCTGTAAACGAGGAGCA
>DATNLN010000128.1:0-26011 GCA_035602855.1 Candidatus Acidiferrales bacterium
TGCGCTTGAACCCGGGCAGAAAAGCGATTCGCTTTCAAGCGGTTATCCGCAATGCGACTCCGCAGGCAGCTTCGTTCGAGATCGTAGACATCGAATTCGAGGAACGCACCAAGCTCCGGAAATTGTTGTTGCAGTGTGGAAAAGCGTCGCAGCAGGGTGAGAGCGCCTCACAGCAACAAATGGAAGGGCAGGCGGCCGTGATTGCAGATTAGAGTAAACGGGTCGTTCCGCAATTCTTACCTGGAGCCGAAGACGGTTCCCATTTACACTCGAGCGGTGCCGCTCGCGATGCACACACTGCCCCGCGCTCCAGAAACCCTGCCAAAGTCGTGAACATTTTCCGAGCCCCCAGTCTCCAGCAGCTTCGCCGCTACGCGATCGCGCGCAGCCTTTTCAAAGCCACTAGCCTGTCGCGCGCCATTGCGCGTCTGGGCTTTCTCCAAGCCGACCCGATGCGAGCGCCCGCCCGCGCCCAGGATCTGATCCTCGCGCACCGCGTTAAGGACTATCGCGCGGGAGATCTGGAGCGCCGCTACCCGCATCTGGCGGTCGAGGAGGCCTTCTTCGTCAACTACGGTTTCCTGCCTCGCGGGACGCTGGCCCTGCTGCATCCGCGCGGGGCGCCGCGAGCCTGGGACACGTGGGATGCAAGCATGCAGGCGCGCGCCCAGGACGTTCTGGACTTTGTGCGCCAGCGTGGTCACATCCATCCCAGGGACGTGCAGGCACATTTCGACCATGGCAGAATTAAGCGCTGGGGCGGCGACCTGAATGTCAGCAAGCATTTGCTGGAGGGCTTGCACTATCGCGGGCTGCTGCGCGTGGCGCGGCGCGAGGCTGGCACGCGGGTTTATCAGGCGATCGAGCGCCCGCCGCAAGACGATGGCCCGGAGGCCCGGCTCGCACGCGCCGGACAATTGCTGGATACGGTCGTGAAGCTCTACGCGCCGCTGCCAGCGGCGAGCCTGAGCTATCTGTGTCGACTGCTGCGCGATGGAGTGCCGCACCTCGCCACCGAGGCGCGACAGCTGCAAGAGCGCGCCAAATCCCGCTATGCCCATGCCGAGGTGGATGGCCTGCTGTGGTTCTGGCCGCAGGGCGAGAATCCCCTGGCCGCCCGGCACCAGGTTGACGACAGGCTACGCTTGCTCGCGCCCTTCGACCCAGTGGTCTGGGACCGGCGACGCTTCCAGTTATTCTGGGGGTGGGAATACAAGCTGGAAGCCTATGTGCCAGCCCACAAACGTCGCATGGGCCATTACGCGATGCCGCTGCTATGGGGCGAGCAAATCGTCGGCTGGGCCAACCTGAAGGTATTCAACGGCCGGATGCAGCATAAGCTGGGCTTTGCTGGCCAGCGGCCTGGCGGCGGTTTTCAACGCGCGCTGGACGAGGCTTTGCAACAGATGCAGGAGTTTCTGGAACTCTAGCGCTGCTATGCCGTATGCGGCCAGAGTATTCGTTCGTCAAAACGAGCACGCCCAGGCAAAAAAAAATCCCCGGCCGGTATGGGGGTACCGGCCGGGGCGATTGCTTGATGCGTCTGGGTGTTCTGGCTCCGGCGCCTGCCAGGACGCCGGAATGACTGCCATGCGCGCCCAATCTAAAGAATCAGCCGAAACAACACAATAATGTAAAAGGATTACTGTCGGTCGGTTGTAAGTAGCGCCGGCCTCTCACCCGCTCCTTTCTTGTTCGCAGGTCTCGCGGACGCCGTTGATTTCAAGAATGATGAGGGATTAAGGGCCGGAAGGATTGCGCACGGAATCGAGGCCGCGCAGCACGGACTGTTCGTCCGGACTCAGCCCCTGCATGAACCGTGGATCGTTCAGCGCGGCCTGGCGGTCCGCAGGACTCATCTGCTGCAGCGTGTGCAAACGCCCGGTGACCACCTGCTTGCGGTCCGGCGACATCTGCTGCCACTTCGGCAGCAAGGTTCTCTGCACGTATTGGCGCTGTTCGGGAGACATGCGCTGCCAAGCCTCTGCGCGATCTTTCATCGCGCCCCGTTCCGTGGGCGAAAGGCTGTTGTAGCGCTGCAAATTCTGGCGGATTTGCTGCTGCCGGTCCGGAGGCAAACTGCGGAAGCGTTCGTTGTTCTGCAGGAAACGCTCCTGTTCCTGGGGGGACATCTGGCCGAGCCGCTGCGCCCATGGACTCGGCAACCTTGTAGCGGCCTGTCCGTTTGAGCCGGCGCGCCCATTCGCTGGCGCGTTCGTTCCCTGCCCCGGCCCGCCATTGGAATTTGCCGGCGGACGAAATGAATTGCCGTTGGGATGCTGCCCGCCCTGATTCGCGCCGCCTGCACCCGGCGCACCGCCGTTCGGGTGATTCGCGTTGCCGCCCTGATTTCCATTCGGCCGCGCGCCCGATCCCTGTGGATGGTATTGCGGATGATTCTGTGGATGCGCTGCTTGCACGCGCTGCTGCCGGAACTGCGGCGCCCCGTAGGTGCGCCGTCCACCGTAAAACCGCTGCGCCGACGCAGGCCCCGCGCCTAGCAATAGCAGAGGCGCGATCAGCAGCCCCATCGCCAGCGCGAATAATTTCCTGCGGCCACGCATTTTCATTCCACCGTTAGGCATCTGTCTTACTTCGGCCAAACTTCGAACGACTCAGCAGCCTACTCTGCACCCTATTCTTCAGTAGCGGGTTGCTGATCGCTCGCAGGATTCACCGGCTGCGCTTGCTGGTCGGCGGGCGCTGCATCCACCGGAACTTCCGACAGCGCGTCGAACTTGCTCAGCACGTCGTAATTTTCCAGCACGCCCAAATCCTTGATCGCTTCGAAATCCTGCTGCTCGCTGCCCGCCACACTGCCTTCACGCGGCAGATTCGCCATCCACACGCTCAGGGCTAGCAGCAGCGTCATCGCAAATGCCAGCCGGGGCTGCGGCACCAGCCAACCGAGCCACCCGCGCCGCGGCTCTTCTGCAATCCGCGCGCGAATCCGCGCATCGAAACCGAGCGACGGCTCGACCAGCGGCACTTCGTCCAGCACGCCCCACAACTTGCGGAAATCTTCCGCGCGCTCGTGGCAGGTGGTGCACGCGGCCAAGTGTTCTTCCACCTCGTGCCGCTCCGCCGAATTCGCCCGGCGATCCAAATACGCGATCAATTGTTTGGAAATGTCTTCACACGTCTTCATTATGGCCGTCCTTCCCTTGCGCGATTCGCGACCGACTCAGACACCAGCGGAGCCAGCTGCACTCGCAAGGTCTCGTAAGCGCGAAACAAAAGTGACTTCAGCGCGCTTTCCGAGCATTCCAGAATTTTGGCGATTTCGCCGTAGTCCATCTCTTCGTATTTATGCAGCAACACCGCCACGCGCTGCTTTTCCGGCAGCGTCGCGATGGCGCGGCGGATAAATTCGGAGCGGTCGCGCTCGATCATCTTTTCGTCAACGCGCAATTCGCGCGACGGCAATTGCAGCGGCGCGACGTCTTCTTCGACCGGTGTGTCAATCGAAACATCCATCTGGCGATAGCGATTGTCGCGCAACGAATTCAGCGCCAGGTTCGTCGCGATGCGAAACAGCCAGGTAGTAAATTTCGCACTGGGAGAATACTGCTTCCGCGCGCGATACACGCGCAAGAAAACTTCCTGCGCCAGATCCTCCGCCGTCCCCCTGTTGCGGACCATGCGATACAGAAAATTGACCAGTGGCGTGCGATATTTCTGGAGAAGGAGGTTGAAGGACGCTTCGTCCCCTGCCTTCACGTCCAGCATCAATTGGACGTCAGACCTGGTCATGGCCTCCACATTGTATCTAACACTAGCCGTGCCATAAAGTTGCAGCGTGTGGGCGTGTTCCATCGGAGCGCTCCAGCCTCTTACTATGGAACCCGGCGGAAGCTAGAAAGTTGCCTCTCGTGGCAACGGAGTTGAGTGCTTTGTTGTGCAGCTTAGCGCTTGTCTGTCAATGGGTTAGGCCTGGCAACATGAGCGTGGGAAGGACACAGCTAGAGGTGGAACAGGGTCTTCAATCCGAGCATGACGGCTACCCCGAGGAACACGAGCAAGGCCATGGCAATCGCCGGCTCGCGGTTCACTTCGGGAATCAGGTCCGAGGCTGCCACGTACAGCGTCACTCCGGCTGATAGGGGCAAGGCGTCCTGCACCATGCTGCGCAAGACGAACATAAGTGCCATGCCCAGCAGAGTCGCGCCGCCGAGAATCACGGACGATACGAACGCAGCACGGCGGCTTTGCCCGCTCGCCAGCATCAACGATGCGACTGTAAAACCTTCTGGCAATTTGTGCAGAAAGATCGCAAGGAAAATCAGAATCCCGAGCGAAGTCGAGACCAGCAGGCCGGAAGCGATGGCGACGCCGTCGAACAGCGTGTGAATTCCCAGGCCGAGCAGCGCGGCATAGCTCGCATGCGCGTGGGAGATTTCTTCCGGGTGGGTTTCTTCGCCAAAATGGAAATGCGGCGCAAGGGTGTGCTCAAAAAAATGCACCAGGAAGTATCCGGCGAGCACGAGGAGAAAAACCGAACTGGAATCTTGGAAGAAAAATGATTCGTGGTCGCCGCGCAGCTTCAGCGATTCCGGAATCATTTCCAGCAGCGCGGTCGCCAGCATGAAACCCGCTCCCAGCGCGATAAAATACTTCAAGTACCGCCGCGACCACTGCCCGTGCGCAATCAACGAGCCGCCGAGCACATTCGCCCCTGCCGCTGTAACGCCCAGCAGCAGCCCCACAAAAATCCGGTTTGTTTCAGCAGACGTCATGAAACCCGTGGCTGTGGTCAACGGTGAAAACGATTGCCATTCCGAGCCCGCGACAGCGGGTGAGGAATCCGTTTTTTCTCGTCGCTTGTCACTCGTCGCTGCTTCAGCCAGAATGCCGGAACAAAATCACATCGCCGTCCTGCACGATGTATTCTTTCCCTTCCAGCTTCACCTGCGCCTTCTCGCGCGCCGCCGCAAAACTTCCAGCCTTGACCAGGTTTTCCCAGTTCACCACTTCGGCCTTGATGAATCCGCGCTCGATATCACTGTGAATCGCCCCGGCGGCCTCTTGCGCGTTCATCCCGCGGCGGATGGTCCACGCGCGGCACTCCGGTTCGCCCGCGGTGAGAAATGAAATCAGCCCGAGCAGCTGGTAGCTGGCCTGAATCAACCGGTCGCGGCCGGATTCCTTCAACCCGTACGCGCTCATCATCTCCTTGGCTTCCGCTTCCGGCAATTCCGCCAGCTCCGCTTCGATTTTCCCGCAGAAGGGCACCACCGCTGTCTGCGGCTTGGCCCCGAGTTTTTCCAGATGATGCTTCTCGATCACCAGATCAATGTCCGCCGCTTCTTCATCGCCCAAGTTCAGCACGTAGAGCATCGGCTTGCGCGTGAGAAATTCGAAGCTGCTCAACATTTTCAATTCTTCGGGCTTGAATTCCAACTCGCGCAGCGGCTTTTCGGATTCCAGCGCCGCGCGGCAACGCGTCAGCAGCGCCAGTTCCGTTTCCAGAATCGTTTCCTTTTTCTTTTTCAGGTCTTTTTCCAGGCGCTCCACGCGCTTGGAGGCCTGTTCCAGGTCATACAACATCAATTCGATCTCGACGCTCTCGATATCGCGCAGCGCGTCAAGCGACCCGGCTTCGTGCGGCACCGCCGGATTATCAAACAGCCGCACCACCTGCGCCAGCGCGTCCGCCTCGCGCAAAGGCACGAGCGACGCGGAAGTTTTTTCGCGATCCTTCTGCAAGCCGCCGACGTCCACGTATTCAATCGTCGCAAATGTGTTTTTCTTCGGCTTAAATATTTCCGCCAGCTTCAGCACGCGCGCGTCCGGCACTTTGGCGATCCCAATGTGCGCCTGGTTCGCCGTGCTCCGCCCTTCCACACGCGCCCCGGTGAGAATGCGGAACAAGCTGGTCTTCCCTACTTGCGGCAACCCAATTATTCCTGTTTTCATGAGCCCACGATACTAACACAGCGCAGTGGCTCAACCGTCGTCGCAACGAGCAGCGGTGGATTGTGCGGGATACGATCGCTCCGGTATGCTATGGCAACGCCGATGACTGAAAATATTCCGCTTCCCTTCGATCACGTCAAAGCGCACGAACATCTCACGCGCACCGACAAGCGCATGGCGCGCATCATCAGCAAGACTGGCGCGTTCCGTTTTCAGCTGGATCAATGCGACAGCGTATACGAATCGCTGCTTGAGGCGATCGTGTACCAAAGCATTTCAGGCAAGGCCGCCGCGACGATTTACGCGCGCGTCAAAGCACTGGGCTCGAACGGGCTGTGTCCCACACCGGCGGAAATTCTCGCCATCTCGCAGCAGACGCTGCGAGAGGCGGGGCTTTCCGGCGCCAAAGCCGCCGCGATGAAAGACCTGGCGCAGAAAACCATCGATGGCGTGGTCCCTACGCTCGAAGCAGCCGGCCAATTGTCGGACGAAGAATTAGTCGAGCGCCTCATCTCCGTGCGCGGCATCGGCGCGTGGACCGTTGAAATGTTTCTGATCTTCCGCCTAGGCCGCCCCGACGTGCTACCCATTCACGATTACGGCGTGCAGAAAGGTTTCGCGCTCGCCTACGGCAAAAAAGAAATCCCCAAGCCGCGCGAGCTGGCGGCTTTCGGCGAACGCTGGCGTCCCTACCGCACCGTAGCCAGTTGGTACATGTGGCGCGCCGTAGAACACTACGGCAAAACGCGCAAAATCACGAAGAGCAGCAAAGCCAAGAAGCGTTCTGTAAGCAGGAAAGTGTCGCGCACAAGAAAACGGTCATAGCGCGGTGCGCCTGTTGTAACGGTTGCGCCCCGCCGGCTCTTTGCAGTTGAATTGGTAGCGCCTACCGTTAGGGGCGCCTTTGACTTATGGTCTTTTCTGCGACTCTGTGCTCCGACCTGTGCGCCCTCGGCGTTAAATCTGTTAACTCGCAGTCGTTTTAGACTTTACTTCGACGCATTCCGCACCGTGAGGAAAAGCGCCGCAACGCCAATTAACAGCACCACCACCTCAATCCGCACCGACGTCTTGTGTAGCCGGTCAAATTCCACGCGCAAACGATTGTCCGTCGGCGTAGCGTCCACGGAAACCATCTCCGTTCGCAACTCCGCGAGGCGCGGCGTCACCTGCGTCTGCGACACCACCGTCAGCAGCAACATCAAAATCACGCCCAGCGTCGCCGGTTGCAAAAAGGTCTTTAGCGAAGGCCCCAGCGCCAGACCCGTCAGCACATACAACACCGCGGCAACCATTCCCAAGTAGTGCAGCCGCGCGAGCGAATACCCCACCATCAACCCGGCCTGATCCCGGCTCTGCAAAACCCCAAACGCCCCCGGCGCCACCACAAAACTCAAATAAATGATCGACCCCACCCAAGTGCCCAACGCAAACACCTGTATGAACCGCAAAACGCTGTTCATCCCGTGCTCCCCAATCCCGTCCAACGTACGGGCCAGCCACAATTACCTAAAGCCTATCACGGCAGCGCAACCCCAAGACTTTTTGAACACACCTGTCCCTTCCCCTTTTCGCATCGTCTAACGATTGGTGGTAGAACTAAATACGTAGGGTGCAGGCTGAGTGGTGGGCGACCAAGGACTTGAACCTTGGACCTCTCCCGTGTGAGGGGAGCGCTCTAACCACTGAGCTAGTCGCCCACGCTGTGCAGAATTTCCGGGGCTGCGGTGAATTCCCCGAAAAATTACCAAACGCTGCCGCAGTTGTAAGCCGCAAGCTGCATGGCCGTTCCCTGAAGCAGCGGCAACCTATTTTTGTAGCAGAAGGCCACGCGAATTGCAAACAACCACGAGCAACGCCAGCACGCGCCTCGCCGATCTTTTGCGCTCGATTACGCGCGTCGTGAAGGGCAAGGAAGATGTCATCCAGCTCGCCCTCACGACGCTGCTCGCGCGCGGCCATTTGCTGATTGAAGACGTTCCGGGCGTCGGCAAGACCACGCTCGCGCAGGCTCTGGCGCGTTCCTTCCGCTGTTCGTTCCAGCGCATACAATTTACTTCCGACCTGCTGCCCAGCGATGTGATCGGCGTAAGCGTGTTCAATCCCGCGACGCAGGAATTCGAATTCAAGCCCGGGCCAATTTTCGCCAACATCATCGTCGCCGACGAAATCAATCGCACCACGCCCAAAACGCAATCTTCGCTGCTGGAAGCGATGAACGAAGCGCAAATTACCGTGGACAATCACACGCACCCGCTGCCCAATCCGTTTTTGGTGCTGGCCACGCAGAATCCCATCGAGCATCACGGCACTTACCCGCTGCCCGAATCGCAGCTCGATCGTTTTCTGATGCGCATTCGCATGGGCTACCCTTCGCGCGAGAGCGAAAAGGAAATCATCCGCAACAACGCCGGCCAAGCCCCGGTGGAAAAAATCACGCCGGTGATGGACGCGGCCGATGTCGTCGCCATGCAGGAATCGGTCTCGCACGTGAAGGTGGACGAAAGCCTGCTGGACTACGCGCTGGAAATTGTGGAGCGCACGCGCCAAACGGAACAGTTGAGCCTGGGCGTCAGCCCGCGCGGCGCCGTGATGCTGCATCGCGCTGCACAAGCACGCGCGTTCCTGCTGGGCCGCGATTTTTGTCTGCCTGACGATTTTAAGCGCTTAATCGTTCCGGTGTTCGCGCATCGCGTGGTGGTTAGCTCGCGCTACGTCTCCACGCAGAAAAAATCCGAGCAGGCTGAAGCAATCCTCGGCGAAATCCTCGATACCACTCGCGTCCCTGTGTAACCACGATGGCCGATTCGCTCGTCCTTCGCCTGTGGCGCGACCGCGACAAACACGGCTGGCAAAATTTTGCCATCGCCATGCTGGTTCTTTCCCTGGCCTTGCTGGTCGCGCTGTTCTCCGCCGCCGTCGCGCAACAAGGCCGCGTCACACTGGCAGCCATCAGCACCACCATCGCATTAGTTCTCGCCGGATGGGTGGCCATCACGATCGTGCCCAAGCTCGCGCGGCGCACCAGCCTGCGCTGGATCGTCTATCAAGTGGACTACCGTCTCACGCGCGAGGGCATGGTGTACCTCGGCGTCGTCGCCGTCCTCATTCTCGCGTGCGTCAACACCGGCAACAATCTGTTATGGATGCTGCTTTCCTGCGCGATCGCCGGGCTGCTGATCTCCGGCGCGCTCTCACGCGCAGTACTGCGGGGCATCGAACTTAAATTCGACATGCCCGAGCACGTTTTCGCCGAACAACCAGTGGTTGCCGAGCTGGAATTGCGCAACGAAAAGCAGGCGTGGCCATCTTTTTCGCTGCGCGTCGTCGGCGCCAACAGAAAAGAAGCGGGCCAAATTCTCACGCGCCCGGTTTTTTTCCCTTACATCCCGCGGCAATCCTCCGCGCGCCAGAAAGTTGAGCTCACCTTTCCGCATCGCGGTAATTACCGCCAGGACGCTTTCGGCATCCGCACCCGTTTCCCGTTCGGCTTCTTTGAAAAAACGCGGCAAGTGGATTCACGGCTGGAAATCATCGTCTATCCGAAAGTAGCGCCCACCGAACATTTTTACGAAGTACTTCCGTTGCTGAGCGGAGAAATGGCCAGCAATTTTCGCGGCCGCGGACACGAGCTGCATTCCTTGCGCGATTATTTGTACACAGACAGCGCCCGCTTCGTCGATTGGAAAGTCACCGCGCGCGCCGGTCGCCTGATGGTCCGCGAATTCGCGCGCGAGGACGAGCGCCGCGTGATGCTGGTGCTCGATCCCTACATCGGTCCGCCGCCCGCCACGCCGGGCGAATCCGAAGCTGATGCCGACCGCGCCGCCACCGAACACGCCGCACGTTTCGAGCGCGCCGTTTCCATGGCCGCCTGCATCGCCTGGCACTTCAACGAAATCAATGCGGCGCTGCAATTCCGCACGCACCGCTTCTCGACGCCCATGGCCCCGTCCGCGGAAATTATCTACGACGCCCTGCGAGACCTGGCCACGATTCAACCCGATTCGTCGGCGCTGGGCGGCCAGTTCCTAGACGACCTCGCCTCCGAGCGCGAAGTCTTCAAAATCATTCTCACCGCCCGCCCGCAAAACACCATTCCTACGGCGCTTTGGTCGTCCTCCTATTTTCTGTTCCTCAATTCTCTCTAGCCTTATCTTTCTCTCGGAACTCTGTGCTCCGGTCTGTGCGCCCTCGGTGCTGAATCTATTGACTCCTTCCCACCGCGGCACAGCACACAAAAAAGTGCGAGAATACCGCTGCATGAAAACGTCCTTCACCGGTCGCGCGCTGAAAACTTTTCAATCTCGCATGCTCGCCTGGTTTCGCGTGCAGCAACGCGACCTGCCCTGGCGCCGCAGTCGCGACCCCTATCGCATCTGGGTCGCCGAAGTAATGCTGCAGCAAACCCGCATCGCCGCGGTGATGCCTTACTACCACCGCTTCCTCTCGTGTTTCCCCACGCTTGAATCGCTCGCGCGCGCGTCCGAGCCTGAAGTCCTGAAACTCTGGTCCGGCCTCGGCTACTACAGCCGCGCCCGCAACCTGCATCGCGCCGCAAGAATTATGATCGCCCGGCACAAAGGACAATTCCCCAGAGCACTGGACGCCGCGCTCGAACTTCCCGGAATCGGCGTCTACACCGCTGCAGCCGTCCTGAGCATCGCCTACGACGTCCCGCTCGCGGTCCTCGACGGCAACGTCGCGCGAGTCTTAGCCCGCATTAAAGCAATCCGCGGCGACCTGCGCGCTGCGAAGAACTGGCGGGCTCTCACAGCGGCAGCGCAAGTATTCCTTGCGACGCCAACCCCCGGCGATTGGAACCAAGCGCTGATGGAACTAGGCGAAGTAATCTGTACGCCTCAATCTCCCCGCTGCGGCGAATGTCCAGTCGCAGGTCACTGCCGCGCCTACGCCCAAGGCCTTAGCGACGAAATCCCCGCTCCACGCCGTAAACGCGCCTCCGTCCACATGAAAATCGCCGCAGCAATTCTGCGCGACCCGCGCGGACGTACCCTGCTCGTACAGGATCCCGGCGCACACGACACGGTCCTGTTCTCCCGCATGTGGCAATTCCCAGCCGTAGAAGTCAGGCGCCGCGCGAAAGAAGAACTAGCGACGCACCTATGTAATACGCTTTCCATCACGAACATTTCACTGGAAGCATTACCCGCAGCCCGCCACGGCGTAACCTTCCGCAATGTCACCCTGCTCCCATTTCTCGCGAGCCTTAGCGAACTACCCAAACTCCCCCGCACCAGAATCCTGCCCCTGAGAGATTTAGCCGACCTCCCCATCTCCAGCGCCACCCGCAAAATCGCCGCTGCGCTTACGCCAGTTTCCCTCTTGCCTGCGTTATAACTCGCACCTGAAGAACGGCAAAGGCAAAGTCTATGAGTACACGGCTTTCTCCGAAGCCCGCAAGAACGGCGATTACACCGTTGCCATCCCAGCGCTACCGGGATTGACCTGAATGACGCGCGCGATATGGCGAAGGACGCCATGCGCTGCTGCAGCGAAGGCTTGCAGAAGGCGAACGAAACGATCGCGGTTGACACGATAGACACCCCACCATCCACCGCGCAGTCCACCCCGCCTCCGCCGCTGCTATCATAGAAACGTCCATGGCTTCCACCGCGCGCCTCAGCGCTCCGCCTCTCCCGGCGGTGCAACGATATTTCGAAGTGTCGCTGTTCCTGCTGGTCTCGACGGGCATTTTCGCCGTTGTCAGCACCGGCAAGCTCGACATTTTCTCTACGGCCATTCCCGTCGTGGTGCTGGTCTTCAAAGCCGGCCGCCTGTGGCGCGGACGCGGCCCCGAACTTTCCGTGCGCACCGCCACCGGCCTGGTGCTTGCGTATTTCCTGTTTTTCCCGATCGACCTCTGGGTACTCTCACGCACGGTTTCGCAAGGTGCACCGAACCCCGCGCTCTATTCCGCGCTGCTCGCCGCCATCCACCTGATGCTTTTCGCGACGCTGGTGCGCCTGCTCTCCTCGCGCAGCAATCGCGATTACGCTTTTCTCGCGATGCTGGCGGTCACCTGCATGCTGGCTTCGGCGATTCTCACTGTCGAAACCGGCTTCCTGATCGCGCTGGCAATTTTTCTGGTGCTGGCCGTTTCCACTTTCGTCGCGCTGGAAATTCGTCGCGGCGCAAATGACGCCGTCTCGCCCCCGCTCGAGCCCGGCTCGCCGCTCGCGCACCGTTTGAATCGGGCCCTCGGCCTGACCTCCGCGCTGGTCGCCATCGGCACGCTCGCTATCGGCGCCGTGATCTTTTTCATGCTGCCGCGCGTTACCACCGGCTACCTGAGCGCGCTGAATCTGCAGCCGAAATTGATGACCGGCTTCAGCGATGACGTTACACTTGGCGAAATCGGCGAGATCCAGAAGAGCAGCGCGGTGGTCATGCGCATCCACATTGACGGCGACCCTACGCTCGCCGAAGGAGTCCATTGGCGCGGCATCGTCCTCACCAATTTCGATGGCCGCCGCTGGTTTACGCCGCCGCGCGAACAGATTATCGTTTCGCCGGATCCCGCCGGCGCATATCGCCTGGACGCGCCTCTGCTGCCCCCCGGATATTCCATCCCGCTGCATTACACCGTACTGATGGAGCCGATTGCTACCGACGCGATCTTCCTGGCACCACGCATCGAATCTCTTCAAGGCCGCTTTTCCAACGACTCCGAACGCCTCGGCGGCGAAAAGCGCAATGGATACCTGATCCTCGATCAGACCGGCTCGCTCTCCAATCCTTTCCACAACAACACGAAAATCCGTTACGAAGCCACGTCCAATCTTCCGATCATTCCTACGCCGCAATTGCGCCTGGCTTCCCCGGATTTTCCGGACTCGATCACTGGCCCGTATCTGCAGCTTCCGCGCCTCGACCCGCGCATCAAGCATCTCGCCGAACAAATCACCGCTGGCTCCGCCAACGAATATGACAAAGCCGCGAAGATTGAGTTGTATCTACGCACTCATTACCGCTACACGCTGGACCTCACCGGCCCGCGTTCCGCCGATCCGCTGGCCTATTTCCTTTTTACGCGCCGCGCCGGGCATTGCGAATATTTTGCCGCCGCCATGACCGTGATGCTGCGCGACCTCGGAGTTCCCGCGCGCTACGTTGGCGGATTTCTTCCCGGTGAGTACAACGACGTCGGCGGCGACTGGATCGTTCGCGCCAGCGACGCGCACGTGTGGGTGGAAGTTTTTTTCCCCGGCTACGGCTGGATCACTTTCGATCCCACCCCGCCGGGTAACGAGCAGCACGGCGGCCTGCTCGAACGCGTGAGCATGTACTGGGACTGGTTTCAATACGCCTGGGGCGAGTGGATTATCAACTACGATTTCGGTCACCAGATCACTCTGGCGCAAAGCGTGCAGAAGACTTCCCGCGATTGGGGCGAGGGCGCGCGCAAATATTATCAGGAGAAACAGCGTCAGGTCCTGCAGCTGATCGTCAAGCTCGACCGCAAAACCGAAGCCTCCCCGTATTTTCTGCCCAGCATCTTGGTTTTTCTGGTGGCGCTGCTGATTTACCTGCGTGGGCGCTCGATGTTTGGTTACCTAATGGCGCGCTGGAGCTTGCGCGCGCGCTCCACCGGCAACGTCACCGCTTCACTCGCTACGCTCGAATATCGCGAAATGCTGCGCCTGCTCGAGCGTCGCGGCTGGAAGAAATCCCCATCGCAAACCGCGCTGGAATTCGCTGCGGCAATCCCCGCCACCGAAATCGCAACGCCCGTCGCGCAGTTAACCGCGCTCTATCAATCCGCCCGCTTCGGCGACCGCCCCGCGCCCGCACAACAAATGTCTGCACTCCTGAGTGCCATCCGCGATTTCACCCGCGCCGGTAAACTTTCCACAAAATAAACCATCGATATCATTCCCCAATTGGCGCTTCCATGTGCGTTGAACTCGGCCTGTTGCCTCTATGATAGAATTGTTTGTTTCGTACCACGCCAAAGGACCGCTCTGCATGAAGAAAGTCGGATTCGTTAGCCTGGGATGCCCGAAGAACCTCGTGGATAGCGAGGTGATGATGGGCATTCTCGCGCGCGCTGGTTACGAGCTGACGCCGCGCGCCGGCGAAGCCGACGTGCTGGTCGTCAACACGTGCAGCTTCATCGAGCCGGCACAGAAGGAATCGGTGGACTCGATCCTGGAAATGGCGGAGTACAAGAAATTCGGCCGCGCGCAAAAACTAATTGTCGCGGGATGCATGGTCGAGCGCTTCCGCAATGACATCCGCGAACAAATTCCGGAAGTAGACGCGGTGATCGGCACCGGCGAAATTGAAAAAATTCTGCAAGCCTGCGAAGGCCAGCTGCGCCCGGATGATTCTGAAACGCTCGCCGGCGTCGAGCTGCCGACGTATCTGTATCACGACCAGACGCCGCGCATTCTCGCCACGCCGCGCCACACCGCCTACATCAAAATCAATGAAGGCTGCGACCACCCCTGCACTTTCTGTGTGATCCCGCAGTTGCGCGGAAAATTCCGCAGCCGCCGCTTTGCATCCGTGATTCGCGAAGCGGAAAATCTGGCCGCCGCCGGCGTACGCGAAATTTCGCTGATCGGCCAGGACACCACTTTCTACGGCGAAGACCTCGGCTTGCGCGACGGCCTGGCCGCGTTACTGGAGCGCCTCGCGCAGATCGAAGACCTCTATTGGGTGCGCTTCCTCTATTGCTATCCGAACCGCATCACTCCCCGCCTGCTCGATACCATCGCAGCGTACCCGCGCCTGGCAAAATATCTGGACGTTCCGCTGCAGCACGCCAGCCGCAGCGTCCTTGCGCGCATGAAGCGCGGCTCAAACGGCGATGCGTTCCTGAAAATGCTGGAAAAGGCGCGCAAGGCGATTCCCGGCGTTTCCATTCGCACGTCCTTCATCGTCGGATTCCCCGGCGAGACTGAAAACGATTTCCGCGAGCTGTGCGATTTCGTGCGCGCCGCCGAGTTCGACTGGATGGGTGTCTTCGCCTACTCCGACGAAGACACCTCGAAAAGTTTTGCGCTGGAAAATAAAGTGGACGCGAAAACCATCACTCGCCGCCGCGACACGCTCATGTCCCTGCAGAAAAAAATTTCTGCGCGCAAACTGAAGGGCAAAATCGGCCAGCGCCTGCAAGTCATGCTCGAAGGCCCCTCGAAGGACACCGACCTGATCTGGGAAGCCCGCCTCCAAGGCATGGCCCCCGAAATCGACGGCAAGGTCTACATAACCGACTTTAACGGCGTAAACGACGCCGCCGATCTGCCGCTCCCCGGCACTCTGGCCACGATCGAGATCACCGGTGCCAAGCACTACGACCTAATCGGCCGCGTCATCGAATTCGAAGCGCCGACGCCAGAATCTAGCCGGGGCCAAACGCTCGCCCCAGCCTCCCCATTCGCAATCCTCGCGTAAATTCACATTTCGCGCGCGGCACCGAATTTGCGTTTGACCTTGTAGCGGCCAGCTTCAGCTGGGAAGCGTGGGCGCTCGCCTCTGGAACCGTGTCCGCCGAAGAAGGCCTCCCCGCTCCGGCAACCCCGCAGGCGCTGAGGATTTAATCCCGCAGCGGCATAGAATGCCGTGCCCGCTTTTCCGCAACGACCCATGCACATCGGCCGCCGCTTTGCGGTATTCTTAACCACATGAAATTCCGCTGCCCCATCTGCAGGAAGCCGACGGACTCCGAGGCCAACCCGGAATTTCCGTTTTGCAGCGAACGCTGCAAGCTTTACGATCTGGGCAACTGGTCCAGCGAAAAATATGTGATCAGCGAACCAGCCAACGACGATACGCTCTTCGAAGACATCACCCGCGAATCCCCCGACGAACACAAAAACTGATGAGCGCAAAGACTGATCCCGCCTCCTCCGACGATCCCACCGCGAACTCCCTCAACGAGCCGCTTGCCGTCCCGCCGCTAACCAATCCGCATTTCGCGCTCTTGATGGCCACGGCAGGCGGGCTCGGCTACTTCCCGAAAGCGCCCGGCACGTTGGGCTCACTGGTGGGACTTCTACTAGCGCTCCTACCTTCGTGGATATTTTTCGGCTTAGCCGCCGCGACCGTGGCAGCCACCCGCGGCGCCAGCATTTTTCTAACGGCCTCCACCGCGTATTTCGATCCGTTCTTAGGGGCGCAGATCGTCCTCACGCTCTTTATCGCTGCCCTGGGGGTCTGGGCATCCGATCGCGTCTCCCAGCGCTTCCGCGAGAAGGATCCGCAGTACGTCGTAATTGACGAAGTATCGGGGCAACACTTGACGCTCCTGCTCGGCTGCGGAATCCCCGTCTGGTGGAGAGTTGCCGAATCTTACTGGAACACGACGCCGATTGGTCTGATCACCCTGCGCGCCGCGCTCAACTGGAAATATTTGCTCCTGGGTTTTATACTTTTTCGCGTGTTTGATATTTGGAAGCCATTCCCGGCGCGCCAGGCGGAATCGCTGCCCGGAGGTTGGGGCATCATGGCGGACGATTGGATCGCGGGAATTTACGCAGGCATCGGCCTGTGGCTTGCGCGCGCTGCGGGTCTGTAGCAAGTCGCAACGCATGGCCCCGGGCGCCGCGCCGTAAAGTTAGGCCACCCGTGACGGCGGTTTCCGGTCGCGGCACCGGCGCTTTTGAATTTTGCAGCCGATGCATCACGCACGCGCGCGCGGCAACCGAAGCACGCAATGACACGAGCCGCGTTTTAGTGCAAGCTAGCAGGGTCAGCGCCAAGCGCCGCGGCACATAAGCCTGAACGCAAACATGACCGCCAGTCCCAGAATCGAAAGCATCAAGCCAGCCGCCGCACTCCCAGGCGGCGAAGTCGCCATTCACGGCAGCGGCTTCGGCACGCGCAACCACGCGCGCCCGCTCGTGCAATTCGGCTCCGCCGAAGCCAGTCTGGTCCTTGCAGCGGAGAATCTTTTGATAGCGCGCGTCCCGGAAGGAGCTGCCGGCGGCGCCGTCCGCGTTAGAATGGCCGGCGTCGAAAGCCCGCCCTTCCCTCTCGCGCTCGGCACGCAAGTCGCCGACAATCTGCATCCCGTCGCCAGCCCCGCGGTGGACGCCGACGGCAACGTCTATGTTACCTTCAGCGGCCAGCGCGGCCAAAAAGTTCCCGTGTCACTTTACAAAGTCACGGCCAATCACGCCATCAAGCCCTTCATCACCGAAATGATGAACCCCACCGGCCTGGCGATCGACGGGGAAGGATTCCTGTTCGTGTCCAGCCGCCACGATGGCGCGATCCACCGCGTAACGCCGGACGGCCGCTCCATGCAGTGGATTGAAGGCATGGGCATCGCCACCGGCCTCGCGTTCGACAAAGCCGGCAATCTTTACGTCGGCGATCGCAGCGGCACAATTTTCAAAATCGGCGCCGACCGCGAAATTTTCGTTTTCGCCACGCTCGAGCCTTCCATGGCCGCCTATCATCTGGCGTTCAGCGCCGCCGACGAACTTTACGTCACCGGCCCCACGACGTCCAGTTTCGATCGCGTCTATCGCATCAACCCCGCCGGCGAGGTCAGCACTTTTTTTCGCGGCCTCGGCCGCCCGCAAGGGCTCGCCTTCGATCGCGCCGGCAATCTCTACGTCGCCGCATCGCTAGGCGGCCAGCGCGGAATCGTGCGCCTGACGCCGCAAGCTGAACCGGAACTGGTGGTCAGCGGCAGCAATATCGTGGGCCTAGCCCTGCTGCCGAGCCGCCGCGCCATGATCACCACCAACAACGCGCTGTACTCCCTCGATTGGGACGTGCAAGGCCTCCCGCTGAACGGCTAGTCTCTACAAAACACTCGCAAGACAAACCTTTCGGCCATCCTCCTGAGGAGCACAGAAATGTGACGCTTTTTCTTTCCCGCCCTGCGAGCGCGGGTCGGGCGCGGCACGCAGCGAGGGGCTTGCTTTCCGTGCCAAGCGCCCACCAGCCGACAGTTCTCGACCACGCATCAACACTTACAGCGCTCGCGAATACGTCCCTCATCCTGAGGAGCGTAGCGGCGAAGGATCTCTGTTCGATCGCGCGCCTAGCCGGCACTCGAAATCGAACAGAGATCCTGCACTCGCTGTCGCGGGTACAGGGTGACGGTGCGCCACGCTGAGCGCTGTGTCCATTGCAAACCCGCTTGGCTGCAATTTTTCCTTGCGCGCCTGCGTATCTGCCCATATCTTCATGTACCTTCTGTTCGGAAAATGCATGAACGACAACCCAGCCACCATCGCCCCTACGCAAGCGCAAATCCCAATGCCTCCGCATCCGCCTCGCCGCCTGATCGCCGCGCCCTGGCACACATTCTCCATCCTGCTGATCTTCGCGTACTTCGGTTTTCGCGCCAGCATGCCGTCCAGCACCGCTGCCCCAGAAACCGCGTCGCCACTGGCGACGCACAGTGCAGTGCTCCTCAAATACGGGCTCTTAATTCTTTCGGAGTGGGGCATGGCCTACTGGGCCTGGGCAGGAGTCCACTGGCGCGGCGGCCGCCTGCGCGATCTAACCGGCGAACGCTGGATCAACTGGCGGAGCATAGCGACAGACGTCGCCATCGCCATCCCCTTCTGGATCGTGTGGGAATTGACTGCGTGGCTAGTGTACCGCGCTGTAGAGCGCATCCCTGCAGCAACCGCTCCCTATCAACCGCCGACAGGCCCCGCAGAAGTAACACTCTGGATTCTGCTCTCCATCTCCGCCGGCATCGGAGAAGAAATCGTCTTCCGCGGCTACCTGCAAAAACAATTCCAAGCCGCTACCGGCAGCGTAGTCGCAGCCGTAATCCTTCAAGGCGCCATGTTCGGGCTGGCCCACACCTACCAAGGCTGGAAACGAGTAATAGTAATCGCCGCCCTTGGCATCCTCTACGGCGCGCTGGCAGCCTGCCGCCGCAACCTCCGCGCCAACGTCCTAGCCCACGCCTGGTCTGACATCTTCGAGGGCTGGCTGCGTTTTATTTGAAGCGGCGAGTCGCCCGATCAGCGTCGCTTTCCAAGGACCAGGCTCTAAAGCGGCCGATCCGGATACGCCGCTTGCGGAAATCGCAAATGGACTAGCAGGGCGCAGAGCAGGAGCACTAGAAACGCTATTACGCTGCCCTCCGGCCCCGCCGATCCTCCCGTCAGCCATTTCGGACCTTGCACCGAAGTGTTCAGGTAGCGGCCCACGCCCAGCAAGCCGCTATCCGGCGTGCCGTAAAAAAATGTCTCCGCCCAATCCCACGCGGCGTGGAATCCCAACGCGAACCACAGGGTCCCCGTCCGCCGGATCATCAGGCAAAAAAGCAGGCCGATCACCACAACTTGCAGAATGCCCAGAACATTTTCATTTGGATTCCCCAGATGCGCGGCGCCGAATACCAGCGAAGTAAAGAGTGCGGACCGCCAGAAGCCCCAACGTCGCGCGAAAGAAAATAGCCAATACCCGCGAAACGCAAACTCTTCGTGCACCGCCACCGCCAGAAACACTGCGCCCCACCCCAGCGCGTAATGGGACAGGGCGCCTCCCGCCAGGGCCACGGAATCAATTTGAAAATGGCCGGACACGCGCAGAACCAGCAGAATCGCGGAAAGCATCGCGAAGCCCCACAGACATCCCTCCCAGAATCGCAATCCGAAAATCCCGCGCGGAGGAATTCCGTAATCGCTGAGTGGACGCTTTTCCATGCGCGAAACTATCCATGTCGCCAGCGCCACGCAAAATGCGAACCACGCTTTGAGTGGCAATTCACCCCGCACGCTGAAGACAGGATTCGACCGATTACCCTGCAGATGGAGCGCAATAACCAGCACTCCCGGAAAGATGAACGCGATTCCAACCCAGAGCAGCAGCCGGTTCCGTTCAGCGCGTGCCGAGGCCGCCGGCGGCTTCGAATTCGCCGCGCCGCCCAATCCCGAACCAGCGGGCACCGTCTCGCCCGTATGCGCAGAGCGCAGTTCCCCGCCGCGCTCGGAACCGTTTTCGTCCGGCACCTGGGTCCCCCCTTCCAATGCGCAAATTGTGCCAGCCGCGTCAGCCGCGCGCCAGCGCAATCGCTCGTGCGTGGCCGCACCCTTCCAAGGCCTAGTGCAGTCCCTCATGTTTTGTCCAGCGCGCCAATGCCGCTCAATTTCACGAATTGTTCGCAGCCGACCTGCCAGCTGAGCAAGCTGCATTCATGGCGCGCTCGCAAGTTTTCAACTTCGCAGACCATTTCAAAGGAGTCATCACCAGCGCCGCGTGGCGCAGCAAACCGAGCTGGATGCTCGTCGCAGGAAGCGACAGAACCATCAACCCCGACCTGGAACGCTGGTACGCCGAACGCGCCAAGAGCCATAAGGTCGAAGTCGCAGTCGCCAGTCACTACGTCTACGTTTCACACCCAAAGGAGGTCGCGGCTCTGATCGAAGATGCCGCCACGCACGTTCCTTAGAGGAAGTCGCAGAACCAGTGATGTTTTGACCTTGTAGCCGCCCACTTCAGTGCGCCATGGGCGGCGCGCCGATCGGCCACGGCGGTCCCGAGGCACGGGACCGCTGCAGGCGTCCCCGTGTCGCTGCTTCGATTCCTCATCCGGAAATCCCGCGGGCGTCCGTCGCCGGTACTTCGGGCGCTGCGTCATCGTCCGCTCGGAAATCAATCGAGAGGGCCGCAAGGAAAGATCGGGCGCGGCAATCGCAATCGGCATTTCCATCTACGACTCTCCACGCAACCGCTAAAATAATTCGTGCGGAGCCAAAACGCAACGCTCCGCACCGCAACCTTTCTCGCCGCGCTCGCGTCTCAAGCCCGAGGCTTCTATACTCTAGTGCATGTCGCAATTCCGAATCGCTGGCACGGGATCGTTCCCTGGCAAGACAGGGCGATCTCGGCTCACCGCGGCGATCTCACACGTCTGGACATGGCTCGCCGTTATTCTCGTTTCGCTCGGCGTCGCGTCCGTAACGCAAAGTCAATCCGCCGCACCCGCAGCTGAGCACAACGCACCTACACCCTCAGAGCAGCCGGCAACAGCGCCCACGGGAGGAAGTCGCTGCGCCACCTGCCACGCAACCGAAGTCGCGGGATACGCGCGCTCCGCGATGGCTCATTCCCTGCGCCGCCCCGGCCGGGAACCAGACGGCATCGTCACCGCACACGGTTCGAAAATCACCATGTACTCAACGCCCGCCGGCTACTGGCAGCGTTGGGAAAATGGCGGTGACCAAAGCGAATACCATATTGATTGGGTCGTCGGCTCCGGCAATCACGCCAGCGGTTATTTGGTGGACATCGGCGGCCACCTTTTCCAATCTCCGATCGCGTATTACAAGAGTCGCCAGTCCTACGATCTCGCGCCCGGTTTTGAAAATCAGCCCGATCCTGATTTCACGCGGCCCATCCGCGAGGAATGCGTTCTCTGCCATTCGGGGAACGCACTCGATGTCTCTGGAACGCTGAACGAATATCGCGCGCCAGTATTTCCTGCGTCTGATGAAGCGATTACATGCGATCGTTGCCACGGGCCCGCGGCAAAACATCTAGCCGATCCGCGCGCCGGTAATATTGTTAATCCCGTGAAACTCGAACCCGCCGCTCGCGACAGCATCTGCGAGCAATGCCACCTGTTCGGAGTCGCGCGCGTCCCCAATCCCGGAAAAACCCTCAGCGACTTCGTGCCCGGCCAACGCGCCGAAGATGTATTCACGACCTATTATGACGCGAATCCCGCCGGCGCGTTCAAAGTTATCAGCCATGTGGAACAACTCGCGCTGAGCGCCTGCGCGCGCAATAGCCATGGCCGCTTGTGGTGCGGCACATGCCACGACCCGCACAACAATCGGTACAACGAAGCGAACGACAAGCCGCTGCAGTCCGTTGCGTATTACCGCTCCGTATGCCTCAACTGCCACGCGGCGAAATTTCCCGCCGCTGCCGCGCATCCCGCGAAAGATAGCAACTGCCTTGCTTGCCACATGCCGCGCCGCGACGCCAAAGATGGCGGCCACTCCGCCTTCACCGATCACAGAATTCAGCGCCGCCCAGAATCGCTTCCCGATGCGCCTGCTGATAGCGGCATCGCCGCCTGGCGCGAGCCTTCGCCCGATCTGCGAACGCGCAATCTCGGCATTGCTTACATTGACGCCGGCATGCAACGCAAATCTTCGCCCTTCATCGTGCAGGGTTATCGCACGCTCACCGAAGTGCAATCCCAATTCTCCGATGATAGCGATTTCTTCAAATGGATCGGCGAAGCGCTCCTGCTCGCGCAGCAAACTGCGGAAGCCAAGATCGCGTTTGAACGCGCGCTCGAGCTCGATCCCAATTCACCGCTCGCCGAAGCCGACGCCGCTTCGCCTTACGTCGCGTCCGGCGATGCCGACCGGGCCATCGCGCACCTCCGGCGCGCTCTCACGCTCGATCCTTTATATCTGCCCGCGGCCAGCACGCTGATGGGCTTGTATCAAAAGGAAGGCAACACCGCGGAAGCCGACGCGCTTGCGGGCAAAATCAAAGCGGCTATGGATGAAACGCCCGCTGCCGATCCAGCCGCACCGCAATCTACCACCAGCGGGTCCGCGAAAACCGCCGAACAAGTTTACAAAAATATTGAAGTCCTCAAAGGCGTTCCGGCCGGCCAACTGATTCCCGCTATGCAATTCATCACGGCGTCGCTGGGAGTCGAATGCACTTTCTGCCACGTCGAGGGGCATTTTGAGAAGGACGACAAGGAGCCCAAACAAATCGCGCGCGACATGATGCAGATGACGTTCGCGCTCAACAAAAATAGTTTCCAGGGCCATCGCGACGTTACCTGCTACTCCTGCCATCGCGGCACGCCGAACCCGCTGACGATTCCGGTTGTGGGCAATGACTCGCAGCCGAATCCTGCCCGTGTCGATGCCGCTGACAATGCTCTCACCGCCAACTCCGCGGCGGCGCCGAAACTTCCAGCGAACTTGCCGACGGTCAGCCAGCTAGTCGACAACTACGTCCGCGCACTCGGCGGATCCGCCGCAATCGAAAAAATCAGCACTCGCGTGGAAAAGGGCGCCACTACTTTCCACGGCCAAACCCAAACCGTCGAAATTTTCACTAAAGCCCCGGACAAGCAATCCATCGTCCGCCGCATGTCCGGCACAGAAAGCATCGTCACCACGTTCGATGGCCAATCGGGGTGGTCCATCGCGCCCGGCCGCCCGCCGCGCGAAATGCACGATGCCGATATCAGCGCCGCGCGCATCGACGCCGACCTGCAATTCCCTCTGCACATCCAGAAAATATTCCCCGAGCTGCGGCAGGAATATCCAGAGAAAATTGCGGATCGCGACGCCTACTTGCTCCTCGCGATCCGCGAAGGCCAACCGCCCGTAAAATTATATTTCGACGAACGATCCGGCCTGCTAGTCCGCATGGTGCGTTACGGGGAAAGTCCTCTCGGCCGCAACCCTACCCAAATTGACTACGCCGATTACCGCGATGTTGACGGCGTGCAAATCCCCTTCCGCGTCACCACATCTCAACCAGGTAACATCTCGACCATCCAATTAGAAACGGTGCAACAAAACGCGCCCATAGACCTCGCCCAATTCACCAGGCCGAAGCCGCCGCCTGCAGGCAAACAATCCGAGCAGTCAAACTCACACCCTTGACGCGCTTGACGGACGGGGAATCGCGCGGATTGGTTGCGACGGGTTTCGGTTCACACGTGCTGGAGGTGTGTGTCGCGGAATCCCGTCGGATACTTCAAACCAAAACCCAGCATGCGGTCCTACCAATGTGTGCCAGCCAGATTAGATAGGCTCGGCCGCTTATCAACAATTCTTCTTCGCAGGTTTGGCGCGCGACAATCTCACCATCGGCAAAACGCCGCGTGCAAATCGAGATTCTCGCTGCCGGGCCTAGGATAAACCGATACGAGGCAGATCATTGCAACCACAAAAGGCGACGCGAAGCAGAACGTTACGATCTGTCTCGACCGAAAAACCATTGAGCAACCGAGCACCTCGTCGGCGAAGCAGAAACCAACGAGGGCGCCAAGCGCAGGGCTATGGCCTGGCGCGACCGAGGCTTTCACTTGGGCGGCAAAATCCCCCCCGCTGCTGCGTAAAATGCCGGAGCAGAAATCATCGCCCGCCTGCGACTTGCACAGCGCACTCCTCATCGAGTACAACATTTCTAGATGAATGCGGAGATCATTGCCGTCGGTTCCGAGCTGCTCACTCCCTACCGCCTCGATACCAATTCTCTCTGGCTAACCGATGAACTAAATAAAATCGGCATCCGCCTGATCCAGAAAACGGTCGTCGGCGATTCACGCGACGAAATGCGCTCCTGCTTCCGCCACGCTCTGGATCGTGCCGACCTGATCATCGCCAGCGGCGGCCTGGGCCCCACCGACGACGACCGCACCCGCGAAACCGTCGCCGAACTTCTCGGCCGCAAGCTGCACATGAACGAAGCCATCGTGCGCGAAATCCAGGAGCGCTTCCGCCGTTTCGCGCGCACCATGCCCGAAATAAATAAACGCCAAGCCATGGTTCCCGAAGGCGCGACGGTACTCCCGAATCCCTCCGGCACCGCTCCGGCGTTGTGGCTCGAAGCCGACGGCCACATCATCGTGCTCCTTCCCGGCGTGCCGCACGAGCTGAAATCCATTTTCGAAACGGAAGTTCGCCCGCGCCTCGCGAAAATTTCCGGCGACGAGCGCCTCTTCACCCGCGACCTGCGCACCACCGGCCTCGGCGAATCCGACGTCGAAACGCGCGTTCGCCCGCTCTATCAGCTTTATCCCGACACCGAAACCACCATCCTCGCCGCGCCCACCGGCACGCAGCTGCATCCGCGCACCTGGTCTCGCGACGCCGCCAGAGCCGAAAAAGTTCTCGACGAAATCACCGACCGCATGGCCCTCGCTCTGGGCGAACATCTCTATTCCACCAAGGGCGAAACCCTGGAAGAAGTCGTCGCGCGCGTCCTCACCGAAAATCGCGCCACCGTCGCCGTCGCCGAAAGCTGCACCGGTGGCTTGCTCGCCGAACGCCTCACCAAGATTCCCGGCAGCTCCTCCTATTTTCTGGGCGGCGTGGTCTGCTACAGCAACGATCTGAAAACCAGCCTCGTCGGCGTTCCGCAAAGTCTGATCGAAGCAAAAGGCGCGGTCAGTTCCGAAGTCGCGCTGGCCCTCGCCGACGGCATCCGCAAACGCACTGGCGCGACACTGGGCGTCGGCGTCACCGGCGTCGCTGGTCCCGGCGGCGGCACGCCGGAAAAACCCGTGGGCCTGGTCCACATCGGCCTCGCCGACGAACACGGCCCCCGCGAACGCGCTTATCGTTTTCCCGGCGATCGCGAACGAATTCGCCAATTCGCGTCGCAATCCGCGCTCGATGCCGTGCGCCGCTACTATCTTTTTCCCACTGCCGCCAGAGCCTGAGCCAAATCCATGCGCCTCTTTGTCGCCTTCGAGCTGCCCAACCCGGTGCGCAACGCCCTCGCCACGCTCGCGCAGCGCCTGAAACCGGAATGCCGCGCCGCACGCTGGGTGCGCGCCGAGTCCATGCACCTCACTCTGAAATTTCTGGGCGAAACAGAGCCGCAAAAACTTCCCGAAATCCGCGCCGCTCTGGCGGCGATTCGTTTCGCGCAGCCCGTCGCGATGGATTTTCGCGTCCTCGGTTTCTTCCCCAACGAATTCAAGCCGCGCATCCTTTGGTGCGGCGTGCAGGCCACTCCCAATCTCGCCGAACTCGCCGCCGCGGTCGAAGCAGCGCTCGAGCCGCTCGGCTTCGCCCGGGAAACGCGCGCGTACTCTCCACACCTCACGCTTGCGCGCCTGGAACCAAACGATGCGCTGGAAAATCTGCTGCGTGCGGCTGATGCCCTGAAGTCGTATGATTTCGGCGCGGCTCGCGAATCAGAATTCCATCTGTTCGAAAGCGTGCTCAAACCATCCGGCGCGCAATACAGCAAACTCGCCGCATTTCCATTCGTGGAAGGAGCGAAGTGAATTCGCTCCCGCTCAGCCCCGCGCTGCTCATCCCGGTGACCGCCTACCTCCTCGGCTCGATCCCCTTCGGCCTGCTCGTCGTAAAAGCGCTCGGCGGCCCGGACATTCGCGCAATCGGCAGCGGCAATATCGGCGCCGCGA
>DATNLN010000130.1:0-9815 GCA_035602855.1 Candidatus Acidiferrales bacterium
ATAGTCCAGCAGCCTGCGGCGCTTGTTGACCATCATGATCAATCCGCGGCGTGAGGCGTGATCCTTTGCGTGGGACTTAAGGTGAGTGGTCAGATAGCTGATGCGTTCGCTCAATAAAGCAATCTGCACTTCCGGTGAACCCGTGTCTTTGGTGTGAACCCGGAACTGTTCGATTAATGCCAGTTTGGCTGCGCTCAACTCGACCCCTCCTGAAACGTCGTGCCCTGCTCTATGCTCTTGGTCTCTCTTCGACCCTAAAATGCTAACATACAGTGATTCCTGTACCAAGGAATTTTCGGCGGGGCGAGGGAAGGCGAGCTTCTGCTGAGGCGGCTTGGCGGCGTTGACGTTGTGGTTGTCGCGGCGTCTAGGATCGCGGCGAACCGACCAGCGCGAGAAATTCATCGCGGGTCTGCTTGTTTTCGCGGAAGTCGCCCAGCATGGCGCTGGTGGTCGTGGTGGAATTTTGCTTTTCGACGCCGCGCATGACCATGCAAAGGTGGCGGGCTTCGATGATGACGCCGACTCCGGCAGGATCGAGTTTTTCTTGAATTGCCGTAGCGATCTGGCTGGTGAGGCGCTCCTGAATTTGCAGGCGGCGGGCGTACATATTCACCAAGCGGGCGACCTTACTGAGGCCGACGACCTTCTTTTTGGGAATGTAAGCAACGTGGCATTTCCCGAAGAACGGCAGCAGATGGTGTTCGCAGAGGCTGTAGAGTTCGATGTCCTTGACGACGACCATTTCGTCATAGCACACGTTGAACATCGCGCCGTTCAGCAACTTGTCGGGATCCTGGCGGTAGCCACTGGTGAGGAAGCGCAGCGCCTTCTCGAAGCGCTCGGGTGTGCGGCGCAGCCCTTCGCGGTCGGGATTTTCGCCCAGGTGCACGAGCATCTCGCGGACCAGCTCGGCAATTTTCCCGGAGACAGGCTCCGGCAGCGCGATTTCTGTAGTTTCACCCATGATTGGTTTGCTCCTCATGCAAAGTCTTCCGCTGCGATTTCGAAACTGTTCTTGCTGGTTTCTTCGATGCGCACGCGTTCCAGGTGGGCGGCCGGAAACTTTTGCAGGCGCCGAAATATTGCGCGGCAGACGTTCTCGGTCGTGGGCACGGCGCTGCGAAACTCGGCGACTTCTTCGTTCAGGTTCTTCTGGTCAAAGGCTACGAGAACCTCGCGCTCGACGAAGGGATCGAGGTCGCCCAAATTAGCGATCATCCCGCTGGCTGGATCCAGCGGGCCGCTCACCGTGACTTCCAGCGTGTAATTGTGGCCGTGACCGTAGGGATTGTTGCACTTGCCATATATGCGCTTGTTCTCTTCGGCGCTAAGATTCGGCGCGTGTAGGCGATGCGAGGCGGCGAAATCGTAGCGGCGCGTCAGCGAGAGTTTCATGCGCGCTTCCCTGCTCCGTTGGCCGTTGCGGCGGTACAATCCGCGAACAGATAGGGCGATTCGTACAGGCGCACTCGATCGAGTTTGCCGCGGCTGATTTTTGACTCCAGCAGCTGCCAGATCACCGCGGCGATGTTCTCGCACGTGGGGATTTTTCCGGCAAGTTCGGGCACCTCATAATTCAGGTGGCGATGATCCATGCGATCCATCACTTCGCGCTGCAGAATATCTTTTAACTCTTTGAGATCGAGAACCATACCTGTGGCAGGGTCGGGCTCGCCCGCGATCGTGACTTCCAGAGTGTAGTTGTGCCCGTGGCCGTGCGGATTATTGCACTTGCCGAAGACGCGGCGATTCTCCTCCGCCGAAAAATTCGGGTTGTGATAAAAGTGCGACGCTGAGAACTCGACTTTGCGTGTGATGCGGATCATTGCGTCCTTTGCGGCAGCGGTTTCTGTGCTGTGGACTGAGCACCCGAGGGGTAGCTCCGTCCCTTCCATTCGAACGAGCCGCGCGTATTTTTCCACCACGAGGCGATGAGCGCGGCGGTATAGAGACAGGTTCCCGGAACATAGTATTGGATGTATGAGATTGGATAGAGATTCCACTGCAGCCGCTCGCAGAAGCGCACGCAACGCCGGGCAGTCGCCAGAAACAACAGGGCCGCCAGCAGCCAGAGCGGCGGCCGCTGCATTCGTCCGAATGGCGTCCAAAAAAGCCAGAACAAGGCCAGGACGATTATCTCCACGGCCGGGAAAACTTCGACTAATTCAGAAAGCACGCGCTTGGTCGTGCCGCCCATCAGCGGGTAGAGATTCTTGGTCCATCCTTGCCACAGCGCGGGGAAACTGCGGTACATCCGCGTACGCACGGTTCCCATGGACGCGGTGAAATAAAGCTGATAGCCGGCTTGCTTCACACGGCGGGCTAGGGCCACGTCTTCCAGAACTTCTCCCGCCATGGCGGCATGCCCTCCGACTTTCTGATACACGTCGCGCAGGATCATCAGGAATTGGCCGTTCGCGGCAGCATCAGGAAGTTTCGGATTATTGACGCGCGCGAAGGAAAATTTGGCCGAGAGCCGACAATACACAAACGGAATGAGCGCGCGCTCCCAGAACGAACCGAGCTCTTGCTCCGGCGAATAAGAAACGAGTACGGCGTTGTGATCCACGGCGTCGGTGAGCGCGCGGCGGGTTGAACCCGGCATGTGGCAGGTGTCAGCATCGGTGAAGAGCAACCAATCGCCCTGCGCAGCATCGGCGCCGAGCGCGGCGGCGTAATTTTTGCCGATCCAGCCCGTCGGCAGCGCGGGTGTACGCAGGATTTTCAATTGGGGGATGCGCGTGGCGAGCCCGGTGAGGATCGCGGCGGTGCTGTCCATGGATTGGTCATCCACGACGATGATCTCGGCGATTTCGGGCTGCGCGGCGACGGATTCCACCGCGCGCGCGATCGAGGCTTCTTCGTTGCGTGCCGGAATGATGGCGGAAACCATAATTTTGTTGGGCTGGTCGAAAACGCGACGCCGCTCCGCGGGCGAATGATCGTGGGCTAAATTCCGTGCGCTCCTGCCCGGGCCTTCCAACTGGCCCAACGGCAGGGCTGGCAAATCGCTCGCATTCGATTCGCCGATACCGTTATTATAGGGTGCTTGGACAAAGGATTGAAACGTAAACTGAATACAGCCCTGGTGCTCGCGTTCATCGTGGGGCTACTGGTGTTATTTGCGCATCCAGACTACCGTCAAGGCGAGCCGAGCTTGCGCGGAACGACGCCCAAAGATTTTACTTTTCCGCTGGACGGCAAACCGACCAAACTTTCCGACCTGCGCGGAAAGCTGGTGCTGCTGAATTTCTGGGCGACGTGGTGCCCGCCGTGCGTGGAGGAAACTCCTTCGCTGAACGAGCTGCAGAGGCGGATTGTGTCGCGCGGCGGGATGGTGCTGGGCATCAGCGAGGACGACGATCCGCAGGCTTACGACGAATTTCTGAAAACGTATCAGATTCAATTTCCCACCTTTCGCGATACCACGAAGCAAATTCCCGCGCAATACGGCACATCCATGTATCCGGATACCTATGTGATCGGGAGAAATGGAAAGCTTGACCGCAAAATCGTCGGGCCGCAGGATTGGTCCAGCCCGGAGATGAGTGCTTACATCGATTCGCTGCTGGACGCGAAGTAACGCTTCTGCGCAGGTAGTTCCCCCCCAGCCCGACGCGTTTTGCGGCAAGTCCCGCGATACGCTCGCCTTTGCCTGCAGGATTCTGCTTCGGTTGACAATTACGCTTGCGCCCGCCATAATACCCCCAGGGGGTATACGGACATGAAGCGACGTGTTCCGGCTGGCCGTGTTGCGGTAGCCTGCGCGTGCGAAGTTCACGGCGGCGCGCGCAAGGCGGCCGGGGTTAGCCCGGAAATTAAATCGGCGAATCTGAGACGATTGGGGCGCATCGAGGGGCAGGTACGAGGTCTGGCGCGCATGGTCGAGCAGGACCGCTACTGTCCCGACATCATGGTGCAGATTTCTTCCGTGCAGGAGGCCTTGCGCGCCGTGGGGCGCGGTCTGATGCGAAACCATTTGCGGCACTGCGCCACGCAGGCGATTCGCAAAGGAAACGCGGCGCAGGCGGAAGCAACTTATGACGAGCTGATGAAGCTGATTTACACACACGCGCGGTAATGGGGCGCAAGACCGAGCAAGCCAAGGTGCAATGATGGAACGCGATCCCGTTTGCGGAATGACGGTGGATCCGACGCGGCTGGCAGCGCCGGTGGTGTACGCCGGCAAGAGTTACTATTTTTGCTGCGCGGGATGCGCGGACAAATTTCGCGCCGAGCCCGCGAAATATTCGAACGCAACGGCCCCGGCTGCGATGCAACGCGACAACGGCATGGTGCAATTCAGCCGTGCGGGGGCACCAGCCACAGCTCCTGCGTTGGCCGTCTTGCACGAAAATATAAATGGAACCGAGCATCTCGCGCAGAAGCTCGCGGCGGCGAATACGTACGTTTGCCCGATGGACGCGGAAGTTCGCGAGGATTATCCGGGAGCGTGCCCGAAATGCGGGATGGCGCTGGAGCCGTCATTGCCGCTGGCTCCCGCGACGCAGGTGGAATACATCTGCCCGATGCATCCACAGATTGTGCGGCCCAGGCCGGGTTCGTGCCCAATTTGCGGGATGGCGCTCGAACCGCGCACGGTGATCGCCGAGCAGCCGGAAAATCCAGAGCTGGTTTCAATGACGCGCAGATTTTGGTCCAGCGTCGCGCTGACGATTCCGGTACTTTTGCTGGGAATGTCTGACCTGATTCCGGGCCAGCCGATCCAGAACTTGCTTTCCGCGCGCGCGACGGGCTGGATCGAGCTGGCGCTGGCGACACCGGTCGTGCTATGGAGCGGCTGGCCGTTCTTCGAGCGCGGATGGGCGTCGGTGGTGAATCGCAGCCTGAATATGTTCACACTGATCGCGCTGGGAACGGGCACGGCGTTTCTTTACAGCGTCGCGGCGGTGGTTTTCCCGCAGCGCTTTGCTGGCACGTTTCGCGACATGAGCGGCGAGGTGCCGGTTTATTTCGAGGCTGCTGCGGCGATCACGACTTTAGTGCTGCTCGGACAAGTTCTGGAATTGCGCGCGCGCAGCCGAACTTCTGCGGCGATCCGTTCCCTGCTTCGGCTCTCACCGAAAAATGCGCGGCTGGTGCGCGCCGATGGCACGGAGCTGAACGTGCCGCTCGAACATATACAGGTGGGGGACATGCTACGCGTGCGTCCGGGCGAAAAAGTGCCGGTAGATGGCATCGTCACCGACGGAGAAAGTGCGGTGGACGAGTCGCTGATGACCGGGGAGGCGATTCCGGTGGAGAAGTCGGCCGCTAAGCGAGTGATCGGCGGAACAGTCAATGGCACGGGCACGCTCGTGATGCGGGCTGAGCGAGTGGGTAGCCAGACTTTGCTCGCGCAGATTGTGCGGATGGTTAGCGAGGCGCAGCGCAGCCGCGCACCGGTGCAGAGACTTGCCGATCGCGTGGCCGGATATTTCGTTCCGGCGGTGGTGCTGATCGCTGCAATCACTTTTGGGGTGTGGGCCGCAGTCGGCCCCCAGCCGCGCGTGGCGCAAGCTTTGCTGAACGCCGTGGCGGTACTGATCATCGCATGTCCTTGCGCGCTAGGCCTCGCGACGCCGATGGCGATCCTGGTGGGCACCGGACGCGGCGCGCTGGCGGGCATCCTGGTGAAGAATGCGGAAGCACTGGAGACGCTGGAAAAAGTAGATACGATTATAGTGGACAAGACCGGAACACTGACCGAGGGACAGCCGAAGGTGGTGGCCATCAGCGCGGCGCCGGGATTTGACGACGCGACAATATTGCGAATTGCGGCGACGTTGGAGCGCGCAAGCGAGCATCCGCTTGCATCTGCCATTCTTGCGCGCGCGAAGGAACACGGGATCGGGCCTGGCGACAGCACCGACTTCCAGTCGCGCACGGGCAAAGGCGTGCTGGCGAAAATAGGCGCCCAAGTGGCAGCGCTGGGAAATCGCGCGCTCTTCGCGGAATTAGGTATTTCGCGGGACGCGCTGGAGGAAAAAGCGCGGCAGCGGGAAGCCGAGAGCGAGACAGTGATGTTCGTCGCGATTGGCGGAAAAGCGGCGGGATTGATCACCGTGGCCGATCCCGTCAAAGCGACGACGGCGGAAGCGATCCAACAGCTGCAGCAGGACGGAATTCACATCGTGATGCTTACAGGCGACAGCCGCGCGACTGCCGAAGTGGTGGCACGCAAATTGGGAATCGAAAAAGTTTTCGCGGGAGTGCTGCCGGAGCAGAAAAACGAAATCGTGAAGAAGCTGCAGGCCGAAGGACACATCGTGGCAATGGCCGGCGACGGAGTGAACGACGCTCCGGCGCTATCGCAGGCCGATGTGGGTATCGCGATGGGTACCGGCACTGACGTAGCGATCGAAAGCGCGGGAATCACGCTGCTGCAAGGCGATCTGCGCGGCTTGGCGCGCGCCCGCACGCTGAGCCGCGCAACGATGCGCAACATCCGCCAAAACCTCTTCTTTGCCTTTGCCTATAATTCGGTGGGTGTGCCCATCGCGGCCGGAGTGCTATATCCGTTTTTCGGATTGCTGCTGAGCCCGATTCTGGCGAGCGCAGCGATGACCTTCAGTTCCGTCTCGGTCATCACCAACGCGCTGCGCCTGCGTCGCGTCAAGTTGTAAACCGCACGCAGCGCGCGCGTCAGCTGCTATAATCCCACGCATGACACAGATGACAGTTACATACGAACTGCAAGGCCAGCTGAAGCCCGAACAATTCCGCGCGCTGGGCGCATTCGCGAACACGTACGGCCTGAAAGGTTTTCGGCTGGATGAAAAAACGAACTACCTGCACATCGATTACGACGCTTCGCGATTGCACGAAAATATCGTGGAGCACGTGCTGCGCGAAGCCCGCATTCCCGTGCTGCGCAAACTAGAACCTAGTAACAATTAGCAGCCCGCCGCCGATTGCGATCAGATCCTCCACCAGCGCCACGCCAATGTCCTTCACCTTCAGCTGTGTAACGATCTGGTGGCGCGCCTGGTAACCGCCGAACGTTCCAACGACAGCTCCCACGATCCCGACGAGGGCACCCAGCAGCACGACCTGCGCACCCGCGATAGCTAGCGCCGCACCGCTTAGCGCGCCGGAGACGATACGCGCGCCGAACGGGCCAGGAGTGGTACGACTTGGAGTCTTGGGAAGTTTGTCGTTAACCAGCTCGAAGATCGCGAGCAGGCTGACGATCACGACGGTCACAATAGAGCCTAGAAACGACAGATGGGAACCGCGCAGGTTGATCCAGCCCAGATAGGCGGCCCAACAAACGACGGCGGGAGCGGTGAACGTGCGCAGTCCGGCTATCACGCCAATGGCAAAGGCGAGGCAGAGGATAAGTGAGGCATTCATGGCGAGAAGCTATCACGAAATGGACTAGAAATTGAAGCGCGAGGATGGCCGATACGGCGCCAAACGAGGATGCAGAAAAAAAGAGGGGCCCCGGCTTGGGATCCAGGGCCCCAAAGATCGCGCTCCGGTGATTCGGCCTAGGCGTGACCGAACCATGGGGTCATCCATCCAGCTTCCCTCTCAGAGGCAGGTGGGAACGACCCATACCATCCTGCAAGTGGGCCCCTTCCTCCCCATTTACTGGACGATGCGGATCGTGTTGGAGCGCGACCCACGCCGTACCTATTGCAAGTAGCGTGCCCAAGTGCGCGAACGCGGAGGAATCGGACGGACCGGATTATCAAGCACTTAACTTTCAAAATTGGCGCGCATGTGAAACCAAAATCGCGGCGCCGCACCGATTCGGGAATTGGCGTCCCGGTTTGAATCCGTTCCCTTTTTCTTAGCCTGGCGCTTTTTTCGCAATCGCGCTCGCTTCGCGCCTTGCCCGCTGATTCTCCCTGGCCCATAATAGTGTCTGGTGCAAGGCGGCGAATGAAGCGATCGTTTATTCTAGTGCTTGCGATGATAGCCGGGCTGGCAGGCTTGGCGATTGGACTGGCTGCGAGCCGTACCGAGCAGCCGCACGTAACAAAAGCGATTGCGTCGCCAGCTTCCTCAGCATCCTCCTCACTAGCCACAAGCAAAATAAAATCCGGGGCGAATTCGCCTCAAGATCACGTCGTACGGTTCGCCAGCCATCCACAACCGATGCCGGCGTTTTTGGTAAACGATCTCGATGGCAATCCCGTATCTACCGCGGCATGGAAGGGCAAAGTCGTATTCATAAATTTCTGGGCCACGTGGTGCCCGCCTTGCCGCGCGGAAATTCCGGTGCTGATTGATTTGGCAAATCGTTACAAGGATCGTCTGCAGGTTGTGGGCGTGTCGGTGGACGACGGCGATCCGGCCGAAGTGAAGAAGTTTGCCAAGCAGGCTGGAATCAATTACCCGATTGTGATGGCCGACCGCACGATCGTGGCGGAATACGGCGGAGTGGCGGCGTTGCCAACGCTGTTTGTGGTGAATCCGGACGGCAACGTGGTGCAGAAACATGAAGGGCTCTTTTCTAACGCGCTGTATGAAGCCGAAGTGCGCCTATTGTTGGGGTTGCCGGTCGATGCGACGATCGAAACTTTTGAAGATACCGGGCAGATATTTTTGAAGAATGCGGTGCTGGCGACTGACCTGCCCAACGTGGATTTTACCGGCCTGAATCCCGAACAGAAAAAAGCCGCGTTGAAACGCATGAATTCGGAAACCTGCGACTGCGGCTGCACCTTGACGCTGGCGCAGTGCCGGATCAACGACACTTCGTGCCCTATCAGCAAGAAGCTTGCGGCGCGAGTGGTGAAGGAAATCGCTTCGAACGCCGCGACGCCCGTTCCTGCAGTGCCTGCTACTACTCCCTCCGCTGCCTCCGCGCCGCCTGTTGCTCCGCAACCGAACTGACGCAATCACGAACTTCCCCGCGCTTCCATTCTGCGTGCCACCGGTATGCGCGCATGCGCGACGATCTCCTTGTGTTGCAGATTCGTATTGGTACCCGGAGGAAGATTGCTCCTGCAGTCTCGCCGACGCTACTGCGGCGCGGAGATTGTCGGGATGGCGTCTGGCGCGACGACGGTTGGGGTAGGCACACCCGCGTCCGAAATAGAATTCAAAATCACCAGATCCGCGCGGCGATTCATGGCGCGGCCTTCGGCGGTATCGCTCGACGCGGTGGGATAGTATTCGCCGTAACCGGAAGCGGAAAGGCGATCGGGAGCCAGCGCGAATTTAGTGATGAAGAGCTTGATGATTTCAGTGGCGCGCGCGGTGGATAGCTCCCAGTTCGAATTGTATTTTCCATTGTGAATGGGAACATTATCGGTGTGGCCCTCGATGCGGATGTCCATTTTTTCCGGTCCGATGATTTTCACGATGGACGCCAGCGAGGGAATGGTCTGCGGACCAAGTTGCGTGGAGCCGCTCTGGAAAAAACCCGCCTCGCGCAGGCTCACGACGGTGCCTTCCTTGTTCGGCGCGACGGAAATGATGCGATCGTCAATTTGCAGCGCGAGCGCGTCTTCAAGTTTTTTCTGCAATTCGTCCATCTTGGGGCGATCTACCGAGCCAGTGAGCGAGCCTTGCGTCGCATTGGGCAGTTGGCCCAGGTTCTGGAGGCGCTTGACGTTCTCGATGAGCTGCACCTCGGCAATAGGCGTGGGTTCGCCGCCGGCGAGCGCCACCTTGGAGCTGGCAGCGTCGAAGATGCCCATCTGCTGGAAGGCCAGCTGGATGGCCATGGCCAGCTGGCCCGCTTTGCGTTTGTCAATTTGCGCGGAGGAATAAAGAACCACGAAAAATGCAAACATGGTGTCGAACGACAGATTCCAAACGTGCTCGATGATCTGCGCCCGCGTCATGCGCTGGCC
>DATNLN010000149.1:0-12843 GCA_035602855.1 Candidatus Acidiferrales bacterium
CAGGCCAAACAGTTCCCGATCACGTTCACCGCCGTGCGCGCCATGTCCATCAGCGCATCAATTCCCAGAATGATGAAAATCGGCTCCGTGGGAAGATGAAACGTCGCCGCCGTAGCCAGCAGCACGACCAGCACCGCGCGCGGCACCCCGGCGACGCCCTTGCTCGTCACCATCAGCGTAAACACCATGAAAAGCTGTTCCAGCCATGTCAAATGAATGCCCGCGACCTGCGCCACAAAAATGGAAGCCACCGCCAGATACAGTGTTGACCCGTCCAGATTGAAGCTGTACCCGGCCGGAATGACGAACGCCACAATTCGCCGTGGCACGCCAAACGCTTCCATGCATTCCATCGCGCGAGGCAGTGCCGCTTCCGAAGTGCTCGTCGCAAAAGCGATTGTCGCGGGCTCTGCCACCGCGCGCACAAAACGCCCGATCGGCAGACGCGCGAATAATGCGATGGGCAACAGCACGACCAGCAGGAAGAACCCCAGCGCGCCGTAACCAGTGAGCAGCAATTTTCCCAGCGGCAACAACACGGCAATCCCCATGTGCCCCACGGTATACGCCATTGCCGCGCCCACCCCCACCGGCGCGAAATACATCACCAAATTCGTAAACGCAAACATTGTTGCCGTAAGGGATTCGCAAAAGCCAAGCATCGGCGCGCGCTTGGACTCCGATAGGCGTCCTAGCGCAATTCCGAAGAGCACCGAAAACACCGCGACCTGCAGAATCTGATTTTCCGCCACCGACTTCGCCAGATTTTCCGGAAAAACGTGCAGCAGGAAGTCGTCCCAATGGAGCGGAGCCGCGCTGGGCGCAGGCCCCATCGACGTCGCCGCCGCCGTCGCTGTCAACCCTTCTCCAGCCCGGCTGATATTGATTGCGCCCAGTCCGATAAAAAGCGCCAGCGTCGTCACAATCTCAAAATAGATCAGGCTCTTCACCCCGATCCGTCCCACGCTGCGCAAATTTCCATGCCCCGCGATTCCAGTCACCAGCGTCCCAAAAATCAACGGCGCCACGATCACCTTGATCAAGCGCAGGAAAATATCGCTGAACACGCGTAAATGTTCGGCGAACTGCGGACGGTCTAGCCCAATCTCTCCGCCCAGCAGCATCGCGAAAAAAATCCAGTAAGTCAGCGACGACCGACGCCATCCTCCGGCCCCGATCGCAGCCAGCCCGGTCCAGCGCGTCACTGCGAACCACAAATGCGGAGCAAAGATTAACGGCAGGATCGCCCCCGTCAGAAATAGCAGTACGCCCATCGCGGTCAGCGTGCGAACGGAGGGCGGCGTCTGCTCAGGCTCGGAATGATTAGGTCGTGAGGAGGCAGGCCTAGCGGTAGTTATCATCAATAGTTTGCACGCTATCTAATATTCCACACCAATCGCAGCGTTTAGGCGGCACGCGGCCCCTACTATACGATTAAATTGTGCGAAATTTGCAGCGAACGCGGGCCACATTCCTGCACCTACAGCAGCTTACTTCCTGTCCGCAATCGAACATTCCCTCTCTCGCATTCGTACAACCGGGCACGCTCGTTTACTTATGCGACAGACTAAATCCTCTATCGTCACTAATTTGCTAAACGGTCACTTTGGCGATTTGCGTGCCAATCACCAACGGATTTGTGCGAACATACCCATCGCCCAGGTCGTAGCAATGGCCATGCATCTAATCGATTCCTCACAAGGAGTCCCCAAGCATGATGAGCCTGCTGCGTGACACCCGCTTCGGATTCCGCCTGCTCCTGAAAAATCCCGGATTCGCCGCTGTCGCTATTCTCGCTCTGGCTTTGGGCATCGGCGCCAACACGGCCATTTTCAGCGTCGTCTATGCCACGCTACTCGCTCCGCTCCCCTATCCTCAAGCCGATCAACTGGTAGTCGTCCGCTCCACTGTCGCTGGAAATAAGAACGTTTCTTCCGCCGGCGATTTCCTCGACTGGCAGCAGGAAAACTCGGTCTTCCAGTCTATGGGCACCGCCACCGACTCCGACTTCAACCTCGCCGTCGGCGAGAAACCCGAACGCGTCCGCGGCAGTTTCACCACCCCGGGTTTTCTGGATCAATTGCTTGGCGAACCTCCATTCCTAGGCCGTTACTTTGGTCCCGACGAAGCCGTGGCCGGAAAAGATCACGTCGTCGTTCTTACCAATCAAATGTGGCGCGAACACTTCGCCGGCGATCCTCAGATCATTGGCCGTGAAATCCACATGAACGGCGAAAGCTATACCGTCATCGGCGTCCGCCCCGCCGGACAAGCCGACCGCACTCCCACGAAACTCTTCGTTCCGCTCGTTTTCAAACCTGATCAGATGAATCACGATTTTCATTTCCTCATCGTCTTCGCGCGCATGAAGTCCGGCGTCACCTTGGCGCAAGCCAGCGCGGACATGAACGCGGTCACCCGTCACATTGCGGATGTTTATCCGAAGTCGAACAAAGGTTGGGGCGCTTCCGTCGAGCCGCTGAAGAATGACTTCCTGGATCGCGACGTGCGCACCGCTCTCTGGCTCCTGCTCGGCGCCGTCGCATTCGTTCTGCTCATTGCCTGCGCTAACGTCGCCAACTTGCTGATGGCCCGCGCCACCACTCGCCAGAAAGAAGTCGCCGTCCGCGCTTCTCTGGGCGCTTCGCGTCAGCGCCTCTTCAGCCAGTTCCTTGCCGAAAGCATCGTGCTTGCGTTCGTGGGGGGCGCGCTGGGTGTCGCGCTCGCATGGGGATTGCTCCACGTAATCGTCGCTATCATGCCTCCGTTCACCCTTCCTTCCGAAGCCGACGTCCGCCTGAACGTTCCGGTGCTGCTCTTCACCGTCGTCGCCACTCTGTTTGCGGGAGTGCTATTCGGCAGCGTTCCGGCGTGGCAGGCCGCGCGCATGAACTTGAATGAAGTCTTGAAGGAGGGCGGCAGGTCAGGCGTTGGAGTTGGACGTCACGGCTTTCGCCGCACGCTCGTAATCGCCGAATTTGCGCTGGCGCTGAGCCTTCTCGCGGGCGGTGGGCTGGCGATTCACAGCTTGTGGAACGTCGCGCACGTGGACCTGGGCTTCCGCACCGATCACATCCTCACCTTCCAGCTTCCGGTGCCGCAAGGCCACCTGACCGATCCGCAACAAATCGCTACTTTCTATCGCGAGCTTCTGCAAAGAATCCAGGCACTGCCCGGAGTCACCGCCGCCTCTGCCTCCGAAGGTATACCGATAGCAGGCGTGAATTTCGGCATGGCCTTCCAGATTGCCGGCAGGCCCCATATCGAAGATCCCTCCGCGCGTCCCGGTGCCGGCTTCAGTATGGTCACTCCGCAATATTTCAAGGCGTTCGGCATGAGCATGAAGCAAGGACGTTCCTTCACCGACCAGGATGTAGCCGGAAGCGTTCCGGTAGCCGTCGTCAACGAAGCATTCGTCAAAAAATTTCTCAGTGGTGTTGATCCCGTGACGCAGACCATCCTCGTCGAACAACTAATTCCCGGCGTCACCAAACTCGGCCCGCCCATTCCCTGGCAAATCGTCGGCGTGTACCACGATGTTCGCAATGGCGGCCCCCGCGACGTGGGTTTCCCGGAAATCGACGTGCCGTTTGCCCAGAGTCCTTGGCCGCAAGCGGCGATCGGCGTTCGCGCTACCGTTGAGCCGGCCACCTTGACTCGCAGCATCAGCGAAATCGTTCAATCCATGGACCCGAACCTGCCTCTTTCGGAAGTCAAGACGATGGACCAGATCAAGGACGAATCGCTCGCCGGAGACCGCTTCACCGCCGCGCTCTTTGGGGGCTTCGCGGCCGTCGCGCTGCTTCTGGCGGCTCTGGGGATTTACGGCGTGATGTCATTCGCGGTCGCGCAACGCACGCACGAGATCGGCCTGCGCATGGCTCTAGGCGCCGGGCGCGGCAATGTGCTAACTCTGATTCTGAAGGAAGGGATGCTACTGACTGGCGTCGGACTTCTCCTCGGTCTAGCGGGAGCCTATGGCGTCGGAAGAGCCATGCACAGCATTTTCTACAATGTCGGCACGATTGATTTCGCAGCGTTCAGTGCCGTCGCCGCAGCACTGTTGTTTGCGGCGCTCCTCGCCTGCTTCATCCCTGCACAGCGCGCGACGCGGGTAGATCCCATGCAAGCCCTGCGCGAGGAATAAGGCAAGCCGCGCCCTAACCGCAGCGTGACGCGCGGCCAGCTAGTCCTTATGCGGTTGTTGCGCCGTCGGCGGCAGCAGCCCGTTCAGCCGCAGATACATCGCCGCCGCGCTGTAATGATCCGCGAAATCGTTCGTCAGCGCGATCATCGCGCTCGCGCGCGTCAAGCTAACCGCGCCGCGCGTGAACACGACTTCACCCAGCTTCGAATCATCCACGTTTGCCAGCGACTGCGTGCAGAAATCAAAGGAAGCCTTCAGCGCCCCGGTCAATTTTTCTTTTGCGTCCGTCTCTTTCAGCTCGTCCATCTTGGGAATTTCCACGCCGGAAATCATCGAACACAGGTGAAAATTCGAATTCGCCATATGCATCACTACATGCCCAAAACTGTTCTGCGCGGGCGTGGGCTGGTAGCCGTACTTGTCCGCAGGCATCTCTTCCGTCGCCGCAATCAGGTTTTTCGACTGTCGCTCCACGCTGCTGCGGACTGCGGTTGCCACCGGGTTTGCCACCAGCGCCGTCGGCGGCGCGGGAGTTTGCGTTGCAGCCGCTTGCTGCGCGATGGCTGCCAAAGGCGAAATCGCTGCCAATGCCAAGGAGAGCAGAATTCGTTTCATTTCTCATACCTCCGCTAAGGTTCACGCCGCACCAGCATAGACGCGCGCACGGCGCGCCACAAGACAGCCTGTACACTTTGCATTACAAAGTACTTGACAATTAGCGCCCACCTGCTACAGTTGTCGTATGGCGCTTCCAGAATCGTTCCGCGACCAGGCTCCCGTCGCTATCGCCGACCACGCTCGCGACAACCTTCGCTTCATACGCGAAACCATGGAGCGCGCCAGTTCCTTTACCGCAGTCCCCGGCTGGGGCGGCGTGGCCATGGGCATCACCGCTCTGGGCGCTGCGGCCATCGCTTCCCGCCAGGCTTCGCCTCTTCCCTGGCTGGTCACTTGGATCTCCGAGGCTTTCATCGCAATCGTCATAGCGGGTTGGACCACCTATTCGAAAGCCCGCGAGGCCGGGTCGTCTATGTTCACCGGGCCGGGCCGTCGCTTTGTGTACAGTTTTGCGCCACCGCTTTTTGTCGGCGCGCTGCTCACCGTCTTGCATCTGCGCTCCAGTGAAATCGGCCCCATTCCCGGGCAATGGCTGCTGCTCTACGGAACCGGTGTGGTCACCGGCGGCGCTTTTTCCATCCGCATCGTCCCATTGATGGGTCTGTGTTTCATGGTGTTAGGGGCCGTCGCCCTCTTCTCCCCTTGGAATTGGCAGAATGCGCTGCTGGCGGCGGGCTTCGGCGGCTTGCACATTATTTTTGGAGCCGTCATCGCGAGGAAATATGGTGGCTAAATCAGGTGCGTATCGTCGTGATCGTGCCGAATCCGACGAGCGTAATAAACGTACGACCTCGGCAGCACGGCCGGCGGAAAACACGGCGACAAATCTGGATCGTCTGATTCACGAGCGCACGCGCCTGGCCATCGTCAGCGCGCTCGCCGTGAATGAATCGCTCACCTTCAACGAATTGAAGGAGCTGCTGCGCGCCACCGACGGCAACTTGAGCGTGCATGCCCGTAAACTGGAAGATGCCGGCTATCTGGGCTGCAGCAAGTCCTTCGACGGGCGCATGCCGAAAACGGAATATCGCCTGACGGCTGCCGGCCGCCGCGCGCTGGAAAAATATCTGAACCACATGGAAGCGCTCATCCGCGTCACGCGCGAGCGTTAAGCCGCAAAAAAATTTTGCCGGGATACTCTATGAATAAAAGTACTTTGACATTGGTTCCGCAATCGCAACTCCACGTCGCCATCCTGCTCGACGGCAATGGCCGCTGGGCCTCCTCTCGCGGCCTCGCCCGCTCCGAAGGCCATCGCGCCGGCGTCGAATCCGTCCGCCGCGTCGTCCGCGCCGCTCCCAGCCTGGGCATTGGCACCATGACGCTCTACGCGTTCTCCTCGGACAACTGGGAACGGCCCATGAGCGAGGTCGCGGCCCTGCTCGCGCTCCTCGAACAATATTTTCGCACCGAGGCCGCCGCCTGCGCCGCAGCTGGCGTTCGCCTGCGCGTCATCGGCCGGCGCGATCGCATTCCGCCTTCGCTCGCCCAGGCCATCGAGTGCGCCGAAAAACTCACCGCCGCCGGACGCGCGCTGGAATTGCGCATCGCTGTGGACTACTCCGCGCGCGACGCGATCCTGCGCGCCGCGTGCTGGATGCTCTCCAGCCTGGAAGTTTCGCAGCGTGAATTCGCCAAGCGCCTCGGTGAAGTCACCCACTCCAGCGGCCCCGCATTGGACGTGGATCTGCTGATTCGCACCGGTGGTGACCGCCGCCTCAGCGATTTCATGCTTTGGGAATGCGCCTACGCCGAGCTATTTTTCACCCCGCGCATGTGGCCCGAATTCGACGCCGCCGATCTGGCCGCCGCCGTGGAAGATTTTCGCGGCCGCGAACGCCGCTTCGGCCGCCTCCCCGAGGCCGCCGCGAGCTAAAGGCGAAATTTGCCACAGAGTCACCGAGAAGATCGTAGAAAGAGAAAAAACAGAAGTGCGCGATCCAGCGAGTCAAGCAAGTACACCACAGAGATACCTCCACCGCAGAGAAGCCGACATTCAATTCTCTGCGCCGCTGTGATTCTGTGGCGCTTTTGATTCAAGCGTCCGCCACATTTCAAACGCCCGTTTGATCACCCGCGTGGCCGTCGGAGTCAGCGAATATGGCCCCAGTTCCTCCTCGCGCGCCCAAGCCAGATCCCGCACATCGCTAGCCGCCCGCGCTTCCCCGCTCTCCACGGCGCACAAATAATCCAGAATCACGAAGTGATACTGCGTCCTCCCATCCTTATCCAAAAAAATCCGCTCGAAGACCTCGAGGAATTCCACCACCCGCACCACCAGCCCCGTCTCTTCCGCCAATTCGCGCCGCACTCCCTCCTCAAACGTTTCGCCCAGCTCCAGCATCCCTCCAGGAATCGACCACTCACCTTCCAGCGGCGGTCCTCCACGCCGAATCAATAGCGCCCGCCCGTCCGAGATCACCACGCCGCCCACTCCCACCAGTGGTCTGTCCGGATATTCGCGCCGCACCGTCACCTTTACGCATCCCCTCTCGCGTTCGCTTGACACCTGCGGTATATAATAGCCCGCCAGTGGAAGTACACCCAGGAAGGGGAGAAATCTCGTGACCCGATGTCCGGAATGCGACACCGAAATTGATTTGGACGAAGACGAAGTCGAGGAAGGCGAAATCCTCAGCTGCCCGGAGTGCGACGTCGAGCTGGAAGTGACGCAAACGCATCCCGTGCATCTCATCGTCATTTCCGAAGACGAGGATGATGACGACGACGAAGAAGAGGAAAAGTCCAGCGTCAAGGAAGATGAAGCGGATGACGACGAAGACGAGGAAGAAGTCGGATAATCCCCGTCTCTCGCTTTGCGCTCGCATCTTTTCCGCTTTCCGCATCATCTTACATGCTGTAAACCGGAACGCCGGCCTTCTCGCGCTCGCACCGGTGTCACAGACGGCCGTACGTTTCTGGTTTCCGGCCGCCGCTGCTGGAAAGAAAGGACTCCGTGAAAAGCTACAGGCTATTTCAGGCAGGCGCAGTGCTGCTGATGGGACTTTTAGTTGCGCTGCCCGCCCGCACGCAAGATGAATCCAAAGCTCAGAAAAAAGCGGAAGCACAATTAAAAGTCCTGCACGGTAGCGTGATTGATAAAGGCGAAAATCCCGTTCCTTCCGCAGTGATCTACCTGAAAAATGTGAAATCCGAAGCGGTAAAAACATATATCGCGGACGAGTCCGGCAATTATCGTTTCAGCGGCCTCGATCCCAACGTGGATTATGAAATCCATGCCGAGCACGACGCCATGACCTCTTCCGTCCGCACTGTTTCCAGCTTCGATAGCCGCCGCGACATCGAAGTCACCCTGAAACTCTCCAAGAAGAAAAACGAATAACTGCGCCCTGATCGCGACGCTGGAACTTGAGACAGACCTGGTTTCACAAACCGGCATCTGCGTCTCAGCGTCGTTTTCTTGTCCTTATCTGCATTGATCCTTATCAGACTTCGCCGTTCATCAGCATTCATCCGTCATGCCTTTTCTGCCCCACCATCACGCGAATCGCTCCAGGCAGAATCTCAAACTCGGCCGGCGCCTCGCCCAGCGCCTCCCCGTCGCCATGCACCCGCGCAACCCGATCCGCGCGCAACGAAACCCGACGGCAACGGTAACGCGTCACCTCCGGGAATCCGCGCAGATCGCCGCTGGTTAGCACAATCGGTATCGCTTCCAACAAACGCAACAACCCCACATCGCCCACAACCACCACGTCCAGCAAGCCGTCATCCATCTTGGCCTGCGGCGCGATGCGCACGCCCGACCCATAACTCGTCGCGTTCGCCACCGCCACAAACAATGCGCGGCCGGACCAACTCGCCGCATCCATCTCGACTGATACATCTAGCAACGGCTCGCGAAAAAATATCGTAAACGCTCCTGCAAGATAACGCGTTACTCCCGGCCACGCCCGGAATTGCGTGTTCGCCAGATGCGCGGCTTCCGCATCCAGCCCCATCCCTCCTGCGCCCATATAATGCGCCACGCCGCCATCGCCGAATTGCACGCGCACCAGATCCACCGCTCGCGGCTGCCCGCGCAAGAATGCGTCCGCCGCCGTCACCGCATCGCAGGGAATCCCCAGAGCCCGCGCAATGTCGTTTCCGTTTCCCGCCGGAAAAAATCCCGCCACCGCATCTTTGCCGCGAATGCCTTCCAGTAAATGATGAAACGCGCCATCGCCGCCCAGCGCCGCGACCGTTTGAAATCCCTCCGCCACGGCGCGTGCCGCCTGTGCGCGAATATCTTCGGAACTTTTCGAATGTACAAACGTGGCGCGGCACCCGCGCTCGGCCAGCAAGCTCGCCACTTCCGGCTCGGCGCGCAACGCACGCCCGCCGCCCGATGCGGGATTCACGATCACGAATGTGTCAGGTTTCATTCCAGAAGTAGCGTCGCGGCGCGGAAATTCTCGCCGGGCCGTAGAGCCAAATCGACCGTCAACTCCGCGGGTTACCTACCGACTGGCCTTGCAGCCGGGCACGCGAAACGCGCCGATCTTCGTCCGATAATTTTCATCGCCCGTCTTCAAATAGTCGCCCACGTACCAGAACGTGCAGTCATCGCTCGGATCCAGCGCCGTCGTAGTGTAATCCTCCCATCGCAGCGTATTTTTCTGCGCAGCTTCTCCCCTCGCCAGCACAGTCTCGTGAAGTGTCAGCACGCCCTTCGGATCGCCGTCACGCCGCGCCGCAAATCGCTGCCCGGCGTAATTCGGAATTCCACCAAACGAATAGCCCACGCCGATGTTGCCCTTCTTATCCATCGCCATGCTCGGGATCCAGCGATAGAAACCGTCCGGCGCGTAGGTACCCTGCTGGTAAAGGTAGGCCTCACGTTTCTTGTCCAAGCGGAATTCGTACCAACGCACTCCTCCTCCGCCGGCCTGCGTAGCGACGGAATGACCCGCCAGAATCGATTCACGATTGCCGATCCTGCGATACGCCAGCCTTTGCATGATCTTGTCGCCCTGCACATCCAGCCGCCGGTCGGTATCCGGCTGTGGCACGCAGTTCGTCAACTGGCCGTTGCACAAATAATGATACGGAGCCACCGTGATCTTCACCGGTCCATCCGCTTTCGTGTTCACGGGATTCGTCCAGTCGACGTGCACCTTCCACACATAAATCCCATCGTCCTCGAATATCTTTTTCAGCTGTGTTCCGCCGTCCGCCATCATGATATTCGGCGCCCCGGCGGGCGGCAATTTCGGTCCATCAATGTCCGCGTTGTTCAGGAAATTCACGCCGTCAATAATGATGCACTGCTCGGTCGCGGGCTCGCCCAGCAGCATCTTGTTGCGGTCCGCGATGCAATCATGTTTCTGAATCACGTCATCGCCTGTGCTGGTCGGCACATAGTAGCCGTCCGGCCAAATCGCCGGCCGTGGATAGTCGGGGAAGAGCGTGCGCTCAAACGCATAGCGATAGTAAGCGCCCAGCGGATCCGATCCCACGCTCACGGCGTAGCACATCGCAAACGTTCCCTCTTTTTTCACAGGGCCCTGGTGAGGGGCGCGCGGCGGAGGCTGCGGCGGATTCGCAGGCGGCGCGACAGCAGGCCCGGGATGATCGAGTTCCCCGGGAAGCGCCGGCTTTCCTTGTTCCGGGAATTCGCCCGGCGCAATGCGTCCGAAGATCGGCATCACAATCAACCAGCGCTTCGCCAGCTGATCGTAGCGGACCACCGCGTCTCCGTTATCGCGCGCCTCGCACGCGCCCCCGAACCCCGTAAAAATCGCATTCGTCGGCACCGGCCCGTAAATCACCGTCCCCGTTTTTTCGTAACGCGCGCCCTTCTTCGAATACACCGCGATCCGCGTGTTCACGATTTGCAGGATGTGATCGGGACCCACCGCCAGACTATTGTCCGAAGGATTGCGCAGCATCGCGGTTCCTTGCGGTCCCTCGAACCCAGAACCCAGCCCGTCAAAGCTTTCCAGCAGCGACACCGCGGAGCGCTTCCCCTGCGTTCTTTGTTCCACCGCGGCGCCGGCTGCGCTAATCACCGGCGCCGGCGCCACCTCTACCGGTTTTTGTTCTTGATCCGCATCGGGGTCCTCGGGCGAACTACCGCATCCTACGCCTTCACAATCCGCAGCATCATCAGTCGCGCCGGAGTCGCGCAACAACCGCAGCGGCGGCGATACATCGAACCTCGTCGCGCGATGCACGCTGACCGCCCCAGTCCTGACTTCGCTTTGTTGCCCGCGCGAGCGCAACGCTGCGCCGCTCGCAAACAGCATTCCCAGCAACGCGCCTGCAACCGCTGCCGCTCGCCTCGTCTTCACCGCCCGAATCATGCACTCTCCTAGTGGCTGGCTGTCCCGCGCAATGTCGTGCTCTGCACGGATGCTGGATCGGCAAGAAATTTGCCGACAATCGGCCCGGCGGAGATACAGTCAAGACTCAAATGGCCGCAGGGCGATTCCAGCGTCAGCACCGCCGCGCCCATCATGCCCGCAAAGGCGAGTGCCGGCGTCGGATTCACCATGTGATCCTCCGGAGAAATCACCACCAGCAACTTGGCGTGCACGCTGTTTGCTGCCTGTTCCATCGTCTCGCCAAACTCCCCCGGAATATCCAATGCATTGATCGCCTGGCGTTGCCGGATGGCATCGCATGCCGTCGCCGCGTTTATCGTGAGTTCCTTCCGCGTTTGCTCGATGAACTTCGGGAAATCCTGCGGAGTGGTCTTTGCCACGCGATATGCCGGCGAAGTCACATTCATATTGCCGATTTCGTTGTATACCGCGAAGCCGGCCGTCATGGGTTGCGTGCCCTGCCCGTCCTTCCATTCTGGATCCAGCCGTAACGCGTCCATTTCCGCGGTCCACAGTAGCTTGTCGTAGGAAGTGGATTGCGGCGAGCCCGCCATGGGGACCGCCACGTCCATAAAATCCGGATAGGCCATCACCCACTCAAACGTTTGCATCCCGCCCATCGAAATTCCCATCACCGCGTGCAGGTGCGTCAAGTGCAGCACCTCGGTCGCGAGCCGATGTTCGGACTCCACCATGTCGCGGATCGTAAACTCCGGAAATTGCAACCGCGCCTGAGCCTTGCTGTTCGACGGCGAAGTCGAAACGCCATCCCCGATCGCATCCACCAGCACCACAAAATATTTCGTGCTGTTTACCACCTTATCGGGCCCGATGAATTGCACCAGCTCTTGCGTCTTGCCTCCCAGCCAGGTCGGCCACAAGATCGCGTTCGACTTTGCCGCATTGAGTTGCCCGAAAGTGCGGTAGCCTAGGCGAAAATCGTGAATCACCGCGCCGCTGCGCAATTTCAAATCGCCCAAAGCGGCCAGTTGCTGCGCGCCTTCGCTCGGCTGGTCTTTCGCACCCCGTGCCGCATCTTGCGCGCCCGCGCTTTGCGCTGCGCTGCAGAAAATACCAATCAGGAGCGCGACGCTCAGTGCCGTTTTCATATGCTTCCGTTCCTCCGCACCGTTTTTCTCGCCTTTCCGAAAACGCTTTCTCCGCTCTTGCTTTCACTCCCGCTCGGCCACTGCGAATATACCCGCGCGTTCCCCGTTTTCCACACCGAATATTTGAAGATTCGCCCGCAAAGTGAGATGCTACTTTTCCTTCTTCGCCTGGAGGTTTCCGATGACGACTCGTTTGGCCCGCACCGCAGCAGCTTTTTTCTTTCTCTGCGCCGCGTTCGCGCTTGCGCGTCCCGCGGTTGCCCAAGACCATCCGGCCAATACTCCCCACTGGGGCTATGGCGGAGCGGAAGGCCCCGATCACTGGGGCGACCTTTCGCCGGATTTTGCTACTTGTAAGACCGGCCAGCGCCAATCCCCCATTGATATCGTCGGCGCGCAGGCTGCGGAACTGGCTCCCATCCATTTCGACTACAAACTTTCGCCGCTCAAAATAATCAACAACGGCCACACCATCCAGATCAACTACGAGGCGGGCAGCAGTATCACCGTCAATGGAACCGCGCTGCCTCTGGTCCAATTCCATTTTCACCATGTCAGCGAAAACGAAATCAACGGCCAGAAGTACGACATGGAGTTGCATTTCGTCCACATGGACACTGCGGCCGGCCGCGCCGCCGTGGTC
>DATNLN010000159.1:0-40694 GCA_035602855.1 Candidatus Acidiferrales bacterium
GTGCTGCTGGGCGAAGGGCGGCGGATTGCGTCGGCGCATTTTTTTGGGCGTTCGCCGAAAAATTTGCGGCGGGTTGCAGCGGATTTGCGTCGCGGTGGCCCGGATGCGATCAAAATCGCGGTGCAATGTGACTCGCAGGGACGTAGCTTGGACGTGCTGCGCCTGGCGCACGGGCCGCAAAACGTGATTGCCGTGCCCATGGGGAATGCGGCGATGGCGGCGCGAGTGTTGGCGCTGCGCGAGGGAAGCGCGCTCGCCTATGCGCCGGTAGAGAATGCGACCGCTCCCGGACAAGTGTCCCTGGACGCGATGAAGAATTTGTACCGCGCGGATCGGTTGCGCCGGAAGACGCGCGTGTACGGAGTGATTGGCGATCCGATCGGTCATTCGCTATCGCCTGTGCTGCAGAACGCAGGCTTTCAGGCCCGTAAGATGGATGCGGTATTTCTGCCGTTCATGGTGCGTGAGCTAGGGGACTTTCTTCGCAGTGTCGAGCCGCTGGGAATCGCAGGCTTCAGTGTGACGCTGCCACACAAGCAGTCGATTTTGCGACATCTGGACGATTGCGATCCAATGGCGGCGGCGATCGGCGCGGTGAATACGGTGGTGGTGCGCGGCGGCGGGAAATTGTACGGGTACAACACGGACTATGTGGGCGTACTGCGGGCGCTCGAGCGCCGCATCCCGTTGCGCGGCAGCCGGGCTTTGATTTTCGGCGCGGGAGGCGCGGCGCGTGCGGTGGCGTTTGCGCTGGCGGAATCGGGAGCGTCGGTTTGCGTTTGTGCGCGGCGCAAGCAGGCTGCCCAGGCGCTGGCGCGTGCTGTGGGCGGCGAAGCGGTGGAGCGTGGGCGCCTGCGGCGGGAATTTTTCGATGCGATCGTGAACGCGACTCCGGTGGGGATGCATCCGGAGGCAGGCCGCTCGCCACTTGCGGCGCGGGAAATCAATTGCAGGCTGGTTTTCGATCTGATTTACCGGCCTCGGGTTACAAAGCTGATGCAACTCGCGGCGGTGCGCGGCATCGAAACGGTTTCGGGCGTGGAAATGTTTGTGGCGCAGGGAACGGCGCAGTGGGAAATATGGACGGGCGAGCGGGCGCCGGTGAAAGTGATGCGCGGCGCCGTGTTGCGCGCGCTGACGCGCGAAGAGAACTTGGTTAGACGATGATTCAGCCGAACTTCAAAACATTCACAAAACTGGCGCGCCAGGGAAACCTGGTGCCGGTGTACGAGACGTTTACAGCGGATCTGCTGACGCCGGTGGGCGCGCATCTGCGCCTTGCGCACAACGCGAAATATTCGTTTTTGCTGGAGAGCGTGGAAGGCGGCGAAAACATCGCGCGCTACACATTTGCCGGCGCGAATCCGCAGGAAGTATTTCGTTCGCGCGGCCGGAAATGCAGCCTGGAAACGGGCGGCAAACGCAAGAATTTCGAGGCGGATCCGATTCAGTATTTACGTCAGCTGACGGAGCGGTATCAACCGGTGCGGGTGCCGGGTCTGCCGCCGCTGATTGGCGGAGCGATTGGATATTTTGCGTACGACATGGTGCGTTTGATCGAGCGGATTCCGGCGAGCGGGCGCGACGATTTGAATCTGGACGATAGCGTGATGATGTTCTACCTGGGTCTGGTGGCGTTTGACCACGTGCAGCATCGCGTGTGGGTGATTCGCAACGTATACACCGGGGGCGCGGGAAGTTTGCGCGCAAAGTACGGCGCCGCGGTGCGCGAGATTCGGCGCACGCGCCGCAAACTGGAAAGCCCGCTGCCGCGGCCGCGCCGCAGCCGGCGGGGCGGACGGCTGCGCGTGGAATCAAATTTCACGAAAGCGCAATACATGGCGGCGGTGCGCAAGGCCAAAAGTTACATTCGCGCGGGCGACATTTTTCAGGTGGTCCCCAGCCAGCGATTTTCGGCGCGCACCGGTGCTGATCCTTTTGAAATTTATCGCGCGCTGCGCGTGGTGAATCCTTCGCCGTATCTTTACTATTTGAAGCTCGATGAGCTTGCGGTGGTGGGCAGCTCGCCGGAAATGCTGGTCAAGGTGCAAGGGCGCAACATTTCCTATCGGCCGATCGCCGGGACGGTGCCGCGCGGGCGCAACGAGGCGGAAGATCGCGCGCTTGAAGCGAAGCTGCTCGCCGATCCGAAAGAGCGCGCCGAACACATCATGCTGGTTGATTTGGGCCGCAACGATCTGGGCAGAGTGTGCGAATACGGTTCGGTGAAAGTCGAGCGGCTGATGTTCGTGGAACGCTATTCGCACGTGATGCATCTGGTCTCCAGCCTGCGCGGGCAATTGCGCGCGGACGTGGATTGCTTTGACGCGCTGATGGCTTGTTTTCCCGCCGGCACGCTTTCGGGCGCGCCGAAAATTCGCGCGATGCAAATTATCGATGAGCTGGAGCCAACGCGGCGCGGAATTTACGCCGGCGCGGTGATGTATCTGGATTTTTCCGGCAACATTGATTCGTGCATCGCCCTGCGCACGATGGTGGCCAAGGGAGGCCGCGCTTATATTCAAGCCGGCGGCGGAGTGGTGGCGGATTCCGTGCCGGAGCGGGAATACAAGGAGACGGTGAACAAGGCGCGCGCGCTGGTGACGGCGCTGGAAATCGCGCATCGAGGTGGGAACGGAAGCCGCGCGGAATAAGACTTAACAGCGCCGTTTTCAGAGCGCGGGCGAGCTTCGCCGTAGCACCTGGTAGCGCACGGAAGTGCGCCGCCAGGAAAGCTTTCGAGTGCACAACGAAGAAGTTAGAATATGAGAACGCTATGATCCTGCTGCTCGACAACTACGATTCGTTTACTTACAACCTGGCACAGTACCTGGGCCAGATGGGGCAGCAGCTGGATGTGCGCCGCAACGATGAGATCACGCTGGATGAGATTGAAGAGATGGCGCCGGATCGCATCGTGATTTCGCCAGGGCCGTGTACCCCGAAGGAAGCGGGCGTTAGCGTTCCGTTGATACGGCGATTTGCGGGGAAGATTCCGATCTTGGGCGTGTGCCTGGGACATCAGGCGATTGGCGCGGCGTTCGGCGGGCGCGTGATTCGGGCGCCTAAGTTGATGCACGGAAAAACCAGCGAGATCGAGCATGACGGGCGGACCATTTTTCACGGGTTGCCGCAGTCGTTTATCGCCACGCGCTATCATTCGCTGATCGTGGAACGCAAATCACTGCCGCGCGAGCTGGAAATCTCGGCGGAAACCGAAGATGGGACGATCATGGGTTTTCGGCATCGCAAGTTGCCCGTGGAAGGCGTGCAGTTCCATCCGGAATCGGTGCTGACCGGGGCGGGATTTGATTTGCTGAAGAATTTTTTGCGAATTTGATTCGATCCGGCCGTGCGAAATGCACCAGATGCGAACAAAGCGGTCCGCAATCGCCGAAGTTCTTCTACTTTGCGTGGCGATCGCAGTCCTAATTCTGTTTCCACGCGCTGCAGGTAGCGGCGCGGCCTCACCAACGCAGGCCGAAAAATCCCCCGGGCAAATCTACCTAGGTTTTGATGCCAACGACTATCCCGGCGATGACGCGTTGCCCGGGCTGCGACGTACTTTCACGTTTTCCGGCTATTGGCTGAATGCGCCGCCTGGTGCAAAGACGAATTCCTGGACGGGGAAGCGGGCGCAAATGCGGAAAAACACTTTCGGAGTTTTGATCCTGTTCAACGGGCGCCTGGCAAAGGAACTGCAGCCGCCGATCAACCCTCGTGATCTGGGCGCGCGTGACGGGGAGGCCGCGGTCGCGGCGGCGCAGCGGGAGGGATTTTCTGCCGGCGCAGTGATTTATTTGGATATGGAGGAAGGTGGCCGAATGTATCCAGTACAGATCGAATACATTCAGGGCTGGAGCGAGCGCGTGGCATCGGGTGGTTTCAAGGCAGGAGCTTATTGCTCGGGAATGAAAGTGAAGGAAGGTCGAGGGCAAACGATCACAACGGCGGACGATATTCGCGAGCGCGCGCCGGTGGCGGCGTATTTTGTGTATAACGACGCCTGTCCTCCTTCGCCGGGCTGCGCGTATCTGAAAAATCCTCCACCGCCGTCGCAGAGCGGATTTCCCGGCGCGCTCGTCTGGCAGTTCGCGCAATCGCCACGGCGCCGGAATTATACCGGGCCGTGCGGCACGACCTATAATGCGGATGGCAATTGCTATCCGCCGCTAGGCGCTGCGGCTGGTCGCATCCTGCTGGATCTTGATTCTTCGCTTTCTCCGGACCCATCCAGCGCGGGCATGCACGACGTCAACTGATTCACATCGGAATGCAATCAGGTTGCGGACTGGCTGTGGCGGTCTGCGGTGGATTGTGAGAATGACGCCAGAGCTTCCAGTTTGGCGCGGGCTGCGCCGGAATCAATGGATTCGGTGGCGAGGCGCACGCCCTCGAGGAAATCCGTAGCGCGCCCTGCGGCGACGAGCGCGCCTGCGGCATTCGCGAGCACGATTTCGCGCTGCGGGCCGTGTTCGTGGCGGAGGGACGCGCTGCCCAGAACTTTACGGATGATTGCGGCGTTGTGTTGCGCGTCGCCGCCGCGAATTGCTTCCAGCGGTGCGCGGCGCAGGCCGAAATCTTCCGGTACGACGACATAGCTGCGCACCGCGCCATCGCGCAATTCGGCGATGGAAGTTTCTCCACTCAGGGAAATTTCGTCCAGGCCATCGGCGCCGTGTACTGCGAGCGCGCGTTGTACGCCTAATTCGCCCAGGGCTTGCGCGACGAGTTCGGTGAGACTCGCCTCATACACGCCGACGATTTGCGCGGATGCTCCAGCGGGATTAGTGAGCGGGCCGAGCAGATTAAAAACGGTGCGCACGCGCAGCTCGCGGCGCGCGGGAATAGCGTAGCGCGTGGCGGCGTGCATCGCGGGGGCGTAGAGGAAGCCGATGCCGATTTGTTCGATGGATGCGGCGGCGCGTTCGGGCGGGAGTTCGATTTTTACGCCGAGTGCTTCGAGCACGTCGGCAGATCCGCAGCGCGAGCCGGTGGAACGGTTGCCGTGTTTTGCGACGCGCACGCCTGCGCCTGCTATGACGAACGCGACGGTTGTGGAAATATTGAACGTGCCGCGCGCGTCGCCACCGGTGCCGCAGGTGTCCAAGACCACTTCGTCGGGATGTTTGCGGCCGTGGGGAAAAATCGGCGTGGCGTGACGGCGCATGGCGAGGGCAAAGCCGACGACTTCGTCAACCGTTTCGCCCTTGATGCGCAGAGCGATCAGCAGCGCCGCAATCTGTTCGCTGCTGGCGTGGCCCGACAGGATTTCCTCCATTGCGGCTTCGGCTTCGGGGCGCGAGAGGTCTTGGTCCTGGATGAGTTTTTCGAGCGCTTCGTGGATCATTTTTTTGCTTTTTGGCCGCGCGGCGATTGCGAGATCGCGAATTTTCACTCGAGGCGGCTGCTTGCCCGTGCCGCATCTTCCAAGTAAACTAAGTCGTTTTAATTGTCCTCGAATCTTAGCACTATTCAAGGCGACCTTCAGGAAGCCGATGGAGCCGGAATGAAGATCCACGAATATCAGGCCAAGGGTATCCTTGCGAAATTTGGCGTGCCGGTGCCGCGCGGAGAAGTTGTTTTTAAGAAGGATGAGGCGCGGGCGGTGGCGCAGCGGCTGGGAACTTCTGTAGTTGTCGTGAAGGCGCAAATTCACGCGGGCGGGCGCGGCAAGGCCGGCGGCGTGAAGCTGGCGAAATCTGCTGATGATGCGGCGACGCTGGCGGGACAAATTTTGGGAATGAAACTGGTGACGCCGCAGACGGGTGAAGAAGGGCGCATCGTGCGGCGGTTATTGATCGAAGAGGGGCTGGACATCAAGCGCGAACTTTATCTGGGGATTTTGGTGGATCGCGCGTTGAGCGCGCCGATTTTTATGGCTAGCGCGGCGGGCGGAATGGAAATCGAGGAAGTGGCGAAGGATCATCCGGACGCGATTTTACGCGAGGTGATTGATCCGGCAACGGGCTTTCAGCCTTATCAGGCGCGCAAATTGGCGTTCGGATTGGGGCTCACGCCGGAGCAGGTTGGCGCGGCTGTGCCGTTTTTTCAGGCGCTGTATCGCGCGTTTATCGAAACGGACGCTTCGATGATCGAAATTAATCCATGCGTGGTGACGGGCGACGGGAAATTGGTGGCGCTGGATGCCAAAGTGACTTTTGATGACAATGCGCTGTACCGCCATCCGGAATTCAAGGATTTGCGCGACCTGGAAGAGGAAACGCCGCTGGAAGTGGAAGCTTCGAAATTCAAATTGAATTACATCAAGCTGGATGGCGATATTGCCTGCATGGTGAACGGCGCGGGATTGGCGATGGCCACGATGGACATCATTAAATTGAGCGGTGGGAGCCCGGCGAATTTTCTGGACGTGGGCGGCGGGGCTTCGGAAGAGCAGGTGAAAAACGCGTTCCGCATTTTGCTGAGCGATCCGAACGTGCGCGCGGTGTTCGTGAACATTTTCGGCGGGATTTTGCGCTGCGACGTGCTGGCGAGCGGCGTGGTAGGCGCCGCGAAAGAACTGAAATTCAAAGTTCCCGTGGTGGTGCGCATGGAAGGCACCAATGTGCAGCAGGGCAAGGAAATTTTGCGTAATTCCGGATTCAATTTCGCGGTGGCGGAAGGAATGAAGGATGGAGCTGAAAAAGCGGTTGCGCTGGCGGGAGGAGCACGATGAGCGTGCTGGTTGATAAGGAGACGCGGCTGATCGTGCAGGGGATTACGGGGCGCGAAGGAAGTTTTCACGCGCAGCAGATGTTGGACTACGGTACGAAAGTGGTGGCGGGGGTGACGCCGGGAAAGGGCGGGACCGAACACCTGCAAGTGCCGGTGTTCAATACCGTGGCGGAGGCGGTGAAGGCGACCAAAGCCAATGTGTCGGTGATTTTTGTGCCGCCGCCGTTTGCCGCGGACGCAATTCTGGAAGCGATGGATGCGGGTTTGCCGCTGGTGATTTGCATTACGGAGGGCGTGCCGACTTTGGACATGGTGCGCGTGGCGGCGGCTTTGAAACATTCGCGCACGCGATTGATTGGGCCGAATTGTCCAGGAATTATTTCGCCGGGAAAATGCAAAATCGGAATTATGCCGGGCTCGATTCACAAGCAGGGACAGGTGGGCGTCGTGAGCCGCAGCGGAACTTTGACCTATGAGGCCGTTGATCAACTGACGCATCTGGGAATCGGGCAATCTACGTGTATTGGGATTGGGGGCGATCCGATCATCGGCACGAGTTTTCTGGACGCGATCAAGATGTTCAACGAAGACGTCGATACTCACGCCATTGTGATGATCGGGGAAATCGGCGGCAATGCCGAGGAAGTGGCGGCGGAATACATCAAGAAACATGTGCGCAAGCCGGTCGTGGGATTTATCGCGGGGCAGACCGCGCCTCCGGGGCGGCGCATGGGACATGCCGGGGCGATCATCAGCGGGGGGCAGGGGACTGCGGCGGAAAAATATAAGGCGATGCGTGCGGCGGGAATTCGTACGGTGCAGAGTCCGGCGGAGATTGGACACACGATTGCGGCTGTGCTGGGTAAGTCGAAGGCGAAACCTGCGGCGAAGAAGAGACCAGCCGGCAAATCGAAGAAGCACGTTACGAAGAAACGATAGCTCGCGTTGCACTATTTTAGACTTGGGAGAAGAATCGAATGGCTGTCGAGAGAACTTTGGCGATTGTTAAACCGGATGCTGTGGGGCGCGGGCTGACTGCGGACATCTTGAGCCGCGTGCATGCTGCGAAATTCAAGATCATAGCGATCAAATCGCTGCGTTTGACGCGAAAGCAGGCCGAGGGATTTTACGCGGTGCATCGCGAGCGGCCGTTTTTTGGCGAGCTGACGGAATTTATGAGCTCGGGCAAAGCCGTAGTGATGGTGCTCGAGGCGGAAAATGGGATTGCGAAATGGCGCGAGACGATGGGCGCGACCGATCCGGCGAAAGCCGCGCCTGGCACGATTCGCAAGGAACTGGGCGAGAGCATTCAGTTTAATTGCACCCACGGCTCGGACGCGCAGGACACGGCGGCGCAGGAGATTGGATATTTCTTTTCCGGCGCTGAGTTGGTCTGAGCGGGTTTTGCGCGACACCACTTCGACAACCTGAACCCATGCCCGCTTCGTTCCGAAAAGCGCGGGGTGAAGCGGCTGTTAAGAGCCGGCGGGACGCCGGCGCTACGGGCGATTTTTGCACCTCCCTACCGCAACGTTAATTTTTCGGGAAGTTTGGTGAGGCTTCCACTTCCAGAATTTGTTTGGTGTGGCGCTCGCTGTGCGCAGCAATGAACAGCACCCACTCGTAGGCGTCCAGCGGGCCGAGCGGACTGTCCAGCACGTGCTGGCGCAAGTCGCCCGTGCTTTGCAGAAATTCGATGGTGCGCGCGCGGCTTTTGAGGAAATGATCGAGAGTTTCAGCGGGAGTCCAGCGCCCAGTGGGCACGAGCTCCGCCGGAGCCTGGCGCTTCGTGCTGCGGTCGGGAACCATGTTGAGGACCAGCGCGTCGAATTTGGCAGTGTCGCGATCCGCCGCGCCGGCGGGTGCCTTCATGACTTTTTCCGTGATCGTCTGGAAAAGGTCGTCTTCGGCCAGCGCGATGTGTTCCAGGGTCTGCGCCACGGACCACTTGTCAGGCGCGGCTTTGAAATTCCATTGGGCCGGGGTGAAGTTCTTGGTGTCGGCGACGATGGCGTCACGCGTTTGTTCGAGATACTGGATGCCTTTTTCGCGATCGGCTTGCGAGAGCGTTTGCGTGAAAACGGCGGGCGCGAAGCAAACGGCGGCGCCGAGCAGCAGGATTACTTTTCTCATACGGTTTTCTCCCCTCGTTACTTCGATGGCGGAATCGTTGCATGTGAAATGACGGGTGTCGGCTAGTGAAGCGCTTGGCACCGGGATCGCACCTCTGTCACGGTTACGGCATTGCCTCACCGCCTGGGCGGTGCATGCTCTGATTTGCTGGCACAACTATAATAAAAGTGGGCGCGATTGTCGAAGCCCGCGCTGGGACACTCGGGGCGTGCTGAAGTGCGCCGCCGCTACCAAATCGCATTTGGTCGATCGGTTGGGGTTAGAATGGAGCGCTGAGCGCGCTGCCATGGACGCATTTCGCGAGACCGGAAGGCTTCTGATTGTACTGGGAGTCGTGCTGGCCGGCGTGGGAGCGCTGCTGGCATTTGGTGGGAAACTTCCGTTCCGGCTGGACCGTTTGCCTGGCGATATTGTTTATCAGGGTCGGAACGGAAGTTTTTATTTTCCGGTCGTGACGTGCATTCTGTTGAGTTTGGTTTTGAGTTTGCTGCTGTGGGCTGCGAGTCATTTCCGCAGATAGAGCCATGAGCCAGACATCGCTTTTCAATTTGATGCCGGAGCGGCGGACCTGGAAGGTCAGTGAGCTGACGGCGCGCATCCGCGAGCTGCTGGAATCGGCGCTACCGGAAGTGTGGGTGGAAGGCGAGGTATCGAATTGCCACGCGGCGCAGTCCGGGCATTGTTATTTCACCCTGAAAGATGCGAAGTCGCAGATTCGCTGCGTGTGTTTCCGCGACCAGATGCGCGGGATGAAATTCAAGCCCGAGGATGGGCTGCACATCACGGTGCGCGGCGCGCTCAGCGTGTACGACGCGCGCGGCGAATATCAGATTTACGTGACGCTGATCGAGCCGGTGGGATTGGGTGCACTGCAACTGGCGTTTGAACAGCTGAAGAAGAAACTGGAACTGGAAGGATTATTTGCTGCGGCGCGCAAGAAGCCGCTGCCGGTGCTGCCGCGTTGCATCGGAGTGATTACCTCGCCGACCGGCGCCGCCATTCGCGACATTCTGCGCGTGCTGAAGCGCCGATTTCCTAACGCGCAAGTGAGTTTGTATCCGGTGAAGGTACAGGGAGCGGGTGCAGCGGCGGAAATCGTGGAAGCGCTGCGCCATTTCAACCAGACGAACACAGTGGACGTGCTGATTCTGACGCGCGGCGGCGGGTCACTCGAAGATTTGTGGGCGTTCAACGAGGAAATTCTGGCGCGGGCAATTTTCGCGTCGCAAATTCCAGTGATTACGGGCGTGGGGCACGAGACGGATTTCACGATTGCGGATTTCGTGGCCGATTTGCGCGCGCCGACTCCTTCGGCGGCTGCGGAAATCGTGGTGAAGTCGCGCCAGGAGTTCGAAAGGCACATTGCGGAGTATCACCGGCAAATCGCGCATCACGTGCGTTACCGGCTATCGCAGTGGCGGCATCGCGTGCGGGATTTGCAGACGCATCGCGGATTCCGCCAGCTGGAGCTGGTGTTGCGCAACCGCCGCCAGCTGCTGGATGAGATGGCGAACTCGCTGGCGATTGGCTTGCGGCTGCGATTGGCGATGGTGCGGCGGCGGCTGACGGAAGCGAACGCGCACATTGCGTCGTTTGATTTGCGCGGGCGCGCGGTGGTGTTGGCGCGGCGGATCGAGCAGCAGCGCGGGTCGCTGCGGGCTGCGCTGGAGCGGGTTGTGGCGCGGAAGCGGCGCGGCTTTGCGACGGCGCAGTTGCGGTTTGCGGCCCTCGATTTGCGCGCGCGTGTGGGGCATTTGCGATGGAGATGGGAACGAGATTCCGCCGAGCTGCAGGTGCGGATTGACCGCGCGCTGATTGTGAAGCGGCGACTGTTGCAAGCAGCCGCGCTGACGCTCGATGAGCGAAGTCCGCTCCGGATTCTGGACCGCGGCTACGCGATTGCGTACGATTCGTCAGGGAAAGTGCTCCGTTCGCCGGATCAGGTGGCGCTGGGCGAAGATATATCCGTGCGGCTGGCGCGGGGTGAACTGGGAGCTGCCGTGCGTAGCAAGAAAAAATCCGAGGCCTGAGGTTTTGCGAAGAATCGGACGGACACCAGCGTGAGCGATTCCAGGCCGCGAATCGCAGCAGCGCAGATCGCCGGGCAGACTTTCCTTGGGGATCGATGTTCCGCTGAACTCTGCGGCAGAATCGTAAGCTCGAGTGGCTTCTAGTTTTTCGGCGCCAAGTTTCTTACCCTGAGCGTTGCGCGGGATCCGCTTTTTTCATACCTTATTCCTCATCGGCGGCGCCGCCGGAAACCTTTAGAACAGCCAGAAATGCTTCTTGGGGGATGTCCACGCGGCCTACCCGTTTCATGCGTTTCTTGCCTTCTTTCTGTTTTTCGAGAAGTTTGCGTTTGCGCGAAATGTCACCGCCGTAGCATTTGGCGATTACGTTCTTGCGGATCGGGCTGATCGTTTCGCGTGCGATCACGCGGCTGCCGATGGCGGCTTGGATGGCGATTTCGAACATCTGGCGCGGGATGAGTTTGCGGAGGCGGCTAACGAGGTCGCGGCCGCGTTCGTACGATTGATCGCGGTGGCAGATCACTGTGAGCGCGTCTACCGGCTCGCCGCCGACCAGCACGTCGAGCTTCACCAGGTCCGATTCGTGATAGCCGGACAAGTGATAATCGAGCGAAGCGTAGCCGCGCGAAACGCTTTTCAGCCGGTCGTAAAAATCGAGAACGATTTCGTTCAGCGGCATTTCGTAGGTGAGCATGATGCGCGTGGGCGAAAGATATTCGAATTTCTTCTGCGTGCCGCGTTTTTCTTCGCAGAGTTGCAGCACGCCGCCCACGGATTCTTCGGAGGTGATGATCATGGCGGTGAGTATGGGCTCTTCGATTTTCTGAATCGAAGCGGGCGGCGGAAATTTCGTGGGGTTATCCACTTCCATGACTTCGTTGGCCGTGGTGGTGATGCGGTATTGTACGCTGGGTGCGGTCGTGATCAGGCCGATGTTGAATTCGCGTTCCAGGCGTTCCTGCACGATTTCCATGTGCAGCAGACCGAGAAAGCCGCAGCGGAAGCCGAAACCGAGCGCCACGGAATTTTCCGGCTCGTAGAAAAAGGCCGCATCGTTGAGCTGCAATTTGCCGAGGGCGTCGCGCAGCATTTCATAGTCGCTCGCGTTCACCGGGAATAGGCCGGCGAAAACCATCGGCTTGATGGCTTCAAAGCCCGGCAGAGGTGGCGCGGGATGGCCGTCTTCCACGACGGTGTCACCCACGCGGGCGTCGGCGACGCGTTTGATATTGGCGATGATGAAGCCAACGTCGCCAGCCGCAAGTTCCTGCAACACAACCGGTTTCGGCGTGAGCACGCCGAGATTTTCCACTTCGTACACCTCGTTACTGGAAGTGAGCCGAATTTTCATCTGCGGTGTCAGGCGGCCTTCCATTACGCGCACCAGCACCACCGCCCCGCGATAGGAATCGAACCATGAATCGAAAATCAGCGCGCGCAGAGGAGCGTCGGACGAACCCTGCGGCGCCGGAACCAGGCGCACGATGGCTTCCAGAACTTCTTCGACGCCCAGACCACTTTTCGCGCTGATAGGTAAAGCTTCATCCGCCGGAATCGCCAGAACATTTTCAATTTGTTCCTTGGCGTAATCAATGCGTGCGGCGGGCAAGTCAATTTTATTGATCACCGGAAGGATAGTGAGATTGTGGCGCGAGGCCAGGAAAGCGTTCGCGACGGTTTGCGCTTCGACGCCTTGGCTCGCATCCACCACCAGCAGCGCCCCTTCGCACGCGGAAAGCGCCCGCGAAACCTCGTAGGAAAAATCCACGTGGCCCGGGGTGTCAATCAGGTTCAGGCGGTATTCGTGGCCGTCGCGCGCGGTGTAATGCAGGCGAATGCTTTTGGCTTTGATGGTGATGCCGCGTTCGCGCTCCAGGTCCATCGAATCGAGGACCTGCGAATGCATTTCGCGCTGCGTGAGCGCGCCGGTAAGTTCCAGCAAGCGGTCGGCCAGCGTGGATTTGCCGTGGTCGATATGCGCAATGATGCAGAAATTGCGGATGTACTGGGGATCCATGGCTCTTTGTGCGAATGCGCGGCGCTGGCGGGAGCGAAGCTCGCTCTGCGCGCGGGCGTCGCGCCTTTCAAACCATCGAGTTTGCCACACAAAGACGGAAAATCGAAATTGGAAAGCGGAAATGGGGAGTTGAGCGCGGAGGTCTGGAGCCCGGAGTTGACGATGAAGAGGTGAAAGTCAACGCTGTGGCCCGGGGTCAGCGCCCCCCTTATGTCCTAGCACATTCGCCGCCAGTCTCGGATTGCCTGTAGAAAGCTGATATCGTAGGCTGTAGCCGGTTTGGCGGCTGCGGGGCGTTACCATTCGCGTCGGCAGGCTGGGCCAAAGAATGGTCGGGGCGGAAGACTTGCGGTTGAATCTGCAGATGCAGCCACAATTCAATTTCTACGAGTTCCACTACACAGGCGCGGCGGAAGCTGCTCATTGAACACCACGGCCCAGATCGTCGGCGTACAAAAAAAGTCCAAAGCGCTGAGGATTCTCGGCTACACGCTGGCGACCGCCTGCCTGATTTGGGTGCTGCACGATTTTCATTTGATGCGATGGCTGCGCGAACTGTCGCGCGTGGATTGGAAGTGGGTCGCGATCGGCATGGGGTTTGACGTGTTGAGCTACGGCGTGCAGGCGCTGCGCTGGAAATGGCTGCTGAGCCCGTTCGGGAAAGTAAAGCTGACGCATACCATCCGCGCGGTATACGCCGGGTTGTTCGCCAATCTGGTGTTTCCGCTGCGGCCGGGCGAATTGTTGCGCAGTTACATCGTGTCGGATGCCGAAGACATTCGGCTGGGCAGGGTGCTCGGTTCGGTGGGCGTCGAGCGGCTGGTGGATCTGGTGATTGCGACGGCGTCGCTGGCGGTGGTTTCGCTGCTGGTGGATTTGCCGCAACGATTCCGCAGGGTGGCCGACACGTTGGGAATCATCACGCTGGTGTTACTGGGCATCGTGGTGGTGATCATTTACTACCTGGAAGTGAAACTCTCGCAGAATCCGGAGTACTACACCGGAAGGCGGATGCCCGGAAAATTGATGCGGGCGCTGCTGGGATTGCACGCCATGGGCACCGCGCCGACTTTCTACGCCGCAGTGTTCGCATCGCTGCTGATGCCCGCCTGCCAGGTCCTGGGGCTGTGGGCGATGATGAAGGCTTATAACCTGCAGCTGCCGTTTCTGGCGGCGATCGTAGTGCTGCTGATCATCAATCTGGGCGTGTCCTTGCCGAACGCGCCCGCCAACTTCGGCTCTTACCAGCTTTTTTGCGTCTTGGGATTGAGTGTCTTTAACGTAGAAACGCCGACGGCCAAGGGCTTTTCGTTTTTCGCGTTTTTGGCTCTGACCATTCCGTTCATTTTCCTGGGATTTGTGGGATTGGTGCGCAGCGGGTTGTCGCTGAAATCCATGCGCGAGAAAGTGAAGGAATTGCCGAGCCAGGCGCGCGCGGGTGCGCGGGTGTAAGAATACGGCGGTCTGCAGAGAGCTCTGCGGCCGGATATTCTCATTTTGCGAATCCTCGAACGCTTCTCTCCCAATCCGCCGTCTTTTGTGGTGCTTCTGAGCACGCTGAGCTGAATTCGTTTTGAGGGCGGGTTGGCGTCCGGTATATAGTGGATGTTCGACCCGCGCGAAAAAATCGGGACCCGCGACGATGTCGCGACAAAACTCGCGGCCGGACTTCCCCAGCAAGCCCGCAAGACCCGAGGAACGCGCGTTTTCCCATGGCCCAGGACATTAACAAACATCTCGACCGGGCGCGCAAGAGCCTGGAGAAGAACAAGCTTCGCGAAGCCGTCGGCGAGTACCAGGCGGTACTCGAAGAGGCTCCCGCGCACCAGGAAGCGCTGCAGGCGCTGGCGGACATTTATACTCGCTTGAACGAGCCGCAACTCGCCGCCGAATACTACGGCATACAGTTCGATCGCCTGGTGGAATCCGGCGACGGCGCCAAGGCTTCCGCTGTTTTCATTCGTTTTCTGCGCACCTTTCCGCAGCCCGCTGACCGCTTGATGCGTTTCGCAACTCTGCTGCAGAAACAGAACCGCACTTCGGAAGCCATCGAACAATTCGGAAATGCCGCGGAACTTTATGGGAAGGAACAGCGCGACATCGAAGCGCTGGCCTGCTATGAGAGCATGGCGGTGCTGGATCCGGAAAATCCGCAGCGGCATATCGTGCTGGGCGAGCTGGCCGAGAAGCTGCGCCATGCGGACATGGCGGCGCGCAGTTATCTGCGCGCGGGGCAATTGACGCTGTCGGTGGGCGCGCTCGATGCGGCGCTGGAATATTTCGGACGGGCGCACGTGCTGGCGCCGCAGGACCGGGCTGGCGCGCTGCTGTTTGGCGAAGCGAAGCTGAGAAAAGGTGACGCCGAGGGTGCCGTGATGTTGCTCGAGCCTTTTGCTGCGACCGAGCGCGATGGCGCGTTCCTGGCGCTGTACGGTGAAGCGTTGCTGCGCACCGGGCGCCTGGATGCTGCGAAGGACGTGTTTCAGTCGTATTACGCCCAGAAGCCGGAGGGCTTCGTAAAGTTATTCGAGCTGGCGGCTGCATACATCCGCGCGGGGCAGGATCTCAAAGCCGCTGCGCTGCTGGTGCAGACGAAAGAAATCATGCGCGCCGTGCGCAAGGAAGTGGAGCTGTCGGCGAACCTGGACCGGCTGGCGACCAGTTTTCCGCAGTCGCTGCCGCTGGCGGAAGTAGTGGCCAAGCTTTACGAAGAGCTGAACCGCGAGACGAAATATTTCGATTCGCTGGTGAAGCTGTTCGATCTCTACCTGGTCGCGGGCCGACTGAAGGAAGCCTGTGAATCGCTCGACCGGCTGGTGGATATTGATCCGTACGATTATCGCAATCACGAGCGCATCGCCAAGCTGGAAGGCAAAGCCGATCCCGGTTTTCTGCAAAATATCTTGGCGCGCGCGGCGAAAGCGGCGACGGTATCGACGCGCACCGACGGTTTTACGGGCGCGGGGCGCGAGCCTTCGGAAAACGCGGCGGGCGTGCCCGAAGAACTGCGCGCGCAACAGGCGCTGGAAGATCTGGTGGTGCAGGTAGAAATATTCTTGCAGTATTCGCTGTTGAGCAAGGCAGTGGAAAGGCTGGAGCGCATCGCGGAACTGTTTCCCGGCGAAGAAGAAAGGAACGAGCGGCTGCGCGCACTCTACGAACGCGCGAACTGGTGGCCGAAGGGCGGCGGCCGCAAGCCGGGGCCACGTGCCGCAGTCCCGGCGGCGCCCGCAGTTGCCGAAGCTCCTCCGCCGCTGCAGCCCGCGCAGCAATTGGAAGCCTACGGCGCGGCGTCCGCGCCTACGGCCGCGGAAACGCACCGGGACCTGGCGGCCATCGCGGAAATTAATCGCTTGATGTACCGGCAGCCAACGCCGCGCGAAGTGCTGGTGACGACCGCGGCGGAAATCGGGAGGCATTTGCGCGTCAGCCGCTGCCTGGTGGCGGTGGGCGCGCCTGGTGAAGGGGCGCAAGCGACTGCGGAATATGCCGCGCCGGGATTTGCCGCAGTGGGTCCGCAAAAAATTTCCAGCATCGTGGGAATGGTGACGCAGGTGACGCCCGATTCCATGGGCGGAGTGGAATTGCAAGCCGCGAGCTTCCCAGCCTTGCGCGAACTGGGGCTGGAATCGGCTCTGGGCGTGATGCTGACGGACAAGGAAACGCAGGCGCCATCCGGGTCGTTGCTGATCGGCGACGCGCGCGGGCGAAAATGGAAGCCGAATGAAAGTTATTTTCTGCAGGCGGTGGGCGACCAGCTGGTCATGTCCGTGAATCACACGCGCCTGCGTTCGCTGGTGCGTTCGCTGGCGGTGGCCGACGAAAAAACCGGTCTGCTGAACCGCGGAGCTTATATTGATTGCCTGCTGGTGGAATCCAATCGCGCGCGCGCGCAGAACACTGCGATTTCTCTGATCGTCGTGCATGTGGACCGCGGCGGCGACCTGCTGCGCCAGCACGGAGAGGCTGCGGTGGATCATTACATCGAGCAACTGGCACGCGCTCTCTCCTCCGCGATTCGCCAGACCGATGTGGCTGTAAAATATACCGCCTGGTCGCTGGCGTTCATTCTGCCGGACACTCCGCTCGACCATGCGCGCGCGCTAGGTGAAAAACTGCGCCAACTGGCGGCGTCGGTGCGGCCATCGTGGGGCACGCCGGACTTGACGATCAGCGCCGTGGTGGCGGAAGCTTCTTCGCGCCCCGGCGACGAGACGGAAGACCGCGTGACCGAATGGATCAATCGCGCCGAAGCCGGGCTCGATGACGCGCGGCAACGCGGCGGCGACACGCTGGTAGCGCTTTCCACGCCTTAATCCCACGGTCTTCCCGAGGACCAATGTTCATCACGGATGCTGTGATTTTGCATGGAGCACGCACGCCGATGGCTCGCTACATGGGCGCCTTCGATTTGACCACGGCGATTGACCTGGGCGCAGCCGCCAGCAAAGAAGCGATTCGCCGTGCCGGGACGGAGCCGGCGGATTTTGACCACGTGATTTTCGGAAACGTGATGCAGACCAGCGCCGACGCTCTCTACGGCGCGCGTCACGTGGGCCTGAAGGCCGGTTTGCCGATGGAAACTCCTGCGCTGACCGTGAATCGTCTGTGCGGCTCTGGAATGGAATCCATCACGCAAGCGGCGCAAAGAATTTTGCTGGGCGAAGCGCGCGTGGTTCTGGCCGGCGGAATGGAAAATATGTCGCAAGCTCCCCACGTGATTCGCGGGGCGCGCGCGGGATTCCGGTTGGGCGAAGGCAAGCTGGAAGATTCGCTGGTGTCCGGACTGTTCGACACCTATTGCGGATTCAGCATGTCCGAGACTGCCGAAAATCTGGCCTCCGAGCAGGGAATCACGCGGCGCGCGTCCGATGAATACGCATTGCGCAGCCAACAGGCAGCCGAAGCGGCATTCCGCGCGGGGCATTTCAAAGAAGAGATTGTGCCGGTGGAAGTGAAGAAGGGAAAGAAGACGGCGATGGTGATGGAGGATGATCACCGCCGTCCGGAAACCACGATCGAGGTGCTGGAATCGCTGCAGCCGGCGTTTCGCAAGGACGGAATCGTGACCGCCGGAAACGCCAGCGGAATTGTGGACGGCGCGGCGGCCGTGGTGGTGACGCACGCGAAAATTGCAAAAGAGCGCGGCTGGAAACCGCTGGGGCGCATCGTCGGCTGGGCGACTGCGGGCGTGCCGCCACAGATCATGGGGATCGGTCCGGTGCCGGCGATTCAGAAAGCGCTGGCGTTGGCGGGCCTGAAACTCGAGCAAATGGACCTGGTGGAAGTGAACGAAGCGTTCGCGGCGCAATATCTGGCGGTGGAAAAAAAGCTGGGACTGAATCGTGCTAAGACCAACGTGAACGGCGGCGCGATTGCCCTCGGTCATCCGCTGGCGGCTACGGGAACGCGGCTCGTCTTGAGTTTGCTGCTCGAATTGCGCCGGCGCGGCGCACGCTATGGCGTGGCGAGCGCCTGCATCGGCGGCGGTCAGGGAATCGCGGTGATTGTCGAATCGGTTTCTTGAGCCAGGCGGCATAGCGCGGCAAACCACGCCCGATTCGGGTACCATACCCGTGTTAAAATCCGGAAACTTACGGCAAGGAAGATATGGCCTACGATAATTTACTGTTCGAGGTGAACGACAAGATCGCGCGCATCACCTTTAACCGTCCGAATGTATTGAACGCGCTGAACCGCAAGACCATGGACGAATTAGGCGATTGCCTGAAGAAAGTGCGTGCAGACGACGACATCCGCGTGCTGATTCTCACCGGCGCGGGCGAGAAAGCGTTCGTCGCCGGAGCGGACATCAACGAACTTTCGCAACAGACTCCCGTGAACGGCCGGGAATTTACTTTATACGGCCAGGAAATTTTTCATCGCCTGGAGACGCTGGGAAAACCTGTGATTGCCGCGATCAATGGATTTGCGCTGGGCGGCGGATGTGAACTGGCGCTGGCGTGCACGCTGCGCGTCGCCGGCCGCAACGCCAAGCTGGGGCAGCCGGAAGTGAAGCTGGGACTTATGCCCGGTTACGGCGGGACGCAGCGGCTGCCGCGATTGTGCGGCAAAGGCGTGGCCCATGAATTACTTCTGACGGGCGAAATGATTTCGGCGGACGAGGCGTTGCGCGTCGGACTGGTGAATCGCGTGGTCGAGCCCGGCGAAGTGCTGACGACGGCGGAAGCGATTGCCAAAAAAATTATCGCGAACGCGCCGCTGGCCGTGAAGTACGCCTTGGAAGCCGTGGAGCGCGGCATGGAAATGCCGCAGGAACAAGGCTTGTTCCTGGAAGCTACGCTTTTCGGATTGTGTTGCGCGACACAGGATATGCGCGAAGGCACGCGTGCATTTCTGGAGAAGCGCTCGCCGAAATTCGAGGGGCGCTGAAGAATGGCGGAAAAGTTGAAGCCGGCGAATGTGCGGGGCGGTTTGAGCGCGGCAGGGTTGCGAATTGGCGTGGTCGCGAGCCAGTTCAATAATTTTATTACCGACAGGCTGCTGGCGGGGGCGCTCGATGCGCTGCAGCAAGCGGGCGCGGCCAGCGAGCAACTGCAGATTGTGCGCGTGCCCGGATCGTTTGAACTTCCCATCGTTGCGAAAAAACTGGCCGTGACCGGACGCTTCGACTCCATCATTTGCATCGGCTGCGTTTTGCGTGGCGAGACTTCGCATTACGACGTGGTGGTGTCCGAAACGGCGCGCGGCATTCAGCTTGCGCAGCTCGATACCGGTGTACCGCTGATTTTTTGCGTGCTGACCTGCGACACTCTGGAGCAGGCGATTGATCGTGCGGGGCTGAAATCCGGCAATAAGGGTTACGAGGCGGGGCTTGCGGCGGTCGAGATGGCGCAACTGGTGCGTACGATCGCTGGAAACTCCGGCGCTGCCTCCAGCGGCGGTGCGAAAAGCTCGGCGCGTCCTGGGCGGCGCCGTTAGCATGACGCTGCGCCGCAAATCACGCGAGTTCGCGCTGCAAATGCTTTTCGAGTGGGACATGACGCGGCGCAAGCCGTCACTGGTGGAGCAAAATTTCTGGAAGCAGGCGCGCGCGGCGGATTCTACGCGCAAGTTTGCCAATCAATTGTTCGAAGGCGCCGTCGCCGCGGCGGACGTAAGCGACAAGACCGTCGAGCGGCTTTCTGAAAATTGGAAGCTCGAGCGCCTCGCGGCCGTGGACCGCAGTATCCTGCGCCTGGCGATTTACGAATTGCGCTTCGGCACTGCCCCGGTGAAAGTGGTGATTGACGAAGCGCTGGAGCTCGCGAAGAAGTTTTCCTCGGCGGATTCTCCGGCGTTCTTGAACGGCATTCTGGATGCTGCGAGCAAGAGCGTCGAGGCGCCGCATCCTGCAAACAAGTAGAGTTCGCCTACGCTTCGATGTGGCCTTCGAAGATTCGAACCGCGGAGCCGCTGACCTGCGGCGTCAGCTTTCCCCTGTCGGCGCCCACTTGCACCAGAATTTCGCTGGGGCGGCCCATTTCCACGCCTTGCGTGATTTGCAATTGCTCCGCAGGTCTTAACTGGCCGTGATGCACGAGGTAGGCGCCGAGCGAGCCGCCGGCCGAGCCCGTCGCCGGGTCTTCGATTGTCCCCCAGGGAACCATGCCGCGCGCGTAGGCGCGTCCGCGGCCGCTGAGCGCGAAACAATACGCCATGGTGCCGTGCGGTGAAACCAGATGCGCCAGCGCGCGCATGTTCATCTGAATCCTCGCAAGCACCGGGCGACGACTCACGGGAACCATCAGGTTGGAAATTCCCGTGGAGGCGAATTCGATCGGCAGTGACGGCGCCAGGTCGCTGGGTTTTAGGCCAAGCGCTGCAGCGAGCGTTGCGCGCGAAAAGGTTGCGCGCGTGAAGCGCGCCGGCCGCTGTGTCATGGTGACGCGTACGGGCCGGCCGTTGTGAAAAGCCAACTCCACGGGAAGAATTCCGGCGCCGGTCTGCTGCAGAATGTGCACGCTGCCTTCGGAGGCGGGGACGACGCCGAGTTCAGCGAGCAAAAACCACGCGCCGATTACGGGATGGCCGGCGAGCGGCAGTTCGCGCGTAGTGGTGAAAATGCGCAGGCGCGCGAGCGCGCGATTATTCGTGGGCCGTTGGATGAAAACGGTTTCGGAAAGATTCATCTCGCGCGCGATGGCCTGCATTTTAGCGCTGGGAATGCCGTCGCCATCGGTGACGACAGCCAGCGGATTTCCAGCGAAGCGCTTGGTCGTGAAAACATCGAGCGTGTAGAGTCGGCGATTCATTTGATTCCACTTCCTGGCGCGGCCCGGCGGCGGGCGCTCGCGTGATGAATGATAACGCTTTCCGTCGTTGCGTTCCGGAAATAAACCGCGGTCGCTCGGCGCGGCAAGCAGCGCTTATGCGAGGAATGAAAAATGGTTGCGCTCTAGAGGCGTTGCAGTTCGACGCGGGTGCGTTCGTTGCGCACGTTGCCCGTGTTCAGAGTTGTTTTCGGTTCGATCAGCACGACGTGAACTTCTTCCTCCGCCACGGGCATGTGCTCGACGCCCTTGGGGACGATGATGAATTCACCCGGCAGCACGGTGACATCGCGATCGCGGAAGCGCATGCGCAGCCGGCCTTTTACGACCAGAAACATTTCATCCTCGTCGTCGTGATGATGCCAGACGAATTCGCCGCTGAACTTTACGATCTTCACGTAGGTATCGTTCAGCTCGCCGATGATTGTGGGGCTCCAGTATTCGATTACGCGCGACAGTTTTTCATTCAGGTTTACCGATTCCATCGCCAGTCTCCTTTTTGCATTGGCAGCGGGCCGCCGCCCCGGAAAGCCCGCAGTGTGTTGATCACATTTGTTCTACCAGCGCCACGACCGAGTCGAGCACGCGCTTTGTCGTTTCCGCGCGCGTGGTCTCGGAATAAATGCGCAGCATGTTTTCGGTGCCGGAAGCGCGCAGCATCAGCCAGCCGATGTCACCCAAATACACTTTGATGCCGTCGAGATTTTCGCGGCGGGTGATGGGCCAATCAAGCAGGCGCTGCAATTGCGCGCCGGAAAAATGGCCGATGGCTTTTTCCTTCTGGCCGTTTTTCACGTGCAGGTCCACGCGGCCGTAATGGTGTTCGCCGAACTCCGCGTGCAACAGGGCGACAAGTTCGCCCAGGCTTTTGCCGTGCCAGGCCATGACTTCGGCGAGCAGCAACGCGTTGGCAGTGGCGTCGCGCTCGGGCAAGTGCAGCTTGGTTCCGATACCGCCGCTTTCTTCGCCGCCCAGCAGGATGTCGCTTTCCAGCATGCGGTCGCAGATGTATTTGAAGCCGACGGGAGTTTCCCAAACCGTGCGCTCAAATTTCGCGGCGATCTTGTCGATCAATTTGGTGGTGGAAAAAGTTTTGGCCACCGCGCCTGCGAGATGGCGCGTGCCGGCCAGATGCCACAGCAGGATCGCGAAAATCTGGTGCGGGTTGATGAAGGCGCCATCGCGATCCACTGCGCCAATGCGATCGGCGTCGCCATCGAGCGCAAAGCCGGCGTCGAATTTGCCTTGCACTACGGCGCGTTGCAGCTCGGCGATGTGCGGCTCAATCGGTTCGGGATTTACGCCGCCGAAAAGCGGATCGCGCGTTCCGCGAATCTCCTCGCAGGGGATTTCGTGGCGGCGGAACAGATCGCGCAGCAGGCCACGCCCCGCGCCGTGCATGGGATCGATGACGAACCGGAATTTCGCGGCGCGCAGGCGATCCCAATCCACCAACGCGCCGAGCGCTTCCAGATAGGGGGTACGCACGTCGAGCGAATGAATCTGGTCCATCTGCGGCGGCAGAGCCGGAACGCCTTGGCGCAGCACTTTCGCAAGTTCGGATTCGATTTGCGCGACAATGGCGGGCGATGCGGAGCTGCCGTAGCTGGCTTTGTATTTTACGCCGTTCCATGGATACGGATTGTGGCTGGCGGTGATCTGAATTCCGCCGGCCGCGCCGCGAAGTTTTACAAGCAGAGAAATCGCCGGAGTGGGCGCGGCTTCCGCGGCGAGCCAGACGGGAATGCCGGCGGCGGAAACGGCTTCGGCGGCCACGCGCGCGAAGCGTTCTGAGCCGAAACGCGTATCGTATCCGACCAGGATACCGGCGTCTGGTTTTTCCGCGCGCACCACGTAACGCGCGATCGCGTGCGCCACGGTGCGCACGTTTGCGAAGGTAAAATCTTCAGCGATGATGGCGCGCCAGCCGTCGGTGCCAAATCGTATGTCGCTCACGATAAGCCAGTATAAGCGAAGGAAATTCCTGCGGGAAGCTGCGTTGGGTAATAAATCGGTTTACACCAGGCGCCAGAATGGCGTGGGCTAGAGCAGGCGCGCGAGTTTCTGCTGCTCAAGATATTTGACGATTTTGCCAACCTCTTGGGCGCGTTCGCGCGGGCAGACGAGGATGGCGTCGCGGGTTTCCACCAGGACGAGATCGTGCACGCCCACTGCGGCGACGAATTTCTCCGGTGCCCAGAAAAAATTTCCGTTGGCGTCCAGCGTGAACGAAGGGCCGGCGGAGACGTTGGCGCCGCGTTGTGTCGCAAGCAAGTCATACACCGCGCTCCAGGAGCCGATGTCGCTCCAGCCGACTTTGGCCGGGATCACCGAGACGCAAGTCGTGGCGCCGGCGCGTGTGGCGGGCTCCATGATGGCGTAGTCCACGGAAATGTTTTCGAGCCTGGGATAGATGCGACTAAGGGACGCGGCATATTTTCGCGTGCCGATGGTATCCGCGAGCCGCATGAGCCCGTCGTGCGTTGCGGGAAGAAAGCGGCGCAGGCATTCCAGAAACGTGGAGACGCGCCAGAAAAATATTCCTGCGTTCCAGAAATATTTTCCGGAGGCGACGTAGCGGCGCGCCAGCGGCAGCGCGGGCTTTTCTGTGAAGCGGCGCACGCTGAAGGCGCGGGTGCCGCGAGCGCGCGCGCCGGGCGCCCCGGCCTCAATATAGCCGTAGCCGGTTTCGGGGCGCGTGGGCGGAACGCCAAAAACCACCAAATTGCCCGGAGAGCGCGCCAAATCCAGCGCCGCTTGAACGAGTTGGCGATAGCGCGCGGCGTCGGCGATGTAGCTATCCGACGGCAGGACGGTCATCAGCGCGTCCGTGTGTATGTGTAAAAGGTGAATCGCGGCCAGGGCGATGGCGGCGGTAGTGTTGCGGCCAACAGGCTCGGCAAGAATGTTCCCGGCGGGCACGCCGCGTAGCTGGCGACGGACGGCTGCGGCTTGGTCGATATTGGTGACCACCCAGAAATCGCGCAGAGCGAAAATCGGTTCCAGGCGCGAGACAGCTTCGCGCAGCATGGTGTCGCCGCCGGTGATATTCAGCAGCTGCTTGGGCGTGCGCGTGCGGCTGCGCGGCCAGAATCGAGTGCCCCGTCCACCGGCAAGCAGCACGGCGCATGTTGGAAGCGATTCGCGATTTGGCGCCGAGCGTTTTTTCACGGATACACCAGATGTGACATCGCAGCCTCGCTGACGCCTTGTGCGGCGAGCTTGCGCGCGACTTCGTCGAAAGGAACGGGAACGTAGGCGCGGAGCAGCGAAGTTCGTTCCTCAGGTGCCCAATGATATGCGCCGAGCGCCGCAGGGAGCAGCCAGGTCTGCGCCGCCGCGTACGCCACCGGTTCGCCGCCCCACAGGATCGAACCGCGGCCCTCGAGAATAATCAGCAGCTCAAAATGTTCGGGCGAAGTGGCCGCGGCAGCGTCGGCAGCGAGTTCCCATTTTTCCGCGGCGAAATAACGACAGGCGATGAAAAACGTTTTCGTCACGCCGTTGCGCACGATCCGCGCCGGTTCGATTTTTCCGCCGTGCTGCGCACCGAAGCGCATCACCTGCAGGGCTTTTTCGATGTGCAAATCGCGCGAGCGGCCCTGCGCGTCGCGGCGGTTGTAATCGAAGACGCGATAGGTAAGATCCGAATATTCCTGAATTTCGCAGAGCACCAATCCGGCCCCAATGGTGTGCGCGGTGCCGGCAGGAACGAAAATAGCTTCTCCCCCGCGCAGCGGAACGCGCTGCAGGCAACCTTCAGCAGAACCATCCTCAATCGCGCGCTTGAATATTTCCGGCGTGACGTCGGGTTTCAGGCCGGCCAGCACTTCGGCCCCGGGCCGAGCCTGAATCGCGTACCACATTTCCGTCTTGCCGCGGCCTCCGGCGGCCTGCTCGTGGCGCGCGGCATATTCATCATCCGGATGAACCTGCACGGAAAGTTTTTCGTCGGCGAAAATAAATTTCACCAGCAGAGGAAACGCGCCAGCCGAAGCCGCGATTTTCGTCCCGGTCCACGCAGCAGGCAAAGTGCGCCACACGTCACCGAGTTTCTTGCCCGCGAAAGGGCCCCAAGCGAAGCGGCATTCCGCGCCAGTCATCCAAGCTTCGCCCAGCGGTTCAGCCAGATTGGATTTTTCAGGGAATAATGGCGCCAGAGTGCGTGCGCCCCAGGGTCGCGGGCTGAAAATCGGCTCCAGCCGCGCCGGGCACAGAGAGGCGCTGCCCGAACTCACGCGGCCTTACCGAAGAAGCGCGCCAAGCGGCGCAGGCCTTCGTCGATCCGCTCCATGGAGGTGGCGTAGGAGAGGCGCAGAAATCCCGGCGCGCCGAACGCTTCGCCGGGAGTGACCGCCACATGTTCACGCTCGAGAAGTTGTTTCGCAACAGCGGTAGTGTCCGGCATTTGCGGGTTAAAATGCGCCGCGACGTTCGGGAACACGTAGAACGCGCCCATCGGCGGCGTACAGGTGACTCCGGGAATTGCGCGCAGGCCCGCCAGAATATGTTCGCGGCGCCGCGCATATTCCGCCAGCATGGCCGTCACTGAATCCATGGAGCCGCGCATGGCGGCCAGTCCGGCGTACTGAATGATCGAAGTGGGATTTGAAGTGGACTGGCTTTGCAGCTTGGCGATGGCGTCCACCAGCGGCTTGGGCGCCAGGATGTAACCGAGCCGCAAGCCGGTCATGGCAAACGTTTTCGAAAACGAGCCGGCCACAATCAAGCGATCCTTGGGACCAGGAATGCTGGCGGCGGAAAAAGGCTTGGCATCTTTGTAAACGAAATGCGAATAACATTCGTCGGAGAGCAGCCAGATGTCGTGGCGGTTACAAAAATCCTGCAAGCGGGCGAATTCCATGGGCGGAATCACCGAGCCGGTGGGATTGTTCGGCGAATTAGCGATGACGATCTTGGTCTTCGGCGTGGACGCTGCCTCCACTTGGGAAGCGCGCAGGATAAACGCATCGTTGGGAAGCGTCGGGACGAAGACGGGCGTGCCGCCGGCGTACTTCACCATATCCGGATAGCTGACCCAGTACGGAGCGCCGATGATCACTTCGTCGCCGGGATTGATCAGCGAGCAAATCGCATTGAAAATCGCGTGTTTGCCGCCGACGTTGACGACGCACTCTGATGGTTGATAAGCAGATCCCAATTGCGCGGCGTGCCAATCGCAAATCGCCTGGCGCAACGGAGCGATGCCCGCGACAGGCGTGTACTTCGTGCGATTTTCCTCGAGCGCCTGGACCACGGCGCGCTTGATATGCTCGGGCGTCGGAAAATCCGGCTCGCCGGGGCCGAAATCCGCGACGTCTATCCCTTGCGCTTTCAGCTTTTCCGCTTCCTGCAGCACCACCATCGTTGGCGAGATGCTGATGCGATTCACACGATCCGCAAGTTGAATGGTTTTTTCCATTTTCTTTTCCGTGGCCAGTTCCATCACACGCTCCCCAGTCGAGAAGTGCCGCGAAATCGCCGCAGGGCCTGGTCCGCGGCGCGAAGCCGTACCAGCAGTCTACTTGAATTTAGCGCCGAGGCGTTCTTGTACGATCGGCGGAACAAAGTCCTTAATGGGGCCACCGAGCCGCGCCAATTCTTTCACCAGCCGCGAGCTCAGATAGCTGTACTGTTCGGCCGGCAACATGAAGACCGTTTCGATATCCGGCTCGATCTTGCGATTCATCATGGCCATCTGCAGTTCGTATTCATAGTCGGAGACAGCGCGAATGCCACGCACAATTACGCCGGCTTTTTTCGCACGCGCGTAATCCATCAGCAGTCCGTCAAACACGTCAATCTCAACGTTCACCCACTTGAACGTCGACGTCTCCAGCATCTCTACGCGCTCTTTTTCGGTGAACAGCGGATCCTTCTCCAGATTGTGCGCGACGGCCACCACCAGCTTGTCAAAAATATTGGAAGCGCGGGTAATCAGATCCAAGTGACCATTGGTGACCGGATCGAACGAACCGGGATAAATCGCGGTGACGGGTCTGGAGACGCTGGAATCCATTCGCTACGCGATTCTAACCTAGAAAATCCTTTGTCGCGGGCAGAAAAATCCGGCAACGGGTGGGCCGGCCGCGTCAATGGGGGTGAAATTTCGACTGGGAGTCACCCTTTCCGGGCTTTTGCGGATTGCCACGACGCCTTCTGCACCCGAAGCCGCACCTGCCCCGGCTCCTCCCAGCCGTTTAACGAGCCGAATCGGCAATTAGGGTCGGGACTTACACCGCTCGACCCTTGAACCTTGACGAGTACGACTAAAATGGTCGTTGTTTAAGGTATTGCGCCAGTTGGGGTTGTGGGGAAACAGGTTACTTGACTTTCTTACCGGGCGCGCCGTAGAATCAATATGCGACCGTATCAGTCGTATATGCATCTATGATGAAGCTATCGAAGAAAGCTGATTACGGACTGATTGCGCTGAAGCATTTGGCGATGCATGGCGGGCACGGATCGTGCAGTGCGGGAGACATCGCCGAGCTATATAAGATGTCCACCCCGCTGATGGCGAAAGTGCTGCAGAAACTGGCGAAGGTCGGGCTGGTGGCGGCGCGGCACGGTTCGAGCGGAGGTTACACGCTGGGACGCGACGCTTCGCTGATCTCGGCGCTGGATGTGATCAAGGCGATTGACGGCCCCTTGTTCATTACCTCCTGTGTGACTTCGCGGGGGGCGTGCGACGTGGCGACTACCTGCTCGATTCGCGAGCCTTTGCGGCGCGTGAACGACAGCATTCTGGAAGTACTGGGCAAGGTTACGATTTCGCAGATGACGGATGAGGCGCCGCTTTCCGAGATGGTCGAGCTGCGAGTCTGAGGCTGAGGGCAACGGCCGACGGCAGAGACGGAAGTACGGATCCTGGGGCAGCGATACTTGGGCTGGCGGCTACAAACACGGAACGGGGATTGAGGAGACAGAGAATGGCGATCAAGCTTCCAATTTATTTTGATAATCACGCGACCACGCAGGTGGATCCGCGCGTCGTCGAAGCAATGGTTCCCTATTTTACGGACAAGTACGGCAACGCCGCCAGCCGCAACCATGAATATGGCTGGAAGGCGGAAGAGGCGGTGGAAAATTCGCGCGCGCAAATCGCCAAGCTGATCAACGCCACACCCAAAGAGATCGTATTCACCAGCGGCGCCACGGAATCCACGAACCTCGCGATCAAGGGCGTCGCCGAAATGTATCGCGAGAAGGGCAATCACATCATCACGCAGGTCACCGAGCACAAGGCGACGCTGGATACCTGTAAGCGCCTGGAGAAAAACGGCTACGAAGTGACCTACCTGGCCGTGCACAAGGACGGCCGCATCAGCCTGGACGAACTGCGTAAAGCGATCACACCAAAGACGATCCTGATTTCAATCATGTACGCGAACAATGAGATCGGCGTGGTGCAGCCCGTCGCGGAGATCGGCAAGATCGCGAAAGAGAAGGGCGTCTTCTTCCACGTGGATGGCGTGCAGGCCGTGGGCAAGATTCCCGTCGATGTGCAGAAGGACGGAATTGACCTTATGTCCATCTCCGCACACAAAATTTATGGACCGAAGGGCGTGGGCGCTTTGTACGTGCGCCGCAAGAACCCGCGCGTGCAGCTGGCAGCGCAGATTGATGGCGGCGGACACGAGCGCGGCATGCGTTCCGGCACGCTGAATGTGCCGGGAATCGTCGGCCTGGGCACGGCTTGCGAACTCTGCGGCCAGGAAATGGCGCAAGAAAGCGAGAAACTGTTCAAGCTCCGCGAACGTCTGAGAGAGTCAATCATGTCGCGGCTGGATGAGACATTCATCAACGGCTCGATGGAACATCGTCTGCCGCACAACATCAATATCAGCTTCGCGTACGTCGAAGGCGAATCGCTGCTGATGGGCATCAACGATATCGCGGTGTCCAGCGGCTCGGCTTGCACTTCGGCGACCCTGGAGCCGAGCTACGTGCTGAAGGCCCTGGGCGTGGGCGAGGATCTGGCCCACACTTCCATCCGTTTCGGTCTGGGACGCTTCAACACGGAAGAAGAAGTGGATTATGTGGCGGATCGTGTGGTCGAAACCGTATCGCGCTTGCGAGAGCTTTCACCTTTGTACGAAATGGCTAAAGAGGGAGTGGACGTGAGCAAAATGAAATGGCAGGTGGCAGCGGAATAAAAATCGTCTCAAAAGGGGGGAACGTGATCTACGAAGGCACAGTCGGCGTACATCGTACGTTCAGCGGCAACACCCCGGTATTTGACGTATTTTTCGCTCCTAACGTAGACGGCGGCGCGTGCAACTCGCGGCGCTTTCGTGACCTGGAAGAATTGGCAGGGTTTTTGGAGTTTCTGAAGTTGCGCGAAGAAGTGGTGGTGCGGACGCTGGAGGAAGTTTGCGCCGGACGCTCGGCATCGATCGCGCACGTAACTTTGTCGGATCGAGTGATTGCAGAAGAAGGGCTGGATAGCAGCGTTACCATGAAGAGGAGAATCAACTAATGGCGTACAGCGATAAAGTAATCGAACATTATAACCACCCGCGCAACGTCGGCTCGCTGGACAAGGCCGATCCGAACGTGGGTACAGGTCTGGTGGGCGCGCCGGAATGCGGCGACGTGATGAAGCTGCAGATGAAGGTAAATCCGCAAACGCGCGTGATCGAAGAGGCGAAGTTCAAGACCTTCGGTTGCGGTTCGGCGATTGCGAGTTCTTCCCTGGCCACCGAATGGGTGAAGGGCAAGACGGTCGAGGAAGCGCTGGCCATCAAGAACACGGACATCGTCCGCGAACTGGCGCTGCCCCCGGTCAAGATTCACTGTTCGGTGCTGGCCGAAGATGCGATCAAAGCCGCGCTCGGCGACTGGAAGAAGAAGCAGGGCGAAGCGGACGTGAAGCCCGCCGAAGCCGCCACGGCGCATAACTAAAGCTGCAATCTGTTGGCTGCTGCGCCACGCGCGGTGAGTCGTGCGCGGCCCCCGGTGCCAATAGGACAATGACGCAAGTGGGACGACGTTCATGATTCACGTATCCGAAAAGGCTGCTGTAAAAATTCGCGAGCTGCTGCAAAAAGAAGGCGTCCCGGCCGAGTCCGGCGGACTTCGCGTGGGCGTGCAGGGCGGCGGGTGTTCGGGGCTCAGTTACGCGATGCGTCTGGATACCGAAGCGCGCAACCGCGACAAGGTGTTCGAAGAAAACGGCGCGCGCATTTTCGTGGATCCTAAGAGCTACCTCTATCTTCACGACACCACGCTGGATTATCACGAGGACCTGATGAAGCAGGGCTTCGTCTTCCAGAATCCCCAGGCGGCGCGGAGTTGCGGATGCGGAAGTTCGTTTACCGCGTGAGAAGTGGGCGGCGAGCGGTAAGCATTAAGCGTTTCGCTTTGCGCTGAGGCGTTTCTCTCCTGTGCCAATCGCGCTCTTCTTCCCTCGGGGGCGCGCCCGGACGAGACCAGACCCATGAGCGTCACACGATCCCAAGATGCCCAGACCGAGGGCATACCGGTCACGAGTTGTTGGAATTGCCGCGCGGCGGTGACGGGGGCGCATTTTTGCGCGGCTTGCGGGAAAGTACAGCCGCTCGCTGCGGGCGCAAGTTACTTTCGGTTTTTCGGACTGCCGCAGAAGCTGACGATCGAACCAGCCTCGCTCGAAGGCCAGTTTCATATGCTCAGCTGGAAGCTGCATCCGGATAATTTCGTGCGCGCCAGCGAATTCGAACGGAATTTGTCGCTGGAACGCTCCTCGCAGTTGAACGACGCCTATCGCACGCTGCGTGAACCGATTGCGCGCGTCGAATACCTGCTGGAACATCTGGGCGTGCGCAAGGAAGGAACCACGAAGCAGCAGGCTCCGCCGGAATTGCTCGAGGAAGTGTTCGAGTTGAATGAATCGCTGGATGAGTTGCGCGAGGCGCGCGCTGAGGGTGGCGATGTGGCGGTCTTGCAGGGCCGGTTGGAAGCGGCGCAGCAAAATTTTCAAGAGAAGCTCGACGAAGTGAACGCCGAACTCGGGGCGCTGGGGCGCGAGTGGGATGCCGCGGTTGATTTCGGCGGCGATGAGTCGAAGAAGCAGGCGTTGCTCGCGCGGATGAACGAGGTTTTGAACCGGCGAGCCTATATTCGGAATTTAGTGGCAGGCGTGCAGAAGGAACTGGGGAGCTAAGGAACGATGGGTCGCGTCGTTGGAATTGATCTCGGCACCACATTCAGCCTGATTGCGTACATGGACGCGCAAACGGGAGGGCCGAAGTGTATTCCTGGGCCTTATGGCTCGACTTTGTGCCCTTCGGTTGTGAGCGTGGATCCTGACGGCAAGGTGATTGTCGGCGAGCCGGCGGCGGCGAAGCTGCTGACGCAGCCGGAACGAACGATCTACTCCGTGAAACGCTTGATGGGCCGCGGCGTCGGGGACGTGAAGGAAGAATTGAAGATTTTCCCTTTTCGCATCGATCCCGGCAGCGACAACGTGATTCGCGTCCGCCTCGGCGACAAGAGTTTTACGGCGCCGGAAATTTCCGCGCACATTCTGCGCGAGCTGAAATCTTGGGCCGAAGCTTATTTCAAGGAACCGGTGGATCGCGCGGTGATCACCGTGCCGGCATATTTCAACGACGCGCAGCGCCAAGCGACCAAGGATGCAGGCCGCCTTGCCGGACTCGAAGTGTTGCGCCTGGTGAATGAGCCGACGGCCGCGGCGCTCGCGTACGGCCTGCACAAACAGAAGCGCGGACATGTAGCTGTGTATGATTTCGGCGGCGGCACATTCGACATTTCGCTGCTGAAGCTGATCAGCACCCAGGAAGGCGATATCTACCAAGTGCTTGCGACCAATGGCGACACGCATCTGGGCGGCGACGACATCGACAACGCGCTGCTGGATCTGGCGCGCCGCGAAATTCGGGAACAATTCGGCGTCGAGTTCGATCATCGTGGCGAAGCCATCCAGACGCTGCGCAAGAGCCTGATTCGCGCCAAGCACGAGCTTTCCGCCGCGGAAAAAACCGTCGTGCAATATCCCCTGGAATCCAAGGGCATGTACATCCGCGAAATCGCCCGCGCGGAATTCGGCGAGCTGATTCGTCCCATCATCGGGCGCACCATGGCGCCTGTGAAAATGGCCCTGGCCGATGCCAAGCTCGCGCCAAAAGAGATGGACGAGGTGGTGCTGGTCGGCGGCTCGACGCGCATTCCGCTGGTGCGCAAGACGGTGGGAGATTATTTCCAGCGCGCGCCGCACTGCGAGCTGGACCCTGACGAAGTCGTCGCGCTCGGCGCCGCCGTGCAGGCGGACATTCTCGAGACCGGCGTAAAAACCATGCTGCTGCTGGACGTGACGCCGCTGTCGCTCGGCATCGAGACCATGGGCGGCGTGATCGCCAAGATTATTCCGCGCAATTCCACGATTCCCGCGAGCGCGCAGGAACTTTTCACCACGGGCGTCGAGAACCAGACGGCGATTGACGTTCACGTGCTGCAGGGCGAGCGCGAACTGGCCAAGGATTGCCGGTCGCTCGCGCGCTTTCAGCTGCGGACGCCGCCCGGACCGGCAGGCCTTGCGCGGATCGAAGTGAAATTCCTGATTGACGCGAACGGCATTCTGCAAGTGGCGGCGCGCGATCTGCGCACGAGCGAACAGCACACGGTCGAGGTGCAACCCAGCTACGGCCTTTCGGACACCGAGATCGAACGCATGCTTGAGGAATCGATCGAGTATGCCGAGCAGGATTTTGCCGAGCGCCAGGTAATCGAAGCGCGCACCGAAGCAGAGACCATTCTTGCGGCCACGGATAAGGCCCTCGCCGACCCGCGCGCGCAGGAAATCTCCATCGCGGAACGAAAAGCCATCGCCGAATCGGAAGCGCAGTTGCGCGCGGCGCTGGCCGGCAGCGATTACAAATTGATGCGCACCCGGATTGATGAAATCAATGCGGCCACGGCGCATCTGGCGGAAGTGCTGATGAATGGCGCGCTGCAAACGGCGTTCGAAGGCAAGCGGCTGGACGACGTATAGACGCCCAAGCAATCGAGCGGCAGGCTTGGCTCGCGATGAAAGTTGTGCAGTTAGGCGCTCGACCGTTCTGATTTTGTGATGAGCGCGTTGAGAGAGGAGCAGCAAAGCATGGGCGGCAAGAATCCATATATTGAAGAAACAAAGTTCGCGCCCGCGACGAAGAAGTATAAGGTGACGTTTGTCAGGGAAGGCAAGACCGTCGAAATTGACCCCGACAGAATTCCTTACGGCCACGACGGATTGCCGGGCAGCATTTTGGATATTTCGCAGGGCTATCACCTGGGCCTGGACCACGCCTGCGGCGGAGTGTGCGCGTGCTCGACGTGCCACGTGATCGTGCACGAGGGCCTGGATAGTTGCAACGAAGCCACCGACGCGGAGCTAGACCAGCTCGATGAGGCGCCCGGAGTCACACCGAAGTCGCGGCTCGGCTGCCAGTGCGTGCCCGACGGCACCAAGGACATCGTCGTTGAAATTCCGGAGTGGAATAAGAATTACGCAAAGGAAGCCGAGCACTAGAAATTCGTGCCGCTGTGTTCGCGGCATGCGGCGCATCTTGCGACCGGCGCGGAAAATTTGTAACCAGGAGCGGAACGGAATGCCGAGCACGTTTGATTGGGACAACGCCGAAGAAATCGGAATCCAGCTGGCGGAAAAACATCCGGGCGTCGACCCGCTGACTGTGCGCTTCACCGACATGCACAAATGGATCGTCGAACTTCCTGGATTCACAGGCGACCCGAAATTATCGAACGAAGGAAAGCTCGAAGCGATTCAAATGGCCTGGCACGAGGAATTTCAAGACAGCGAGTAATCCAGTTTCCAAGCAGACCGCCTTCTGGAGAGCTTTCGTTCGTACTTTCCCACCGACTTCCGCACCGCTTTCGCGCGTGATTTCGCAGTGGTCCAAATTGTCCATCGAATCGAACTGCCGATTGCCTGCATCCAATCTGCCAAATTGCGCCGGCGTGATACATTTTGTCTTCACGATTGACCCTGGCGCAGCGAATTGCCGAGCAGGAGTCACCACCATGGAAGCAGATCTACGATTTCCCGTCGGAACGTTTAAACGTCCAACGGAACCGTTAACAGACAGTCAACGTCATGAATGCATTGCAGCCATCGCTGCAGCCCCTGAGCGAATGCGCGATGCCGTGAAGGGTTTGCAGCCGGAACAACTGGACACGCGCTACCGCCCCGAGGGATGGACCGTGCGCCAAGTGGTGCATCACGTTCCAGACAGCCACATGAACGCCTATACGCGCTTCAAACTCGCGCTCACCGAAGATCTGCCGTTGATCAAACCCTACGACGAAGCGAAATGGGCCGAGCTGGGAGACGTCAGAACAGCGCCCATCGAACCGTCGCTCGCGTTGCTCGAAAATCTGCACAAGCGCTGGGTGCTGCTGCTGCGCACACTGGGCCCGGCGGAATGGTCGCGCCAGTTTCGCCACCCCGAATGGGAGAAACCCATGTCGCTGGACGATTCGCTCGCCCTCTACGCGTGGCACGGAAAACATCACGTCGCGCACATCACGTCGCTGCGCGAACGCGAAGGCTGGCAGTAGCCGGGCGCGTGTTCCCGGAAGCCCCAAGCGAATCATTCTGAGTTGCACTTCGACCCGACGAAGGCAATGAAGATTACTTGTGGCATTCCCGCCTCAGCGACATTACTTCTCTCACCGTATCCGAAAAGTTGGCTGAAGGCTTGCGCGCGCTTTTGATCGCGTGCCGCCCCCTTCGTTCGGTCCTCGCTGACTCCCAGTTGAATCACGAACTTCTGCGGTTCCACGCGCCAGAGCTTTGCACTGTTGCCATAGGCCCATGGGCCGTAGCGCTGATCGATCGCTGCTTTTAAGCCGTGGCTGAATACGGATTTTTCATAGATCGCTTCTACTCCGCGAAGGCAACTCTCACTGCCGGCACTGCCGAAAAAATCGACATTCACCTGCCTTGGATACACGTCGTTCGGGCCTGCGTCTGACAATAGCTGCAAGCAGCGCGAGGATTTGCACGACATTAGCTTCTCGTTCGGTAGCACGATGTGTCCGCCGCTTTCAGGTTTGAACGCTGCGCGGGGGGCAAAAGACATCGTGGTCACCAGGGCCATCAATACTGCAAGAATTCTTTTCATTTCGCTCTCCGATAAACTGTGCATAACGAAACCGGATTATGCCAGAGGAGCCAGTTTGCCAGACGGCCGCTGTCCCAATGCTTCACCTCTCCCTTTGACACCCCATAGTGACAATGTGGCCTGTTTGCCGCCTCGCTGGGCTCTGGCGCCTGCGAGCAATCACGCCGGGAAATTGGTAAATTGTTCGTTGGAACTTGCTATGGATGCCACCAACCATCGCCCGACGTGGAAGACCCTACTAGCCTTCGCGATCATTTATTTCGTGTGGGGCTCCACATATCTTGCGGTTCGTGTGGGAGTCCGCGAAGTTCCGCCCTTGATCCTGGCGGCGATGCGCTTTTCGGTGGCAGGTCTGGTCCTTTTTGGCTGGATGCTCGCGCGCGGCGAACGCGCACCGAGCATCCGCGAATGGCGATCCGCCTCCATACTCGGCATGGTAATTTTCCTTTTCGATTATGGGCTGCTGTTCTGGGCTGAGCAGCGCGTGCCTTCCGGCATCGCCGCTGTGATGCTGGCGACCATTCCAGTATTTATGGCGCTCTCGGAAATTATTTTCCTGCGCACGCAGCGGCTCACGATTCGCCTGGCGCTGGCGCTCTTGATCGGTCTGGGCGGAGTGGGAGTGCTGATGAGCCGCGCGCTGAACTTGGGCGACGCGCCGATTGATAAGTGGGGCGCGCTGGCGCTGATTTTTGCGTCGATCAGCTGGTCGATCGCGTCCGTGCTGGCGCGCAAATTGCCGCTGCCCAGTTCCAAAGTGATGAGTTCCGGAGCGCAAATGCTCACGGGCGGAATTCTGCTGACCGTCGCCGCGGGAGCGTTTGGCGAATTTCGAAATTTTCATCCGGGGGCGGTTTCGCGCGAAGTGTGGTTCGCGCTGCTGTACTTGATTGTCGCGGGTTCGATCATCGGCTTCACCGCGTACGTGTGGCTGATTCATCATGAATCGCCAACGAAAGTCGGCACCTACGCGTACGTGAATCCGATTGTGGCCGTGCTGGTGGGATATTTTCTAGGCGGCGAAGGGCTTAGCGCGCGAACAATACTGGGAAGCGTATTCATTTTGATCAGCGTGGTAGTGATTACCACCACGCCGGCGAAAAAACCGGCAGAGACGCGGTTAGCGGAAGATCCAGCGTAACAGCGGCTCGTCCCACGCTGCCTCACATTATTCCTAGCGCACCTTCTCGATCTGTTGCTGCACATGGCTGCGAAATTCCAGTGGATGCGCCATTTTGCGAAACGGTTCGGAAGTTCCGCCCGTTCCGATCATTACAATCGTTCCATAACCCAGCATTCTGCCACCCGTCGTCTCGCTTACTTCGATGCTCTCCACTTTATTCAGCAGCATTTCGATGGTTTTGCGGCTCATTAGGCCTGTCTTGATCACCACGCGCCGGTTCGTCACCGCCATCTCCGTGGCGTTACGCCGCACCATGCCCATCAATAACACCACGGCGCCGCACACCAGCAACGCCACGCCGCCGCCTTCGGTAAGACGCAAGGTGTTGGCGTCCATTCCGTGCTGGCTGTATGCGTAATAAAGTAGCAGCGCTCCGGGCAGCCCCAGCAACAAGCAGCCCACGAAAATGTGTCCGAGCATCACGATCCAATGCAGCCGCGTCTGATAAATCACCGTTTCGCCGGGAACCAGGTTCGATTCTACATAGCTCATGCGCTCTACCCCCGAAGAATTCAGCCGCACAAAAAACCAAACTGCGTTGTCCGTGATTCAAAGAGGCTATCACAACGGCCGCAGATTTCTCGCCTCGGCGCAGGTTCAACTCTTCACGAGCGACGAGCGCAGCCGGAATCTCACTCGTTCCCCGATTCTGCGTGCTTGTGAATTCCGACCGTATCTCTGATAATCTAGGAACGTCTGGCAATACCTCCTCTGTGGCGCTATGGTGCAACGGTTAGCACGCGGCCCTTTCAAGGCTGAAATACGGGTTCGATTCCCGTTAGCGCTACCAAGACCCTAAAAAGTCAACAAAAACGAAGGTAGTCCCGCGACTGTTGCCCAACTCCAAAAAGCCAAGGGGTTCAACTGTGACGTGCTGAATGAGCGGGCGCGCGGTTTTAAGGACAGGGACAGGAAAATCGCAACGGAATTCTGGACGACCTTGGACTCGAGCTTTTGCTGCGCATTCGACATCGCGTCGCGATGACGTTTTGGGGAGACCAACGATCGCTTAATAGAAAAGCTTGAACTGCGGCGCGCCAGCATGCTAATAGAGCTACTTGCTGGGCGTACAGGAGGCGAAAAGGCCGCCGCGGCGAGGGGGCACCGGCTCGAAGCAAAATGAAAGGCCACGGGCAGACTCGCATCCTGGGGAGAAACAAAGCGGGGATCGCTGTGTGGCTCATAGGCGCTTTGCTAGCTGCCCCACTGTGTTGCGCGGCCCCGACGGACCCCTCGCAGATTCCCAACATTTTCGCACCGCAGTCAACGCCTGCGCACTCCATCTTTCGTTTGTCATTGCTGGTTCTGGCGATCACCGGCGCCATTTTTGCGGTTGTGTTCAGCTTGCTGGCGTACTCCGTCACGAAGTTCCGCAAGCGCGTTGACGACGATGGCCGCGAGCCTCCGCAAGTTTATGGCAGCAACCAGGTGGAATTAGCCTGGACGGTGATTCCAATACTCATCGTACTGGTGCTTTTCCTCGCCACGGCACGCGTGATCCATTCCATCCAGGACGCACCTCAACCTCCACGCGCGATCGAGGTCATCGCCATCGGCCACCAATTCTGGTGGGAATTTCGCTATCCGGCTCTGGGAGTTGTCACCGCCAACGAGCTGCATGTTCCGGTTAGCAACTCGTCGAGTTCGACTCCCACTTTTCTCACTCTTCTTTCCGCTGACACGGACCACAGCTTTTGGGTGCCGCGTCTTGCTGGAAAGACGGACCTGATTCCTAACCGAGTGAATCACACCTGGATCGATCCCGAGCAGACCGGAATTTATCTCGGTCAATGCGCGCAGTATTGCGGCGTCCAGCACGCCAAAATGCTGCTGCGGGTTTATGTGGATTCGCCGGAACAATTCAACCACTGGGTCGAGGAGCAAAAAAAGCCGGCCGTCGCGAGTGACGCGGTTGTGGAAGGCCGCCGCATCTTTGAGTCTACTGCCTGCGTGAACTGCCACGCTGTTTCCGGAACCATCGCAGATGGACATTTTGGTCCTGACCTCACGCATTTGATGAGTCGTGACACCATTGCATCGGGCGCTGCATCCAACACTGCGGAAAACCTGCGGGCCTGGATACAGGAACCCGACGCAATCAAGCCAGGCTCGTTGATGCCGCCCATGCAGTTAAACAAGAAAGATATGGACGCGCTTACGGCGTATCTGTTGACGCTGCGCTAAGCACGAGGAAATCGCGATGTCGTCAGAATCCATCGCCCTCAGCACAGTCGGCGACGCCCGGCCCATCGGCGAGCGGCTGCACGATTGGGTTATCACTGTAGACCACAAGAAGCTGGGAATTCTTTACATCGTCTACGGGCTCATCTTCCTCATCATTGGCGGCATTGAAGCGACTATCATGCGGATTCAGCTCATCGTTCCTCACAATCATTTTGTTTCGCCCGAAGTTTTCAACCGCATGTTCACGATGCACGGCACCACAATGATTTTTTTCGTGGTCATGCCCATCCTCTTTGGCTTCGGCACTTATCTGATTCCGCTGATGATTGGCGCCCGGGATATGGCTTTTCCACGATTGAACGCCTTCAGTTTTTGGATGACCGCGTTCGGAGGCGTCCTGCTTTATTTCAGCTTCATCGGTGGCAACGGACTATACGGTGCGGGCAATGCGCCTGACGTCGGATGGTTTGCCTATGCGCCGCTTACGGCGCGCGCATTCTCGCCCGGGCACAGCACCGATTTCTGGACGCTGGCGCTGCTTGTCTCCGGCGTCGGCAGTATCGGCACGGCGGTAAATTTCATAGCTACCATTTTGTGCATGCGCTGCCCGGGCATGACCCTCGGCAAAATGCCCCTGCTCGTGTGGCTCAATTTAATTATGGGCGGGATGCTGATCCTGGCGATCTCGCCTCTTACCGCGGCGCAGATCATGCTTTCGATTGACCGCTATCTCGGGGGGCACTTCTTTGACACGCAGGCCGGAGGCTCCGCCGCGCTCTGGATGCATTTCTTTTGGATTTTCGGCCACCCGGAAGTTTACATTCTGGTCGTCCCGGCGTTCGCGTTCGCTTCCGAAATTATTCCGGTGTTCTCGCGCAAGCCGATCTTCGGTTATCCGGTGATGGTCGCGGCGACGATCTGCATCGGGTTCATCAGCTTCAGCGTCTGGGCTCACCATATGTTTACCATCGGCATGAGCTCCTATGGCAACACCTTCTTTACCGTCACCTCGATGATCATTGCTGTTCCTACAGGGATCAAGATCTTCAACTGGCTCGGCACGATGTGGGGCGGGAAGATTCATTTCAAAGCTCCGATGCTGTTCTGCATTGGATTCTTGTTTCAGTTTCTGATCGCGGGTCTCACCGGAATCATGCTGGCCACTTCTCCGTTCGACTGGCAGCTGGGCAACTCCTATTTTGTGGTTGCGCATTTTCACTACGTCATCGCCGGCGCAATTCTCTTCACCATTTTCGGAGCGTTCTATTACTGGTATCCGAAAGCGAGCGGGAGGATGTACAACGAGACGCTTGCGAAATGGCACTTCTGGCTGTTCATCATCGGGTTCCACCTGACTTTTGATTTCATGCACATTCCCGGCATCTTGGGAATGCCGCGCCGGATTTATACGTATGAGCCGGGCCGCGGATGGGAAATCTGGAACTTGATCGTCACCATCGGCGTCTTCTTTCAGATTGCCGGAGTCTTGGCGTTCGTCGCCAACCTTCTCTGGTCATTGTGGAAAGGCGAAACCGCCGGGAACGATCCCTGGGACGCTTGGACGCTCGAGTGGTCCACCAGTTCGCCGCCGCCCGATTACGACTTTGCCGCGACACCGGTGGTGCAGAGCCGGCGCCCGCTATGGGATCTCAAGCATCCTGAAGATCCGGATTGGAAATATGAATAAATGGGAGCACACCCTTGAGTAGCGCGACACTTACTCGAAGCACAGCGCAGCCCGCATGGGTTCTCCCGTCGCGCGGGCGCGTGGGGATGTTCTCGCTGATTGGCGCCGAATCCGCGATCTTCACGATTTTCGTGGTCGCCTACATTTTTTACCTCGGCAAAAGTGTTTCGGGTCCCACGCCGAAGGACGTCCTGGAGCTTCCGATTTTCAGCACGATCTGCCTGCTCTCGAGCAGCCTGACGGTTCATCTTGCCGTGCGAGCTCTGCGCCAGGCCAAAGTGGGAGTGTTTGGATTGTGGTGGTTCCTGACCCTGACTTTGGGCGCGATTTTTCTGGTCAGCACGGGCCGAGAGTGGCATCACTTGATTTACGACAAAGGT
>DATNLN010000176.1:0-4211 GCA_035602855.1 Candidatus Acidiferrales bacterium
GTGTAAGGATTCTTGAGTTCTTTCATCTTGGAAAAATCATATTCCTTCTTCATAGAACGTAAACTCCTTCTTGGTTGCCTTCCGCGCGGAAATTATCCGAATGACTGAATCGGATTTCTTATAGAAGTGAACGACGACCAGAGGTCTTCCCGTAGAACTCATTCCGATGAGTATAAACCGATACTCGTCGTCTGAGTGTTCTGGATCATCGAAGAGGCGCGAATTCGGGTCGTGGAAGGCGCTCTGAGCTTCTTCAAACCACACTCCATGCTCTCTCCGATTGCTCCCATGTAGATTGCAAGCATGGGACTAGAAGGTCTCTCCGGCAAGCCTCGGAAGCTTGGTGGACGTGACCGGGATCGAACCGGTGACCCCTTGCTTGCAAAGCGAGTGGGGGGAATTTAATCCAAGTCATTGTTCAGGCTGCGCTTAACACGACAAATCCCCCGGAGCGATACCCCTCTTGTTGCTCCAAAGATGGTCCAATATTTCGAACTGTCGAGGATATCGCTAATCCGATCGGGCGTTGCGAACTTTCAAGACCGGTATAGAATGGCGCCTGTTTTGAAGCGAAAAGGAGATCAATCCAAGGAAACAGCAGCGGCGGCCGAAGCGCGGTGGCGGGCTACCCTTCTCTCGTCAACTTCATGGAGCAAAAACCTCCCCAACTTCGCCACGAGCTCCGCGCAGGACAAATGGCAATGGTCGCGATCGGAGGCTCGATCGGCACCGGTCTTCTGCTGGGATCGGGCGCGGCGGTCCAGATTGCCGGACCGGGAGTCATCCTCTCCTACATCCTGGGCGCGCTGATTGCTTTCACCGTGACGACGGCGCTAGGCGAGATGTCGAGCCTGCATCCAGCCGCCGGCTCGTTTGGAGTCTACGCCGATAGGTACGTGAACCGCTGGGCAGGCTTCATTTCGCGTTATGGATACTGGTTTTCACTGGTAATCGCCATCAGCGGTGAACTCGTGGCATCCGCCACGTACATGCGTTACTGGTTTCCACATATTCCCGCCACGGCCTGGATTGGCGGATTCGCGATGCTCCTGCTAATCATTAATTTGGGGGCGGTACACACCGTCGGCAGTTTTGAATACTGGTTCGCGATGATCAAGGTCGTAGCGATTGCGGCCTTCATTCTGATCGGCGCCGGATTGCTGCTAGGCGGAGGGGCGCAAGCGCACTACACCACCAATGGCGGTTTCCTGCCGCATGGCGCCGCAGGCCCGTTGCTGGCACTCCCGTTTGTTCTGTTCAATTTTCTTGGAACCGAGATGGTGGCCATCTCTTCGGGCGAAGCACGTTCCACTTCGGACATCGTGCGCGCAACTTACATATCGTTGAGCGTTCTCACCTTCGTTTATTTATGCGCGTCCACGGTACTGGTAGGAGTCGTGCCGTGGAACCTGGTTGGCGTGGGGCAGAGTCCCTTCGTGACGGTGTTCGAGGTGGCGCACGTGCCGGCCATTTCACTGGTGATGAACTTCGTGGTGCTGACGGCCGCGCTCTCCGGTGCGAACGCCGCCTTGTATGTGACTTCGCGCATGCTGTACTCGCTGGCTGAGTCTGGATATGCGCCTGCACGACTCGCGCAGCTATCGGCAAAGGGCTCGCCGCGCAACGCCGTGCTGTTATCGGCGTCGGGAATCGTGGTCGCTCTGGTTGTGCAGTACGTCGCACCGCAAAATGCTTTCCTGTATATCATCGGGGCTTCGCTGGTCGGCGGAATGCTTGCGTGGTGCATCGCGCTCGCCTCGCACGTGGCCATGCGCAAAAGGCTGTTGCCAGAGCAAGTGGCGGCGCTGCCGATGCGCGCTCCCGGCGGAGCGGCGGCATCCAAGGTCGCGTTCGCGGCGATTGTGGTGATCGTGCTGTGCACGTGGTGGACACCGCAGGCTCGCATTACAATTGTCAGTGCAGGTCCGTATCTGTTTCTCTTGACCGTCTTCTATCTCATGGCGAAAAAAGCACGCTCACGGAATTAGGTGCCTGTATGACTGACCCACTCTTGCGCTATCGCCGGGAGTTTCCAATCCTGGAGAAGACGACTTATCTCATCAGCAATTCACTGGGTGCGATGCCGCGTGGAGTCTTTGACGCACTCCACGACTATGCCGGGGTTTGGGCTGCGCGCGGAGTGCGTGCGTGGGAGGAATACTGGGGGACGCTGCCGCTGGAGATTGGCAACCAAATCGGTGAGCTGATGAACGCGCCGATGAATTCAGTGGCCATCCACGGCAATGTCACCCAGTGCCAGGCAGTGGTCGCTTCCTGCTTTGACTTCCGCGACGAGCGCAATAAGGTGGTTTATACGGATTTGGACTTTCCTTCCGTGATGTATTTCTGGGAAGCGCAGCGGCAGTGCGGCGCGCGCGTCCACATGGTGAAGACGGATGATGGGATCGAGGTTCCGACCGAACGGCTGCTCGATGCGATTGACGAAACCACGCTGCTCGTTCCGGTGTCGCACGTGATCTTCCGCAGCTCGTATATCAATGATGCCAAGGCGATCTGCGAGAAGGCGCACAGGGTGGGCGCGCACGTGATTCTCGACACCTTTCAATCGCTCGGCTCTGGCGTTCCCGTGGACGTGCGAGAGCTCAACGTGGACTTTGCCTGCGGAGGACTGATGAAGTGGCTCTGCGGCGGTCCCGGAGCCGCCTATCTCTACGTACGCCCGGATTTGGCCCGCACGCTAGCGCCGAAGTTCACGGGATGGCTTGCGCACGAGAATCCCTTCGGTTTTGAAACCGGCGCGACGCGCTACACGCACGGGGCTTATCGGTTCATTAACGGAACGCCGAACATTCCGGCTCTGTACGCTGCTCTTCCGGGACTAAAGATTCTCCGCGAACTGGCCATGCTTCAGGTGCGTGAAAAATCGCAGCGCCTCACGGCCCGGATCGTCTCGCTGGCAGAGCAACGCGGCTGGCACGTCAACGCGCCGCGCAATCCCGCGCGCCGCGGCGGCACCGTCGCAGTGAATATGCCCAAGGCAAAGGCAGTGTGCGCCGAGTTGCTCAAGCGCGACATTCTGGTTGACTGGCGGCCGGGCGGCGGCGTGAGGATGTCGCCACACTTCTACAATAAGGATGAGGAAATAGATTTCGCGATGGCGGCAGCCGACGAGATCCTTCGCACCGTGCAGTGACCCAACGGACCACATGGGCCAGCTCGGAATATTGAAGGAAAAGCGGCTCCCTACGCAGGACTTCTTAAGATTACGCGTTATCTAATATTTCCGTTCGAATTTTGGGTCGAGGACTTTGCAGGCGCTTTCCGCCCCAACGACGGGCAACGACGGGTCGTTCAAAAGCCCGAGCTGTTTCAAGACGGATGCTTGGTCCCAATAGATGTGCTCGTGGGCGAGTTTGCCGTCGCGGAAACGAACAATCGCGACCAGAGGCACTTCGACGCGGCGATTGGTGGGCGGAATGCCGGGCAGCATCCAGGGCATTTCCTGCGTGTGAGTGAAGGAGAAGATCATTTCATCAACGAGCTGATCTTCGCCGACAGTGCGGGAGACGGGAGTAAGCGAGGTGTCGGGTGGCATCACAGGTATGAACTCGTGCGCGTAGAAGTGGCGCAGGGCGGCCTTGCCGTAACCGCCCGTCATGACGGGGATGTGGTTGACGTAAGCGTCCTCGGTCATAGTGGCCAGCGTGGCTTCGGTGTCGCGCGTGACGAATTCGTCTGCGGTGTGTTCTTCCCAGAGTTTGCTGAGGTCGTGTCGTGGCATGGCAGGGATTATACTTCGCTTCTCGCCTGCATCAATTATTGCGGCGGCTTGGTCGGCGCGTGTGCACGATTTGGCGGGGGCTATTAAGAAACATCAATAAAACATTGGTGGACGTGACCGGGATCGAACCGGTGACCCCCTGCTTGCAAAGCAGGTCCACGATACTTGTCCCCCTGTCTACGGATTTGTATAACTTGCTATGCAGCCTCAGGTTTATGGTAGCCTCGACGTCGCCAGTGTCACACCTGTTTGGATGAAATCATGCCGATTTGCATGCCTTCCGTGACACTGGGGTGACACGGGACGATGCCGACCTCGCAACGAAAACCCGCCCAGAAATTGAACTTCACCAAACGCGCGCTCGAAGCCCTTCAGGTTCCGGCTGGCGATGACCGCCTCATCGTTTTCGACACGAAGACCGCAGGTTTGGGCTTCGTTACATTTGCTTCCGGCGCCAGAAGTTTTTTTC
>DATNLN010000181.1:0-37010 GCA_035602855.1 Candidatus Acidiferrales bacterium
AGTCTTAGGACGCCATCCGCACGTCGTGCTTATGCATGGCGCGCAGAGGGATGTTATAGAGCTTGAGCTTGCGATAGAGGGTGGCGCGGCTGATGCCTAGCATCCTGCCGGCCAGGGCTTTGTCGCCGCCGGCTTTTTCAAAGACGCGGAGGATGGTCATGCGTTCCAGATCGGCTAGGGCGGTGGTTGAGAGCGTCGAGCTATCGCCCGAGGCGATGCTGCTATCCTGCGGCGCCAGGATGTTCGCCGGGAGATCTGCAACATCGACTGTGTGATGATCGCCCAGGGCTACGGCGCGCGCGATGCAATTTTCCAGTTCGCGGACATTTCCAGGCCATTCGTATTGCAGGAAACTTTTCATGGCGGAGGGCGTGACTTGGATATTTTCTCCGGCGGCGTAGCGATCCAGGAAGTAATGCGCAAGCTGCGGGATGTCCGAGCGGCGTTCGCGCAGGCCCGGGACGTGGACGGTTACCACGTTGAGACGGAAGTAGAGATCTTTGCGAAAAGTTCCGGCGCGGTAAGCGGCTTCCAGGTCGCGGTTGGTGGCGGCGATGACGCGGACGTCCACTGGAATTTTTTCATTGCTGCCGACTGGGCGGACTTCTTTTTCCTGCAGGACGCGGAGAAGCTTGGCTTGTAATTCTAAAGGCAGCTCGCCGATTTCATCGAGAAAAATTGTGCCGCCGTTGGCAGATTGGAAAAGGCCGGCTTTGGTTTTCAGCGCTCCGGTAAAGGAGCCTTTTTCGTGGCCGAACAGTTCGCTTTCCATCAGCGTGGGGACAAGCGAGCCGCAATCCACAGCGACGAAAGGCATCTCGGCTAGCGGGCCGCGAAAATGGATGGCGCGGGCGACCAGTTCCTTTCCCGTGCCGCTCTCTCCGCTGACCAGCACGGGCGTGCGAGTTTCTTTCAGGCGCGAAATCATGCGCAGGACGTCTTGAATTTTCGCGGAGGAGCCGACAATGCCGTCCATATCCGTGACGACGTTGACGCGCTCGCGCAGGAATTGATTTTCGGTCACAAGGCGGACTTTTTCAGCCATGCGCAGCAGGAGCTGGCGCAGGCGCTCGACGCGAAAGGGTTTCTCGATGTAATCGTAGGCGCCCTGGCGCATGGCGTCGACGGCGGTTTCAACCGAACCGTGGCCGGTCATGATGGCGACTTCGGCGCGCGGCAATAATTCTTTTATTTTGCATAGCAGTTCGACGCCGGACAGGCTGGGAAGCTTCAGGTCGGTGACGACCAGATCGGGCGGGCTGGTTTCCAGGGATTCCAGGGCTGCTTCGGCGGTCTCGGCTTCGGCGCATAGATAACCGAGGCCTTGGCCCACGGTGATGCACAAGCGGCGAATGCTTTGCTCATCGTCCACAATCAAGAAGCGAAGTTTCAGTTCTTCGGTCATGGTTTTCCAATTGTCTTTTCGACCGCGTCTATGAGTTGCTGAACGCGGAAGGGTTTTTCGACGCAGGGAGTGCCGGCAAGAGCCAGCAGCGCGATGGTCTCATCGCTGGCGGTATCGCCTGTGATAAAGATGATGCGCGTAGCCATTTCCGGCCGGTGACGCTGCAGCCAATCGTGAACGTCCGAGCCGGTGATGCCGCCGGGAGTGCGGAAATCGGAGATGACGCCGCGGAAATCGTGCAGGGCGAGGAGGCGGAGGCCCTCGACCGCGGAGGAAGATGAGGTCACTTCGTAGCCGTGGCGTTCGAGCGCGGCGCGGAGAAAGGCGGCAACCGACGGCTCGTCTTCGATGACGAGGATGTGTGAGCGCGTGCCTTGCATGGGCGCGGCAGTAGCGGTCATTCGGCAGCCCTTGCGGCTTGCATTTCCGCGGCTTTTTCGGCGATAGGCAAACGCACAATAAATGTGGAGCCGTCACCATCGGGGTTATTTCTGGCGACGATTTCACCGCGATGGGCCTGGATGATGCCGTAACAAATGCTGAGGCCGAGGCCGGTGCCTTTGCCGACCTCTTTGGTGGTGAAAAAAGGATCGAAGATGCGGTCGATTTGGGAGATGCCGGGACCGTTGTCGCAGAAGACGATTTCGATTTTGTCGGAGCGATGGATGGTCTGGACTTCGATTTTTCCAGTGCGCCGAGTTTCCTGCACGGCGTCGTAGGCGTTGTTCAGAATATTCAGGAAAACCTGCTGCAGTTGGTGCGGGTCGCCGATGACCATGGGAAGTTCGGCGGCATATTTTTCTGTTAGCTCGACGCCGTGGTTTTCCAGGTCGTAGGCGCGGAGTTTGATGGTTTGGCGCAGGATGGAATTAATTTGCGCAGGTTCGCGTTGCGCGGGCATCTGGCGCGCGAAGCTCAACAGGTTCTGCACAATCACGCGGGTGCGCTGGGCTTCCTGCAGGATTACTTGCAGCTCTTCTTTGGCGTCGGCGGGGACGGCGGGATTTTCCAGCAGGAGATCGGTGAAGCCAACGATGGCGGCCAGCGGATTATTTACTTCGTGGGCTACACCGGAGACTAATTGACCGAGCGCGGCCATTTTTTCGGTGTGCATGAGCTTGGCCTGGAGGCTGGCGGCGTCGGTGATGTCGGTCATGACGACTACCACGCTGTTGATCTCGCCTTGCTCGTCGCGCATGGGACTGAGGCTGATGGAAAATTGTCCGGGGGTGCCACTGCCGCGGAAGAGCGGGATCTCCAGATTATCAAGCGCGGCGCCTTGCAGGGTGCGTTCCAGAGCTTCGGCGAGCAGAGGACGGCGCGCGGGCGGAACCATTCCGACCAGAGCTTGTCCGAGCAAATCCTGTTCGCGATAGCCGGCTTCGAAGCAGCGACGGTTGGCGTAACTGACCAGGCCGGCGGTATCGAGGACCAGGATCATGCTTTGGGTGTTGTTGAGAATGTTCTTGTTGAAATCGCGCTCGCGACGATAGCGGCGTTCGGCGATGCGGCGGTCGGTGATGTCTTTCATTACGTGAATGGTGCGCCAGTCGTTGCCTTGGGCGTTGTGAATGCGCGAGGCGGAAATTAAAAAGGTGCGCGCGGCGGCTTCGTGGATGAATTCCTCGTGCGCGAGGCTCGGATTACGGCAGAAGGGGCAGTGTCCTTCCCTGGGTGGCGCATCGAGGATTTCCAGGCGGTCAATTTCGTAGCCGATGGCTTCGGTGGGGCGGAGGCCAAGCGCTTCGGCGAGGGCGCGATTGAGGCGCAGAACGCGATTTCCTGCGTCATGGACGACGATGAAGTCGGAGATGGCATCGAAATCTTCGACCCACTGCTTGCGCGATTGTTCCACGCGCGAGAAAAGCCGGACATTTTCCAGTGCCATGGCTGCGTGACCTGCCAGAGCTTCCAGGAGTTGGCGTTCGGTGGCGGATAGTTCGCGCGCAACATCGACCAGGCAGAGCACGCCGAGCAATTCGCCTTGACTGCCGGAGAGGCGCACGAGAACCAGTTCCTCCCACACCAGAGTATCGGCAAGACCGCGACCTAACAACAATGCAGCGGGGCCTGCGCGCAATTTCTCGCCGGGGACGCTGGCTTGTTCGGCGAGAACACCGGCCAGGTGATGCTGCGTCATCGGATCCCAACGATGCGCGGGCCCGCTGAGCGCTGCGATTTCCCATTCGGCATCGCGGGCGGTGGCCAGGACTGCGGCGCGCGCTCCCAGCATTTCGGCAGCGCGTGCGGTGAGACGGCGTGAGAATTCCGCGGCACCGAGGGAAGGATTTAGCTCCAGCGTGGTGGCGGAGAACTGCGCCAGCAGGCTCTCGAAGGAGCCACTGAGACGAGGTGAGACATCGCGACTTCTTTTTAGTGCACGCATCGAGGTCCAGGGGGCACTGCGCGCGCTACGCCTATACTGAGGATGACGTTACGGCGTGTTCTCAATTTGAGTCAAGCGAACCGGCGGCGGCAGTTGCCTTATTGAGCAATCTCGTTGTGTCGCAAGGTGAGACGCAGGGGAGGGTTGCAGCGGGCACTTGAGACGAATGGGCGGCGAGAGCGTTGCGTATAGCGCAGGCCGACTTGTCCGTAAGTGCTTCCTGGTCATGGTTCTACGAGGCGGGTTGGCGAATTTTCAACCTGACGTGAGAACACGTTCCCGATGGCATCCTCCTTGCAATTTCCGATGCGGGACCTTTCCCTCGATGGAGGAGGCGCACGCATGTTCGGCAAGAAACGGCTGCTTGGATTGGGTTTGGCGGTCATCCTGGGGGGATCGATGCTAGCGGCACCGCGCACAAACGCGCAGGAGAATTCGGCGGAAAGCGCGAAGCGAAAAGTGAAGACCAAGACGTTGCCGGACTATCCGGAACTGGCGCGGCAGATGAACGCGAGCGGGAAAGTGAAAATCGAAGCGACAATTTCCGCCGATGGGAAAGTGACCAATACGAAAGTGATCGGGGGAAGCCCTTTGCTGGTGGGCGCCGCACAGGACGCTTTGAAGAAATGGCGATTTGAGGCGGCGGCGAAAGAATCGGTGGAAGTGGTGGAATTTGATTTCTCGGGGCACAACTGAGGCGTGTGACGGGGGATTTGTTGCTGCGTTGATGGGCGGGGAGCGGAGGCATTTCTCATGACAATCGGGAAGAAACTCTATTACGGGTTTGGCGCGATTCTGGCGATCATGCTGGCTTTGTTCGTCATCAATGTGATCACGGTGCGCCGCGAGTACAGCGCGCAGGACACGGCGAAGGCCACGCTGGCTGCGAAGCAATCGATCGATGATGCGCGCTTTCAGATGATGGAAAACCGCTTGTACCTGAGCAATTACTTGCTTAGCGGCGATCTGCGCGATGAGGACAAGACGAACAAGGGCGTGGGAGATTTGCTGGCGCTGCTGAAAGACGCGCAAGCGAAGTCACTCGATACCGGGCTGCGCGCTGCTTTGGCGCAGGTGGGAGACGCGGAGGCGAGCTGGGCAGAAAATTTCGCGAAACCGATGATCGCGAAAAGGCATCAGGTGGACGCCGGGGACGCCACGGTTTCCGATTTGCAGATTTATTACCTGCAGCATGACCCGGCTTCCTGGGTAAACAAGTCCACGGCGATGCTGGACCAGGCCGATAACAGCGTGCACAAATCGCTGGACGATTCGAACAGTTCGGCACAAGCAGCTACGACGTGGAGCACGGGCATCACCACCGCAGGGACGCTGCTGGCGGTGCTGCTGGGGTTGCTGATCGCTTTCTACACGGCGAAGTCCATCAAGGAACCGATCTACCATCTGATCGAAGTGGCGCGGCGCATTGCGGAGACAGGTGACCTGGAGCAGACGATCGATACGCATCGCGACGATGAAGTGGGCGTGCTGGCGGAAAACTTCAACAAGATGATTGTGCATTTGAAGGACATGGCTGCGGTATCGGCGGCGATTGCGGAAGGGCAGCTGTCGGTGACGGTGCAACCGCGTTCGCAGCAGGACACCATGGCGAAGGCGTTTGCGCAGATGACGCGCGGATTGCGGGACCTGGTACGGCAAGTTCGGGACAGCGCGGCGCAGGTGGCGAGCGGGTCGGGGCAAATGGCCAGCGCTTCGGATGAATCGGCGAAGGTGAGCGTGCAGGCTGCGTCTGCGATTGACGAAGTGACGAGCACGATGCACGAGATGAGCATCAACGTGCAGAACGTGGTGAAGAACACGCAGGTGCAGGCATCGAGCGTGGCGGAAACTTCGGCTTCGATTGACCAGATGGTGACTTCGATCGAGCGGGTGGCAGATACCGCCAAGTTGCTGGTGGACATATCGCACCGTTCGCGCGAGGAAGTCCAAACCGGCATGGTGACGATGAACAAGGCCACCGAGGGATTGAACCGGACGAGCCACGCGATTCAGTCTTCGGCTGAAATTATTGATGTGCTGGGACGGCGCGCGGACGACATCGGCAAGATCATCGAAGTGATTGATGATCTGGCGGAGCAGACCAACCTGCTGGCTTTGAACGCGGCGATTGAAGCGGCGCGTGCGGGCGAGCACGGACTGGGTTTTGCGGTGGTTGCCGAGGAAGTGCGCAAACTGGCAGAAAAATCCACGCAGTCCACCAAGGAAATTTCGGAACTGATTCAGGGCATTCAGAAGGAAGCACGCGAAGCCGTGGACAACATGGAAAAGAGCACGACCATGGTGCAGGAAGGGTTGCTGCTGAATAAGGACCTGAGTTTCGCCCTGGAGAAGATTTCCGATGTGGTGTCCGAGGTTTACAAGTTCTCGCAAGAGATTGGCGCGGCTACCACGGAACAATCCAGCGGGTCTTCGCAGATTGCCAAGGCTACGAACCGGCTGACCGAGATTACGCAGGAAATTAATTCGTCGGTGGAAGAGCAGGCTTCCGGTTCGCAGGCTGTGGTGCGCGCGATGGAGAAAATGCGGGAACTGGTGCAGCAGTCCACTTCCAGTTCAACGGAACTGGCTGCGGCTGCCGAGCAGATGTCCAAACTTTCGCGCGTGCTGCTGGAATCCATGGACCGCTTTGTGCTGGACGAGGGCTTCGCCGAGGGACGCCGGCAATTCGGACGTCGCCAAGCTCCGGGCGGCGCGTTCGGCGGCGGTTCGAGCGAAAACGAACGGCATGCTCCGGCCGAATATGCCGAAGTTTCGCGTTCCTAGCGCGCGTTCACAGACAACATGGACAAAGACATCCAAATCGTAGGATTCCGGATCGGGCGGGAGACTTTTGGATTGCCGATCGCGATGGTGCGGGAAATCGTGCGCGTGCCGGAAATTACCTCGGTGCCGAACGCGCCGGATTATATCGAGGGCGTGATCAATCTGCGCGGGCGGATTATTCCGGTGGTGGACCTGCGCAAACGGTTGGGCGAGAAAGTGATTGAGTCCAGCAAGAGAAACAGGATTGTGGTGGTGGAGCTGGAAAGCCGGTCGATCGGATTGATCGTGAATTCGGCTTCGGAAGTAATAAAAATCCCGCCCTCGGACATTGAAGCGCCGCACTCGGTGTTTCAGGAAGGCGAGTTGAATTACATCACCGGGGTGGGGAAACTGCGCGGACGGCTGGTGATGATGCTGGACCTGAGCAAGATTCTGCAACGCGGAGAGCTGCGCCGGTTGGAAGACGCGGCTGAATCCGCCGCAGTGCTGTCCAGCGACAATCTGGCACGCGTCTAGGGTTGGCCGCTGGCGCCAGCGAACCGGGCGCGGCAAAGAAAACTACGAGGAGCGAATGTCCACACTCACAGCGCAGGTTCCGCTCACTGAACCCGAATTGAAGCTCCTGCAGACGCTGGTGTATCAGGAATGCGGCATGTATTTCGATGAACGACGCACGCATTTTCTGCGCGACCGGCTACAACGCCGGCTGAAAGCCTGCCAGATGGATTCGTTCTATACCTACTACCGCTTGCTGACGAGCCGCGAAGGCAAGCAAGAACTAGTGGCGTTGCTGGAAAACCTGACGGTGAACGAGACGAGCTTTTTTCGGATTCGTCCGCAGTTGGAATTATTTCAGAAACACGTGCTGGAAGAGCTTTTGCGGCGCAAGCAGGAGCGGCGCGATTGGTCTTTGCGGATATGGAGCGCGGGTTGTTCGACGGGACAAGAGCCTTACACGCTGGCGATTTTGATTTGCGATGCGCTGGCTTATTACTACCTGCGGAATCCGCTGCCTTTTGAGATGCCCACGCCCAAGCCGCTGATTCCTCCGCCCTGGAAAGTGGAGATTGTGGCGTCGGACATCAGTTATTCGGCATTGCTCGCGGCGCAACAGGGGATCTACACCGAAACGCAGATGGAGACGGTGGACTACACCTGCCGGCTGCGTTACTTCGACAAAGTGGGCGATAAGTATGCGGTGAAGGCGGCGCTGAAGAATCTGGTGCAGTTTGACTTCCACAATTTAAAGACGGAATACCTGCCGCAGCGCAATGACGCGATTTTCTGCCGCAACGTAATGATTTATTTCGATGAAGCAGAGCAAAAGCGGCTGATTGATAAATTCCATCGCTGCTTGAACCCGGAAGGTTACTTGTTTGTGGGGCACGCGGAAAGCTTGTTCGGGCTGACGAAGAGATTCCACATGATTCATCAGAACAACGCGACGGTATATCAGCGAATCGAGGGACCGCAGTGACCTATTCGCCCGACGATCGAGCCTCGGAGCTTCGCGATCTGTTTTTCGAGAGCGCGGAGGAAATTCTGCAGGCGATGAATGACGCGGGGCTGGCGCTGGAGGAGCATCCCAGCGACAAGGAAAGCCTGCGCAGCGTGCGCAGAGCCGTGCACACTCTGAAAGGAGATTCCGCGGCTTGCGGATATCGCGAGCTGAGCGAGCTGGCGCATGAGCTGGAAGACGTTTTGACGCCCGAGCTGGTAAAGGAACATGCGGGGTTGATTGCCGAGGTGGTGCTGACCGCGGCCGACACGTTCCGCGACATGCTGGCGGCGTATCGCAGCAATCTGCAGCCGCCCGATGGCGGGGCTTTGCGCGAATACGTGCAGAGGCTGCTGCACAAGTCCGCGACGTCGCGGAGTGAAAAACCGCTCGAACAAGCAGCGGCGACTTTTCGTTGGACCGAATATGAGCGCTTGCTGATTGCGGAATCGTTCCGGCGCGGCGAGACGGTTTATCAGGTGGCGATGCATTTGGCGGGCGAAGCGGTGCTGCCGGCGGCGGCTTACGAGCTTGCCAAGAAGGCGCTGGAGCGCGCGGGAAAAATTCTGGCGCTGCGTCCTGAGAACGGCAGCGAGGTGGTGAGCGGCGGGCTGCTGGAAGCGGCCCTGGCCAGCACCAAGCCGGCCGACTGGATTCGCAAGCGCTGTCAGGTGCCTTCGATGGTGGCGCAGATTTCTGTGAATCGCATCCCCCTGATGGAGACGGGGCCGCGCGACGTGCTGGACATTCTGGTGGAATCGGAAGCGGCGGCGGTTTCGGCGAGCGTAGCGGGCGAATCCGCGGACGCCGGCGAGTTGGATGACGAGGATGAGGCGCAATCGTCGAGCGCGCCCACGGGATTGGCACATGCGGTGGCGGAGAACACGCTGCGCGTGGACGCCGGACGGATTGACACGGTGATGAATCTGGTGGGCGAGCTGATTATTGGGAAGTCCATGCTGCAGCGCACGATTGCCGAATTCGAGCGGCGCTTTGCCAAGGATGCGTTGCGCGGAAAGTTTTCGGATGCGCTGGCCTTTCAATCGCGGATTCTGAACGAGCTGCAGAAATCGGTGATGAAGATTCGCATGGTGCCGGTGGAGCAACTGTTCCGAAGATTTCCGCGGGTGGTGCGCGACGTGGGCAAGCACCTGAATAAGGAAATCACGCTGGAGATCGCGGGCCAGAACACGGACTTGGATAAGAGCATTCTGGACGCGCTGGCCGAGCCGCTGGCGCACTTGATCCGCAACGCGGCGGATCATGGCATCGAAACAGCGAGCGAACGCGCAGCGGCCGGAAAACCGGCGCATGGCACGGTGCGACTCGATGCCTACCATGAAGGCGATCAAGTGGTGATCGAGGTTTCCGACAATGGCCGCGGCATCGATCGTGAAAAAGTGATACGACGAGCGATCGAGCGGGGCCTGATGAGCGCGACGGAAACGTCGCGGATGAACGAAGCGGAAATCAATCATTTGATATTCACGCCCGGATTCAGCACGGTGGAAAACGTGACGGAAATCTCGGGACGCGGAGTGGGATTGGACGTGGTGAAGTCGGCGCTGGATAACCTGAAAGGCTCGATCGAAATTGAAACCGAGAGTGGCAAGGGCACGACGTTCCGATTGATCGTGCCGTTGACCCTCGCGAGCATTCAGGCGCTGCTATTTCACGTGGCGGGGCGGCTGTACGCGGTGCCGATCTCTTCGGTGGTGGAGATTACGCGGATCAACGAAGAGGAGATTCATCGCGTGGACGAGCACGAAGTGTTTCAGCTTCGCCAGCAGGTTTTGACGCTGGTACGGCTGGATCGCCTGGAATCTTTGCAGTCGTCGCAGCGGTCGAAAAGAGTTTTCGTGGTGGTGATCGGAGCGGGGAGCCGGCGGTTTGGACTGGCGGTGGATAAGCTGATGGGTGAAGAAGAACTGGTCATCAAGGCGTTGGAGGACCAATTGGTCACTTCTCCGTTGGTGAGTGGCGCTTCGATTCTAGGCGACGGGACAATCGTTCTCATACTGAACATTCCTGCCGTGGTGTCACATCTGGCGCGGATTCAGCCTGTGGGAGCGACGGCATGAGCGAAAAGATCCGCGTTCTGGTGGTGGATGATTCGGCGCTGATGCGGAAATTGATTCCGCAGGTGCTGCAGCGGGACCCATCGATTGAAGTCGTGGGCACGGCGATGGACGGCGAGGTGGGATTGCGGAAATTGGACGAGCTGAAGCCGCACGTGGTGACCCTCGATCTGGACATGCCACGCATGGATGGGCTGGAAATGCTGCGCCAGATCACGCGCAAGCACCGCGTGCCGGTGATTTTGGTGAGCGCGCAGACCGAACGCGGCGCTTCGGTGACTTTGAAAGCTCTGGCGCTGGGTGCATTTGATTTCGTGACGAAACCGCCCGAAGCGGCTTCGGGGCGGCTGGACCAGATCGCGGCGGAGTTGGCGCTGAAGATCAAAGTGGCCGCGGGTTCGGGCGCGCCGAAAATGATTATTACGGTCCCGCCGCTGAAGCAGAAGGAGCAGCGGCGGACTGCGATGCCGAATTGGCCGACGCGGATTGTGGCGATCGGGATTTCGACCGGCGGGCCGAACGCGCTGCAGTATTTGTTTTCGCAGCTGCCGCCGGAATTTCCCGGATGCATTTTGGTGGTGCAGCATATGCCGGAAGGTTTTACAGAAATGTTCGCGCGGCGATTGGATGAATGCTCGGCGATTGAAGTGAAGGAAGCGCAATCGGGAGATTTGCTGCTGGCGGGACGGGCGCTGATTTGTCCTGGCAACCGGCACCTCAAGGTGCGGCGCATGGAGCACGGGAATGTGGCGATCTTGGTGGATCAGCCGCGCGTCAATGGGCACAGGCCGTCGGCGAACGTGCTGTTCCATTCCGTGGCGCAGGAATTCGGCAGCAGCGCCATCGGCGTGTTGATGACCGGGATGGGCGACGACGGCGCCGAAGGCCTGGGCGCGATTCAGGCGGCGGGCGGAATGACCATCGCGCAAAGCCCGGATACGTGCATCGTGGACTCCATGCCGCGGTCGGCGATCGAGCGCGGATTTGCGGGGCGGGTAGTATCGCTTTCGAGCCTTTCCAGTTATTTGCAGGCGAAATGCGTAGCGGAGCGGCCGCTCGGCGAGCAAGCGACTCAGGATTCGGCCCTAGACATTCTCACCACTGAATCGGGACTACGAAGGAGATCGTGATGAAACAGTTCGAAGCATTGACGCGAAAGAATGACCATCAGGCGGTGAAATACTTGATCGTGGACGATTCTGTGTTCGCGCGGAAGAGCCTGGCGAAAATGGTGGAATCGTTCGGCGGGCACGTGGTGGGAGAAGCCGGCGACGGATGCACGGCGATCACAGAGTACGCGCGCACGCGGCCGGACATCGTGCTGATGGACATCACCATGCCGCAGATGGAAGGCATCGAGGCGGTGGAACGGATCGTGCAGGAGCATGCGGACGCGCGGATCATTATGGTTTCTTCGGTGGGCTACCAGGACAATATTCTGGCGGCGCTGCAGAAGGGCGCGCGGCATTTCGTGCAGAAACCGGTGAAGCCCGATGCGCTGTACGAAATTATCCGCTACGTGCTCAATGATGACGGCGTGACGGCTGCGGTGGGCGCCGCCGAGGAGAGCTCGCGATGAGGATGGACCTGATCCAGCCGTTTATCGGCTCGCTGGACGCGGTGCTGGCGGAGATGATGAAGGCGCCTGCAAAGATTGTGGATTTGACGATGGAGGAGGAAGGCTACCGGCGCCGAGGGACCGCAGCGGCTGTGAGTTTCAAGGGACAGATTGAAGGGCGCGTGATCTTGGATATGGAGCCGGGAGCGGCGGCGCAGGTGGCGAGTTTTCTGGCGGGCAGCGAGGTGGATCCTGCGGCGACGATTGTTACCGAGACGGTTTGCGAACTGGCGAACATGGTGATTGGGAATGCGGTGACGCAATTGAACGATGCGGGATTTCATTTCAAGGTGCTGCCGCCGGAAGTTTTGACGCAGGAACAGTGCGAGAAGGCGGGACAGGATTCGGAAGCGACGATACTTTGTTTTGAGACTCCGGCCGGGAACGTGCATTTGAATATTGCGATGCAGTATTTGCAGAGAAGGACGGGGGAGCGGGCGCCGGTGGCGGTCCATTAGGATCCGACGCTGTGTGAAACCAGGGTGATTCGCAAAAAGCAGGTCCCTCGCTGCGTCCCGCAATCGCGGGACGGGAAAGAAAAAGCGCCCAACTGCGGTTCGGGATGACACGGGATTCTCTCGATCGGCGAAACCTGGCGCCTTACTGTCGCGCAAATTGCTTCGGCTAGAAGCTAATTGCCGCTACCACAGCAACGACGACGGCCGGCGGAAATTATTCTTTCGCGGATTCGGGGCGTCGGTATTCGACGCCGTGACGGAACAGGCCCGCTTTGGGCAGCTCTTCGCAGTAGACCACGCGGGCTGGGATGAAGATGTTGGCTACTTCGGGCGTGTAAGGGACGGCTACGTCAATCGTTTCCTGCGCTTCATAGCGGCGTTTGCTGCGGAAACACATCCCCACCGGCGAGATGTCCTCACAAACACCGAGCTCATCGTCGGCATTGGCCTGGCGAATGCAGGCGGTGAGCCGAGTCTTCATGCGCAGGCGCTGGCGTCCACGCTGATCGCCACCCGGCGGAATTTCCGCGGGAGTTTGCGCGATACGGCCGCGAGCTGCGCGTGTGGCGAGTTTTTTTTCGCTTTCGTGAGGCGCTTGCGACCAGATGCTGGGGACGCTGCAGGTCTTGCAATAGCGCGCGATACCACGGGTGCCCTCGAAGCCGCGCAGTTCGAGCTCGTTGAGGTAAACGACTTCGCGGGAGCGGCAATAAGTGCATTCAAGCAACATGCGCGCCACAGCTTCCTGGGATTCGGCGATGTGCGGAAATTCGATAGCCCAGACGTCATTTTCGGGCTCGAGAATTTCCACGCCGTAGACGTAGCCTTCTTTTTGACGACCGAATTGGCCGACGATGCGCACATGACTTTGGCGGTGCTTTTCCGTCGGGGCCAGGCGGCGGATCAGAATGTGCGAATCGGCAGGGAGATCGCGGTCGAGCAGGATGACCGCGCCGGTGCGATTAATTTGCATGGTGCGTGCGGACTGCGCGAAGTCCTGGTCGTTGCTATCCCTGCCGGAAGCTTCCAGCAATAAAGTCAGCGAGACACGATCACTGCGACGCTGAGCCGCCGTACCCATGCCAATCCCTCCTGGAATGAAGCAGAACGAAGCGTAGAACACGATAGCATACCCGCGGCGCGGGTTGGACTTCCGCACGCGCAGCGTTCTTCGATGATTTACGGTTTGTGGGCTGGGATATGATACGCGCGGATGACGCGGCGTCGACGCGCGTCGAGGCAGGCGGCTTTGTTCGGGAGACTCAGGGCGCGGAAGAGTGTGCGGGCGTGCGTCGCGTGCGCGATGGGTTTTGTCGCGCTGATTTGGCTCGCGGCGCCCGTTCGCAGCGCGCAGACGGCTGGCGCCGGCGCGCCTGTGGAGGGCGTGGTGCGGGATTCGAGCGGAGCTGCGGTGCCGGGCGCGCAGGTGGAGGTGCATGCGGGCTCGTTTTTGGCTTCTACGGTCACCGATTCCGCCGGGGCGTTTGCGTTTGAGAATGTTCCGGGGGCGGCGGGCACGCTTGTGGTGAGCGCGAAGGGGTTTCAGAAAATTGAGCAGGCATGGACCCGAGCGGGCGAGCAAGCGGTGGTGCGCGTCCAGATTGTGCTGGCGCCGGCTGCGATAAACCAGCAGGTGCAGGTGACGGCGTACCGGGCGGCGACTCTGGTGAGCGATGTGCCGGTGAGCGATGTGCAGTTGACGCGCGAGGATTTGCAGGATACGCCGGCGCTCCAGCTGGATGATGATCTGCGGCAGGTTCCAGGGTTCAGCTTGTACCGGCGGTCGAGCAGCCGCACGGCGAATCCGACGACGCAGGGAGTTTCGTTGCGCGGGTTAGGAGCCAATGGAGCGAGCCGCGCGCTGGTGCTGGAAGATGGCATCCCGCTGAATGATCCGTTCGGCGGGTGGGTGTACTGGGATCGCGTGCCGGCCGAAGCGATTTCGGATGTGGAGATTTCGCAGGAGGGCGGATCGAGTTTATATGGGAGCGATGCGTTGGGTGGCGTGGTGCAGTTTGTGTCGCGACCGACGCAGCCGGGTGGCATCGCGCTGGATACATCTTATGGGAATCAGAATACGCCGGACCTTTCGTTGTGGGCGGGGGGACAAAAAGGAAAATGGGAATCGAGTATTGCGGGCGGAGTTTTTAATACCGATGGGTACATTTTGACGCCGGAAGCGGAGCGGGGATCGGTCGACGTGCGCGCGGGGTCGCGGGACGGGACTGCGGATTTGATGGTGGGGCGAAAAATCGGCGAGCAGAGCGAGATTTTCGCGCGCGGATGGTATCTGGACGAAACACGCGGGAACGGCACGCCGCTGCAGCGGAACGATACCAAGCTCGGACAGGGAGCGCTCGGAGCGAATCTGCAGCTGGGTGCTTTCGGGGCTTTGACGCTGCGGTTTTACGCGGACGCGCAGACTTATCAGCAGACATTTTCCGCGGTGGCGAGCGATCGCAACAGCGAGACGTTGACGGATTTGCAGACGGTGCCGTCGCAGGGAGTGGGCGGTTCGGCGGTGTGGTCGCGACAAGCGGGAAAGCGGCAGACTTTGGTCGCGGGATTTGATTACCACGAAGAAATTGGGGCGAGCCATGAGGTTTTGCTTTCCGGCGCCACCACGGATCTTTCTTCGGGCGGGCGGCAGCGGACGGTGGGGATTTTCGGCGAGGATCTGATTCAGATTGCGCCGCGGTGGTTTCTTTCTGCCAGCGCGCGGGTGGATCATTGGAGCAATTTCGACGCGGCGACTTTGCGCGAGCCGGTGGCGCCTCCGGGCACGCCGAGCGATACGATTTTTCCGGACCGTTCGCAGAATGCTTTCAGCCCGCGACTGACGCTGCGGAACCAGGCCAATGCGCATGTGTCGTGGAATGCTTCGCTGTACCGGGCGTTTCGCGCGCCGACTTTGAATGAGCTGTACCGTTCCTTCCGTCAGGGGAACACGGTGACCGAGGATAATCCGAGCCTGATCGCGGAACATTTGACCGGGGGCGATGCGGGAGTGGCGCTGACGGGATTGAACGCGAAGTTGCAGGCGCACGCGACGGTTTTTTACAACCAGATTGTGGATCCGGTGGCGAACGTGACGCTAAGTTCGACGCCGACTTTGATTACCCGGCAACGGGAAAATCTGGGACGGATTAATGCGCCGGGAGTGGAGCTGGGCGTAACGGCGAGCATCGTGCGGGATTTCACGATTTCCTGCGGGTACCAGTTCGTGGATTCGAAGGTGAGTTCTTTTCCGGCGAATACCGCGCTCGTGGGATTGTGGGTGGCGCAGGTGCCGCACAATTCGTTTACGTTTCAGGCGCGGTATTCGAACCCGCGGATTTTTACCTTGGCGGTCACGGGGAGGGCGATCGGGAATTCGTTTGATGATGATCAGAACCAATTTCCGCTGGGGAGTTTTTTTGTTCTGGATGCGATGATTTCGCGCAGGATTGGAGCGGGAGTGGAGGTTTACGGGGCGGCGGAGAATTTGTTTAACGCGACGTATTACACGGCCGCGACGCCGGTCTTGCAGTTGGGATTGCCGATTGCGGCGAGGATTGGGGTGCGGTGGGAGCTGCCAAAGCGCTAGTTAAAGGCGCGGGCGACGCGGCGGCAACGGCAGCCGATTACCGCCGAGACGCGCCGGGCGCAGCGAAAGACGGCAGAGATCCTTCGGCCGGCATGAGGCAAAGGCGCCGAGCTGCGGATGCCGATGCCCCTCGCATCGTCGGGTCAAAAGCTCGACACGATTAATGCGCGGTGATGTTGGGCGGGGGGTATTCGGGGAGCTTGGCGTTTTTTGAGTCGGTGCGTTTAACTTCTAGTTCGTCGAACAGGATTGAGGGGCTGATTACGGTCGTGGGGACTGCACCTTCGCGGTTGCTGACCAGCGGGTCGTTGCCGGCGGCTACCAGATTACTGCGCAGCGTACGCGTATCCAGTTCGTTGAAGACGGCACCGCGAACCAGTTCCTGGTGGCCGTCGCTTACGTAAATGCGATAGAGCAGGCGCGGGTTGTAGCCGACCAGAGTTTCCGCGTAGTAGCCGTAGGGTTTGCCTTCCTGTTTGCACATCTCGATTAATTTTTTCTTGAGCTCTTCGGGCGAGCTGGATTCTTTCGGCTGCAGGATCAGGTTGCCGATGTTGGGCGAGGGCGACTGGCCGGGAGCGGCGCGGCCGTGGCCATTGGAATCGGCAAAATCGCGAATGGGCACGCGGCCGAGCAGATATTGGACGAGGATGCCGTCTTTGATTACCGGAAGCGGGGCAACGCGGACGCCTTCTTCGTCAATCTGGTAGCTGCCGATCAGCGACTTGCCTTCAAATGATTTCATGGTCGGGTCGTCCACCACGGACAAGAAGGTGGGAAGGACGCGGCCTTTGTAATTCGAGGAAAATTCTCCGGTGGTGCGCGCCGAATCGCCAGGCTTGGGACGAATGCCGAGAATATTGGCGCCGATCATGCCGTCCAGGATGTCGCTGGCGGCGTCGTTCGAGAAAAGAATGGGGCCGCGATAATCTTCTTCGACCATGGGAGCTTCGCGGAGATCTTTCAGGGTCTGGAGCATCTGGGTGGCTTCGGCGAGCAGCTTCTGCTGCGTGGGCAATTCTTCAGCGGTGGCGCCAACGTAGAAAGGCGAGCGGCCGAGTTCCATACCGTCTTCTGCTTGCGTTTCCGCGGAAAGATTCAGGGAATAAACCGCGTAACCCTGGCGCGTGCTGGTGCCTTCGGTATTCACGAAATAATCGTTCACGGCGCGAAAGCGCACGTATGCAGAGAGAGACTGGATTTTCGCGTCGCTGCGGTAGAGATTGGTGACTTTCTCCAGAGTTTCCTTCCAGGGAGCGGGTGAGAAATCGAGTTTGACGAATGGGCCGTAGGATTCCAGCGCGGGGGCGCGGGCAAAATCATCGAAAGGCTGGTCGGCACTATATTGGCTGAGGACAGCCCTTTTATTTGCCAGGGCTTCATTGGCAATTTTGTAGGCGCGATCCGTGGCGAGCCACAATTCGCGGCGCAGGGCGATGGAGTCGTCATCGCGCGGAGCAAAAGTGACCATGCCGGTGCCGGGGCCGTAGTAGCTGTCCTGTTTGTAATCCCCGACGCGGACAACGACGCGCAGGGTGCGGCCGTGGACCCGTTGGTCCTGACGCAGAGCGCCGAAGGCAGCTTCGGCGGAGTACTCGTCCAGGTCGGAGAGGCGATATTCGATGTAATAGGGCGCGGGGACATTGTCCATTTTGAGCTGGGATTTGTTGCGATCGAGCTCTTCACGCAGGGCTTTTAGCAATGGGTCGGATGGCACTGCCGCCGGGGAAGCGGTTGCTGGAGTGGCGGAAGAAGATTTTTGCTGCGTTTGCGCCCCGCTGGAAATCGCGCCGAGGAGAAAAAACGCCAGCAGGAATGGAAAGGCGAGCAAGGAGCCGCGCTGCAATGTTGCGCTACATGCGCTGATGCGAGCTCTGGCGCGAGCACTCATGGCTTCGCTCCGGGCGGGCCGGCTTTGGCGGCGCTAGCGGGCGGCGTGGCAGCGGTAGATTCAAGTCCTGGCGGCGGCAGAACCGGCGGGCGCTCACTGCCGCGGCGGCGTTTTTGAACTTCGATCTCGGTGAAGAGCATTTCTGGAGCCGCGGCTGCGACCGGAACCTGTCCTGATTCGGCGCCGCAGATTCCGTTGAAAACTTGCAGTGTGTCGCCGGTGAGGACGATGTTGTTCAGCGAGAGCAGCGGCGTGCCGACAATGTCCACGCCGCGGACCAGTTCGTCGGGGCGGCCATCGGCGTAGACGCGATAGACCATCACGGGAATTACTTGAAATGCCTGAGGTGAGGCGCGACCGGTGAGGGTGAAGCCGCCTTGGATGTCGTCGAAATAGAGGCCGTAGGGTTTTCCCTGCTTCTTGATTTCGGCTACGAATTTTTCGCGCAGCTCGGAATCCTTCACGGTGTTGCTGGAAGTTACGATCAGATTTCCCTGGCGCCCAGTGGGCATCAGACCGGGCTGGCGGCGACCGTGGCCGTTCGATGTGCTGAAATTTTTGATGGGCATGCGGGACATCAGGAAATTTTTGAGGATGCCATTTTCGACGGCGACGACACGCGTAGAGGGAACACCTTCGTCGTCGAAATCGTAATGGCCGGCGAGTTGCACACCATTCAGTTCCTTGAGCGTGGGATCGTCGGCGACGCTTAAGAAAGCGGGCAGGACGAGCTGGTTTACTTTTTTGGTGAAGGTCTGGCCTTCGTTCTCGTCACGCTGGCGATGGCCTTCCAGGCGGTGGCCCAAAACTTCGTGGAAGAAGACGGCTGCGGCCCGGCCGGAAAGCATCGCGGGCCCGGCATAAGGATCTGCGGCGGGAGCGGCGCGGAGGGCTTTCAGGTCCGCGGCGATCTTGTCCACTTTCGCTGCCAGCTCGGCGTCGGAAGGAAGCTGGCCGGCGGTTGCGGCCTGAAAGGATTCGACGCGCATCAATTCCATGCCATCGTCGGCGCGGGTTTCGGCTTGAATGATCAGGCGCGCGATGGCGCCGGGACGAATCAGGGCGCTGCCTTCGCTGGTGGCCAGGTAGGAGCGATCGGCGGAGATATTAAAGGTGACGTAGGAGGAATAGACCTCAGGATATTTCAGGAAGCCGGCGGAAATGTTTCTGGTGCGGGCTTCCCAGATTTGCTGGTCGGAGGGCGGATGCAGGGGAACCAGATTCAAATGATCCTGCGGAGCTTCGCTGGAGAAATCGGGAGATTTATCCTCCTCTTCGGAGCGCACCGCGTTGCTGGTTTTCACTTTCAGAAATGCGGCGGAGGCTTGCTCGTATTCACGATCGGTAAGCTGCCAGAGGATGCGGGCGATGGCGTTCGTGTCATCATTCAGCGGGAGCAAGCCGGAAGTGATCCCGGAAGCACGGCTCTGGCCGTGCGTGTTGTCGAGCGCGATCGAGCCTACGCGCATCATGACGTCTGCCTGGCGGCGGTTCACGCTGGCGGAATAGATGACGCTGCCGTTGGAGGCGGCTACCGCGGTTTCGTCGGTGTCGGTTACAGCGTAGCTCATGTAGTAGGGTGCGGGGTCGGTCTTGGCTAGGGAGGCGGTGGCGCGTTGCAATTCGTGTTGCATGGTAGTGAGGACGAGATTGGCGGCCGGCGCCGAGGTGAAAGCGCCAAGCGGGAAGGCGCAGAGGGCCAGCACGGTGAAAATTGCGACGCGGAAGAGGGGTCGTTGCATTGGGCTGGTGGGCTCTTTGTTCAAAGGACAAAACTAGCATACTCGCGGGTAGTGGGGGGCGCAACTGGCGCGGCGGCAGTTGTTGCGGATACGCAATGGGGCGAAGCGTTTGTGTCCAGGCGCCGCGCCAGCGATGGCGCTCGGAAGTGCGCCGCTACCAAGCGTGCGGGACGCGACGGTTAGACTCGAGCCGCGGGGCGTTGCAGGTGCATGGCTTCGGCTATTACGTCGGTGTATTTCAGGCCTGCGCCGGTGTTGAAGAGCACGACGCGGTCGCTGGGCTGGAGAAAACCGGAGGCGAGGAGGCGGTCATAGGCGGCGGTGGCTGCGGCGCCTTCTGGGGAGAGGAAGAGGCCCTCGTTTTTTGCCCAATCCTGGAGGGAGGCGAGGATTTCGGCGTCGGGGAGGGCGAGGGCGGTGCCGCGAGAGTCGCGCAAAATTTCCAGCATGATGGAATCGCCGTAGGGTTTGGGAACGCGCAGACCGGAGGCGAAGGTGGCGGCGTTGGGCCACATTTCGCTCACATTCGCGCCCTGGTCGAACGCTTTGGCTACGGGGGCGCAGCCGGAGGATTGCACGGCGATCATGCGCGGACGCTTTCCTGGTTTGACCCAGCCGAGTTCTTCGAGTTCGGAGAAGGCTTTCCACATGCCGATCAGGCCAACACCGCCCCCGGTGGGATAAAAAACCGCGTCGGGATATTCCCAGCCGAGTTGTTCGACCAGCTCGTAGCCCATGGTCTTTTTACCTTCGACGCGGAACGGTTCTTTCAGCGTGGAAATGTCGAACCAGCCTTCGGACTTGCTGCGTTCGGCGACGATACGGCCGCAATCGGAGATGAGGCCGTCAACTAGGGTGACGTTTGCGCCGTAGGCGATGGCTTCGACGTAATTGGCAAAGGGGACGTCGCGCGGCATGAAGATGTGCGCGGTGATGTCGGCGGCTGCGGCGTAGGCGGCGAGGGCGCCGGCGGCGTTGCCTGCGGACGGGATGGCAAGTTGTTTAAGACCGTAATGACGGGCCATGGTGACGGCGAGCGCGAGGCCGCGCGCTTTGAATGAGCCGGTGGGATTGGTGCCTTCGTCTTTCAGGAATGCGTTGGGATGGCGGCGACTGCCGAGCATGGGCGTCCAGCCTTCACCGAGAGTGACGGGGCGCGCGTCGGGAAGAACCGAGCGATAGCGCCACATGCCGGGCCAGGGAGAGCTTGCGGCTTCGCGGGCGATGGTGCCGCGCGCTGCGGTGCCGCGCAGAGGGTGCAAATCATAGCGGACGTAAAGCGAGCCCTTGCATTGCGGGCAGAGAGTTTGAGGAATCGCGGCGGAGACGGTGGAATGGCAGCGCGAGCATTCTAAATTTTTGATTTCGGGCATCGGGTAACGATAACAGATGGTGCGAATGCGAAATAGGATTCGGAGATTAATTGAAAGTCAGCGCGAGACGCCGCGGACCGACGCGACGAAGCGAGTACGGCTATCGTCAGTCAAGGAAGAGAGTTTGGTAGCGGTACCGGGAATCGAACCCGGGTTTTCAGGTTGAGAACCTGACGTGCTGACCCCTGCACCATACCGCCATTTATCCGCACTGACGCTCGCTGCGAGAGGTTACGGACAACACAGCGGCTGCGTTTAACTGTCAGATTGTAGCACCGGCATCCGTGCGCGGGAAGTGGCGGCGTGCGTGCGGGCGGGTGAAATTCAAAGGCAAAGTCAACGGCGACGGCAACTACAAAGGCGAATACAAGGTCAACGGCGCAGCCTTTCCGCAGGAAGGGCAAGCAGGAGAATATACAGTTCCCCTGGCAACCTAAGTTACCCAACAAAGTTGGGGATTGCGTGTTCTTGGCTTCTGTTCGACGGGGCACAATAATCGTAAATTACTTCAGCTAAATGACTCACCATTCTATCAGTCTGACGCTCGCATTCTCGCCGGACGATGGCGCACAATCCCCCAAGAAAGTTGGGGGATTGTGCAATGCTGAGGCCTTGCAAAGATGCCGCGCGACGGCTTTATGAAATAACCCAATCACAACAGGGCTTCTTTACGACCAAGCAAGCCATACGGGGGGTTCGCGGAGACGACACACGCCTACCACGTTCAAGCCAGAAACTGGATTCGCGAGCGCCGTGGAATTTACCGGCTTGCGGATTTAGGCCGGAGATGCAAGGTGATGCCACGTGCAAAAATCACTTCCGACGCCCTCGTCGACGTTGTCGAGAGAAAGCGCGATCTTGCAGACGGCGGCGAACGTGGCGAGCATATTCGGCGACCGTACCTCTTCCCTCTTTGGAGTAACTGCAAAAAATCTCGCCATTTTGGCGGCTTTTTCGTCTGAATCGCGGTTGGAAACACGTCCCAGAAGTCATTTTAGCGTGTTGCAATCGAATTAGATTTCCGGTATGTTTTTTGCATGAATCGGGCATTTCCAGAAAACACGTGTTGTTCTCAATGTTGTATGGCACGGGGACGTGTGTTTTCTGGCGCAGGGAGGCTGCAGAGCTAGACAGCCGGCCTTATTTCAGCAGAGCTGAATCCCACCGCCAGAGTTGTACTGGCAGGTGGGTTTTTTTTTGCTTCGACGCGCGGAAATCCGTTTCATTGCTCGCGCGACGGGCGAGAGCTTGGGGGCGCAGGGAGGTAAGGGGATGAGCGTGACAAGCATTATTGACTGGCACAAGGATTTGACTGCGGGCGAGGCGGAGTTGTTGCACGAAGTCGCGCTGGCGCTGCGGACGATTCGCTTCGGGTCGGTAGTTCTGACCGTGCATGACGGGCGGATCGTGGAGTTGAACAAGACGGAGCGAATCCGCAAGAACGGAACGTAGCAGGAATAGAGAAATCCCCGGCAAAGAATTGCAGGTCCCTACCCCGACGCGGGGCGGAGGAAAGCGAATTACGATCGGCCGACCAGTCCACTGGAGGCGCGAAGCCAAAATCTCAGGAGGCTTCCATGCCGAAACCCAGAGGAATGAAAACGAAAGTCATTGCCGTTGCGTTCTTCGCATTTGTGAACTCTCAAACGTTTACAAGACCAGCCTTGGCCCGCGCAGCAGGCGGCACACTTTCCGGAGATGGCGACGACAAGACCACCCCGGCAGCGCCCGCCCGCGCGGCAGATTCCACGATGGATGGATCGAAAACAGCTGCGACTGATGCGAGCGGAGCGTCCGGCGCGTCAGGTGGCAATGCGGCGCTGGTAAATGAACTTCGACAACTGAAAGACACGGTGCAGGCGCAGGCGCAAAGGTTGATCGAGCACACGCAAGAGCTGGAGTCCGAGCGAACAGCGCTTCACGAAGAGCTGGACCGCATTGCGAAACTCGAATCTGCACTGAACGTGACACCCGACAATGCGAAGGAGAATCCAGCGGCGAGCTCCGCTACAGCGACGCCCGCAGCATCAGGACCGCCGGATGCGCATGTGATTCGCCCTCCAGACGGGCAGGCGCCCGATAAACAGCAGGTGAGCATAACTCAAGTGGAACATCCGCTTTCGTTCAAGATCGGAGCGGCAGACTTCACGCCCGGCGGATTTGCGGACGTTACCGGAGTTTTTCGCAGCACCAGTACTGGAACAGGGCTGGGCACAAACTTTAGCAGCATTCCGTTCAACAACACGGTGCCGCAATCGCAGTTGACGGAATTTCGGGTCACGTCGCAGGCATCACGACTTTCGTTGAAAGTGGACGCGAACGTTGGGAATTCGACGTCGGTCACCGGCTACATCGAATCGGACTTCAACGGCTATCAACCGCCGAACGCGCAGGAGAGCACCAACAGCGACACATTCCGCTTGCGATTGTTTTATGCCGACGTGACGCACAAGAAGTGGGAGTTCGTGGGCGGCCAGACGTGGTCGCTGCTGACGCCCAACCGCTACGGGCTGTCGGCAGCGCCGATTGACGTCTTCGCCACGCTGCGTCTGGATACCAATTATGTGGCGGGATTGGTGTTCGCGCGGCAGGCTGGGTTCCGCGTGATCTATCACGCGACGGACTGGTGGACTGTGGGCGCTTCGCTGGAAAATCCACAGCAATTCGTGCCCAGCTCTGTGGTTTTTCCGGGCGGCACTGCCGGCATTTTCCCTGGTCAGTTCGACAACGGTAGCGGAAGCACCAGCGCTACCAGCGCCACGTCGAATGCGTTGACGCCGAACCTGCATCCGGATTTCGTGGTGAAGACGGCGTTCGATTGGAAAATTCGCGAACGGGCGTTTCACCTGGAGGCCGCGGGGTTGGTGCGGAGCTTCAAGGTATATGAGAACTTGAGCACGCCGGCCGACACCGATACGATTACCGGCGGCGGCGCTTCGCTGAATGCGAATCTGGAGCTATTCAACGGATTCCACTTGATCGCCGATTCGTTTTACGGCGACGGAGTGGGACGCTATATCGGCGGACTGGGCCCGGACGTGATCGTGAAGCCAGACGGGACGCTTTCCGGGGTGCATGCCGGATCTGGCGTGGCCGGATTTGAATGGCAGATGAAGCCCAACTTCCTGGTGGACGGCTATTACAGCGGCGCGTACTTCCAGCGGAATTATGGCTTGCTGGCGTCCACGGCTACACCAGCGCCGGAATGCAATGGCGTTTCCGGATTTACTTGCGTGGGCTTCGGATTTCCGGGATCGGCGAACACGAACAACCGCGCGTATCAAGAGGCGACGGTTGGGTTCATCCCGACGCTGTGGTCCAACCCGAACTATGGGAAGCTGCAGCTCATCGATCAGTATTCGTATGTGGAGCGCAGTCCGTGGTCGGTGCCGAGCGGAGCTCCGAAAAACGCCCATGTGGTGCTGATCTATGTCGGGCTGCGCTACTTTATTCCGTAGAATCGCGAATATGCCCGCTTCGTCCTACATTGCGGGGGGCGAAGCGGGCGCTACAAGTTCAAAGTCAATTTCAAGATTTCGGTCGTTCCTCACGCCCATCGACGCGTCCGACAGATATGGGCCGGCGCTCCTTACCTCGAAGATTGCAACCAGGATTTCATAACAATCGGAAACGGGCCCGGTTGTTCCGACCGCCAAACCTTTCCGCTAGCCGAAGTCGAACATGGCGTTCACCACCTGTCAAATCGATTCCAAATTACGATTAATCGTTAGCGATAAGTCGACGCCGGAAGGAATTCACGTAGCCGCAAGGAGGGCAGTTTCGCTCTAGCCTATCCCCTATCCCATCACACCGATGAGCCCGCAGTGCCCTACTACAATGCCGGGAATCGCATGAAGTTTTGAGGCGCGTACTGGAGAGGTTCTTGGGCGCTCCTATATGGATTTGCTTTTTTCATGATTCCAGGTCTCGGTCAATCCTGGCGGTCAGACCCGTCGGTGCAAGGTTCGTTGGAGCCTTGGAAAACGCGGCGGTACAGGCAGGGAAAAGTGGCAGTGCGGACGAACAAGTGAGGCGAATCCGCGCGGCCGCGGTGAGGCCATGCAAATTCGGATGTCGGCGAGAGAAATGCGGGCCCGAAGCGAGCCCTCCTGCGTAGTACTTTTCAATTATTGCGCGTGTTTTCTTGACCACTAGAATGGGCGGAGTTTTTTGGCCGTTCTTGCCGCGCTGCAGTACGACTTCGGCATACGAAACTGAAAACGCCGAGAAGATCACGAGGAGATCTCTTGAAACAACTTTTCGTTTGTGTGTTGTTACTGGTGTTCGGAGGCGCAATCGAGGCGCAAGAGCCCGCGGCGGAACCGATCCAAATCGGAAACGTGACGTTTTCCGGCAGCGTGCGCGAGAGGTACGAGGCCTGGGATTGGTTCGAGCCGACGACGGGCAATAATCTCTATGGCTTTTCGGGAACCGTCGTGCGTTTCGGATTCTCGCAGGAGCACACAAACTTCGACTGGAATCTTGAGTTTGAAGCACCGATTCTGCTGGGGCTGCCGAATCATGCGGTGAATGCGGCTCCGCTCGGCCAATATGGTTTGGGAGGCTCCTATTACGCGGCAAACGACAACAGCAAGAATGCCGCCATGATCTTCCCCAAGGAGGCGTTTGTCCGCTTCAAAAGAGCGCATGCAAGTTTGCGAGTCGGGCGCTTCGAATTCTTCGACGGCGGCGAGGTGAAACCGAAGGACCCCACGCTGGCATGGCTGAAAACCAACCGAATCAATCAGAGACTGCTGGGAAACTTCGGGTATTCAGACGTCATGAGAAGTTTTGACGGAGTGCAGTTTGGCTATGCCAATGGACCGTGGAATTTGACGGCGGTGAGCGCAATACCGACGCGCGGCGTGTTTCAAGTAGATGGCTGGGGTTGGGTTAAGACGCCCGTGACCTATGTGGCGCTGACGCGCGAGGTGGAATTGGGAAAGAGCCGCGCGGAGTGGCGTGTTTTTGGAATCTATTACAACGATGACCGGAGCGTGCTGAAGACGGATAACCGCTCCGCTGCGGCGCGCAGCACCGATCTGGGCGGCATCAATATCGGGACGTATGGAGGACATTTCATTCTGTCCGCGCCGACCTCATCTTCAGGGACGTTTGACCTGCTGGGCTGGGGCGCGCTGCAGAACGGGAGTTGGGGAGAGCTGAAGCAGCGGGCTGGTGCGGCGTCGATCGAAGGGGGCTGGCAGCCAGCGTTTGCCAGTCGGCTGCGTCCTTGGATTCGTGGCGGGTTTGACTACTCGAGCGGCGACGGGAATGCCGCAGACAACACGCACGGCACGTTCTTCGCGATACTTCCCACGCCTCGCGTTTACGCGCGTTTTCCCTTCTTCAACTCAATGAACAACACAGACCTGTTTGAAGAAATAATGCTGAGACCGACCAAATCGTTCACGCTGCGCAGTGACATACACGGGCTGTGGCTGAGCAATAAGAATGATTTGTGGTACACGGGCGGCGGTGCGTTCCAGCCAACAACATTTGGCTTCAACGGAAGGCCCTCCAATGGCGCCAGTTATCTTGCGACGCTCTATGACATCAGCGGGGACTACAAGTGGAAATATGGGCTTTCGTTGGGCCTCTACTTTGGATACGCCGTAGGCGGCGGTGTGATCAAGAACATTTATACCGTCAATAGCAATGGCGCGCTCGGATTTACCGAAGTGAACTATCGCTTCTAGCCGCCTGCGAGTCCAGAAAAATAGGCCGACGAGTATTCTGCAGAGGCCGGGTTTCGGCCATGGGATCGTATTCCCCCACAGACGTTTCGCGTCTATGGTGCACGTCCTGGAAGAACAATTAATTGTTTGCGTCATTCCATCCAGAAAGCGGCACGCTCATTAATCCGCTCGCGCTCGTCTTGCAAAAAGACATCAAGTATCGTAACGCCATCCAATTGGCTGCGTTCTTGCTTTCTAAGCCACAGTTGCCGACAATAGAGACGTAGACGCAGGCCAGTCATCGTGATTACGGCGCGACAATCCGCGAACCAGATCGGCCAAGGTGCGCAGGCACGACGCGTCTATCTGAAGGTCGGCGTGGTTATGTTGCTGCTGGCCATCGTCGGTTTTTCCACTCTCGCGAAGAACAGTCAGTATCTGTCCAGGTCTAACCCGGCTCACTACATCAATATTTCTAGCAAAATGAAGGTCAGCCATTTGCCGGTGGTAATCGACCGAACGCCTCTGCGCCCTATCGTCCGATTCATACCACCACAACCTGAAATGCGGATCGCCAGGATGGTGGAGGAAGAGATTCCGGCGCTGCCGTCCATCGGCGTCACGGTTTCTCTGCAGCATCGCTCTCCCCCGCTCTCCCTCTCGTAGTCTGCTCGCACGTTTCTGAAAAACCGAAACCTCCAATTATTTTTTCACGCTCCGGCCCTTTTTCGATTGGTCCACGGACACGCTCCGAGAGGAGTACTCATGAACGCAGAACCACTGACGCCTCCGTACTTGGAGGAGCTGCGCACGCTCAGCACTTGTGTGGTCGCCAGCGCGATCGAAACATTTGGGGTGCGCCTGCGCAATAGAGGTTTTTCCGATTCGCGCCTGCATTGTATGTTTCCGGAGTTGCCGGCCGCGGTGGGCTACGCCGCGACGGCTCGTATACGCGCTTCCGATCCTCCCATGGAAGGGCGTGGCTATTACGATCACGGGGATTGGTGGAATTCACTGCTCAAAATCCCGGCGCCTCGAATCGCGGTGATCGAGGACGCGGATTCCACCCCCGGACTTGGCGCCTTCATCGGCGAAGTGCACGCAAACATTCTGCTGGCCCTGGGTTGCGTGGGGGTTGTGACGAACGGCGGCGTCCGCGATCTTACGGATGTGCACAAGAGCGGCCTGCACCTGTTTGCCGGAAATGTTTCGGTGTCGCACGCCTACGCGCACGTCTTTGATTTTGGCGGGACTGTGGAGATTGCCGGGCTCACCGTGCATCCCTGGGATTTGATCCAGGGAGATCTGCACGGCGTGCAAACCATTCCGCGCGAGATTGCCGCGCGGGTTCCCGCGAAAGCCCGCGAGATCCTGCAGTCCAGAAAAGAATTGATCGGCCTGTGCCGGTCGAAGGATTTTTCGATCGCGGAATTCGTAGCGAAAGCTAAGGAGCTGGAATCGTGAGGCATAAACTCGCCACCCATCGCTGGATATTCATGGTGATCATTCTTTCTGCGTTCGCCGGGGGCTGCGGCGACGCGCGCAAGGCCGACGCGAGCGATGTGCCGCGCGCCGCCGTGGTGAAAGTGCAGCGCAAAAATCTTTCCAGCACGCTAGAGATCGCGTCGGAATTTCTGCCCTACCAGGAAATTGACGTGTACGCGAAAGTTTCCGGTTACATCCAGAAGCTGTATGTGGATTGGGGCACGCACGTGAAGCAGGGACAACTGCTGGCCGTGCTGGAAATTCCCGAGCTGCAACAGCAGCTGCTGCAGGACGAAGCATCCGTTCGCCGCGCCGATCAGGAAGTTTCGCGCGCCCGCGAAGAGCAAACCCGCGCGGAATCGTCGTACTCTGTCGCGCACGTCACCTACACGCGCCTCGCCGACGTGCAGAAATCCCGGCCTGAGCTTGTAGCCCAGCAGGAAATTGACGTGGCGCAGGGCAAGGATCTGGAAGCCAGCGCCGGAGTTTCGTCGTCGAAAGACGCGTTGGCCGCAGCCGAACAAGCCCTGCTGGCCGCGAAAGCCGCGCTGGATAAAGACAAGGCCATGTTCGCGTACGCGCGCATGACGGCGCCGTTTGATGGAGTCGTCACGCAAATTTACGCCTACACGGGAGCGCTGCTGCCCGCGGGAACGTCCGCGGCGAAGGGCGATTCCGCACTCTGCCATCTATCGCAAAATAATTTGCTGCGCCTGGTGATCCCCGTGCCGGAAAGGGCGGTGCCGGACATCAGCGACGGCCAGACGCTGGAAATAAACGTCTCGGCGCTACGCAAAACTTTCGCAGGAAAAATCGTACGCTTTTCCGATCAGATTGATCCCGCCACGCGCACCATGCACACCGAAGTTACCGTGCCCAACGTGAATTACGAACTGGTACCGGGAATGTACGCGTCGGTGAAAATCCCACTGCATTCGGTCGCTGGCGTTCTCACGGTTCCGGTGCAAGCCGTTCAGTCGTCGGGAACGGGCCAAGGCACAGTGCTGGTGGTGAACTCCTCGAATCATCTCGAGCGGCGCGAAGTGACGCTGGGACTGCAGACCGCAACGGACGCGGAGGTCCTCTCCGGACTCCGTGAAAACGAAACCTTGGTTTTCGGCGAGCAGAATCAGTTCAAAGAAGGCCAGCAGGTCTCGCCGCAAATCGTCGTCGCCCCAGGGACGGAGTAAACCCGCACATGCCGACATTTGCCATACGCCATCCCTATTTCATCATTGTGGTCTGTCTTTTTATCTGTGTGTTGGGTATCACCAGTCTGGCGCAAATGCCCGTCGACATGTTTCCGCCAATCAACATTCCGGTCGTGCTCGTCGCTACTTTCTACAACGGCATGCCACCCGAGCAGATTGAAGCGGACATCACCGACACGTTCGAACGTTTTTTCACGCTGGGCAGCGGAATTGACCACATGGAATCGCGCTCCATGGCCGGCGTCAGCCTGATCAAGATTTATTTTCAGCCGGGAACCGACGCCAACGCTGACGTCACCAGCATTTCCAATCTCGCCATGGCCGATTTGCGGCGCTTGCCCGAAGGCACGCTGCCGCCGGTCGTGATGCAAGTAGACGCCTCCAGTCTTCCCGTTTGTCTGCTCACCGTGGAGGGCCAGGGGCTCGACGAAACGCGGCTGCACGACTATTTGCAGTTTCAGATCCGCAATCAGATTGCCGGGGTTCCCGGCGCCACGGTGCCCCCGCCGTACGGCGGAAAATACCGGCAAATCATGGTGTACGTGGACCCGGTGAAATTGCAGGCGCACGAACTAAGCCCGATGGACGTGGTGCGCGCGATGAACGAATCGAATTTGATTCTTCCTGCCGGCGACGTGCGCCTGGGCCCGCTGGATTACAACATCTACACCAACGCGCAAGTGCCCAACGCCGAAGCGCTGAATCAAGTGCCGCTGAAAACCGAAGGGCAGAAATCCGTTTTCATTTCTGATGTGGGCAGGGCCGTGGACGGCTCCTACCAGCAGTACAACGTTGTGCGCGTGAACGGCCAAAAATCCGTTTACGCGCCGATCCTCAAGCAGGGCGGCGACACCAACACCATCGCGGTCGTCAACGGCATCAGGAAGGCCATCGCCACGCTGCGCGATATCCCCGCGCAGCTGCACACGCACGTGGTTTTCGATCAATCGCTTTTCGTGAAGCAGGCAATTTCCACGGTGTTGCGCGAAGGCGGCATCGGATTATTTCTCACGGGGGTGATGATTCTGCTCTTTCTGGGAAGCACGCGTGCGACGGCCGCGGTTTTTCTCTCCATACCGATCTCCGTGATGATTACGTTTTTTATTCTGCATGTCGCCGGTAAGACCATCAACAGCATGGTGCTCAGCGGCCTGGCGCTGGCTTTTTCGCGCTTGATTGATGACTCGGTGGTGGTGATTGAAAACATCTACCGGCACATCGAACTCGGCGAAGATCCAAAAGTGGCCGCAGTGAAAGGCACGAACGAAGTCGCGCTCGCGGTGCTGGCCATCATGCTCGTCGCCGTGGTGGTGTTCTTCCCAGTGACGCTGCTTTTCGGCGTCAGCAAGTATCTATTTTCGGCGCTGGCGCTGGCGGTGGTCCTCGCGCTCTTCGCTTCTTACTTTGACGCGGTCACCGTGGTCCCGCTCTTCTGCGCGTACTTTCTGAAGCCGGCCCACGAAACCAGCGCGCAAGGTGCGGAGGGCACCGAAGTGAAACAATCCTGGGGCGCCAGGTTCCATGCCGGCTTCAACGCCAAATTCGAAAAGATGCTGAACGTCTATGAAAAATACGTGCAGAAAACTTTGGACCGCCCGCGCGAGGCGCTGATTCTGTTCGTAGGAATCTTCCTGCTGAGCTTCGTTCTGGTTCCGTTCATCGGTGTTTCGTTCTTTCCGCGCTCGGATGCCGGCCAGTTTGTGATCAACGTCAAAGCGCCCACCGGCACGCGCATCGAAGTCACCAACGATTACGTGAAACAAGTGGAAGAAATCGTCCGTCAGGTGGTGAAGCCGGACGATCTGAACACGGTGGTATCAAACATCGGCGTGATGGCGGATTTATCGGCATTGTTCACGCCGAATTCCGGCATGCACACCGCTTTCGTGCAAGTGGGCCTGAAGGAAGATCACCACGAGAGCAGTTTCGTTTACATGAACGAAGTCCGCCGCCGCATCGCAGCGCAGCTGCCGCAGCTGCGCACCTATTTTCAGTCCGGTGGCCTGGTGGACGCGGTTCTGAATCAAGGCATGCCCGCGCCGATTGACGTACAAGTCAGCGGGATGGATCTGAAAGCCGACGATCGCCTCGCGCAAGACCTGGCGCGCCAGATCAGAGCCGCGCGCGGCGTTTCCGATGTTTACATCCCCCAGGACATGGATTATCCCGCGCTCGAGGTGAACGTGAATCGCGATCGCGCGGCCGAGCTGGGCCTCAGCCCGAAAGAAGTGATCGATAACCTCATCACAGCGCTCACTTCGGACGTGATGATCGCGCCCAGCTACTGGGTTGACCCCAAAAATGGCAACAATTATTTCGTCACCGTGCAGTACCCGGAAAATCAGGTGAAGTCCATCGAAGATCTGAAAGCCATGCCTCTGCACTCCCCCAAACTGACAATGCCTACGTACCTGAATCAAGTCGCGGACATTGTGTCGATCGAAACTCCCACCGAAGTGGACCACTACCAGCTGCAGCGCACCCTTGACGTTTATGTCGCGCCCACTGGCGAAGACATCGGCGGACCGCAGCGCGAAATTTCTCGCATCATCAGCCACACGCAGCTTCCTCCCAACACGCGCGTGGACGTGCGCGGCCTCGTGCTAACCATGCAATCCTCATTCAAAAGCTTCGGCCTTGGACTTTTCCTCGCGGTGCTGCTGGTCTATCTCATCCTGGTCGCGCAGTTTTCCTCCTTCGTGGATCCGTTTTTAATCGTCCTCGCCGTGCCCACTGGGCTGATTGGCGTCGTGCTCACTCTTGCGCTTACCGGCACCACGCTCAACATTCAGTCGCTCATGGGCGTAGTAATGCTGCAAGGCATGGTCGTCTCTAACAGCATTTTGATCGTGGATTTCGCCAACGTGCTGCGCGGCCAAGGGCACGGCTTACGCGAAGCCGTGGTTCACTCCTGCCGCATCCGGTTGCGACCGATTTTGATGACGTCGCTGGCCACCGTCGTCGGGCTGCTGCCCATGGCTTTCAAACTGGAAACGGGCAGCGAAGCCTACGCGCCGCTCGCGCGCGTGATCATCGGGGGGCTGCTCACTTCGATCGCCCTCACGATTTTCGTTGTTCCCGCGGCCTATCTGTTGATGTATCGCCGCCGCGACGAAGCTGCTGCGTCGCTTGTCACCGAGGAGGCTCACTAATGCGTTGCCGAAATCATTCCCTGCTTCTGATTCTGTTCGCTCTGGCGGCGTTCGCTGCGAGGCCCGCTGCGGCGCAACTGCACGCGGCGGCCGACCTGCAGGCTCCGGCCGCCTCCAGCGCCGCATCGCAAAGCCTCACCCTGCAAGAAGCGGAAAAAATTGCGATTCAAAATCATCCGCAGGTGCAAGCCGCAACTTATTTGGCCGCAGCGGCGAAGGCGCAAGTCACCGAAGCTCGCTCGGCCTACTATCCCCACGCCTACGGCAGCGCCACCGGAGTGGAAGCGGAAACCAACAGCCGCGTCACCGCCGGCGCGCTGAATAATTCGATCATCTTCAGTCGCTTCGCCGAAGGCATCACCGTGCAGCAGCTGGTCACGGATTTTGGACGCACGCACGAACTGGTGAAAAGCTCGAATTTGCACGCGAAGGCCCAGGAAGAAAACGTCACTACCTCGCGAGCGGATGTGCTGCTGCAAGTGGACGCCGCTTATTACAACGTCCTGAAAGCGCAAGCGGTGCTGCAAGTGGCGGAGGAGACGGTCAAAGATCGCAAGCTGGTTTCCGACCAAGTGACGGAGCTGGAGAAAAACAAACTAAAGTCCGGCCTGGATGTCAGCTTTGCAAACGTAGATTTGGCGCAAGCACAGCTTCTGCTGGTGCAGGCGCAAAATGATGTGCAGGCATCCTACGCGGAACTCTCCGCCGCGCTGGGATTTGCGGATCAGAAAACATTTCAGCTCGCCGATCAGCCTTTGCCGTTCACCCCGCCCAGCGATCTTTCCGCCTTGATCGCCGAAGCCATGCGCAATCGCCCTGAAATCATTAGCCAGCAGCTGGACCTAGGTTCCGCGCAAAGCTACGCCAACGCCGAACGTGACTTATGGCTTCCCACCATCAGCGCGGTGGGCACCGCCGGCCTCACGCCCTATCGCGTTGAGGAACTTGGGTCGCGTTACGCGGCGGCTGGATTCAACCTGAACATTCCCATTTTCAATGGCCGCCAATTCAATGCGCTGCACGCCGAAGCGCAAGCAGAAGCCGGCGCCCGCCAGCAATATCTACGCGATCTGCAGAACGCCGTGGTGCGCGAAGTGCGCAAAGCCTGGCTGAACGCGAATTCCGGCTACCAGCGCCTTGCGCTCACGCAGCAATTGCTGGACGAAGCCGATCAAGCCCTCGATCTCGCCCAGCAGCGTTACAAATTAGGACTCAGTTCCATCATCGAGCTGAGCCAGGCGCAGTTAAACGCCACGCAAGCCCAAATCTCCCAGGCCAGCGCCAAATACGACTACGCGACGCAATTATCCGCGCTGAATTATCAAGTTGGTTTGCTGCAGTAGGCAGGCGCAGGTCTCGCTTGAGCCTTCGACTGAGCAAGCTGCGGAAACGATCAGAAGGCGAATCGAACACCGATGGTCGGAGCAACGTTCGTCGGGTAGAGATAAGGGACGCCGGGGCCGTGAGGAATGGCAATGGCCAGACCACCGGTCACGACGGAATAGGCAACTCCTACGTAACCGTCCAGACGCTTGGTGAAGTGATGATCCGCGTAGAGCGACACCTCGTCGAGGGTGCCCGCGCAGGAACTTCGGAAATTTCCGGGCGCGCAGGTTTGCGGAACACGGAAGTCGTTCTGCCGTTGCTGATACCAGGCCACAGTGATGTCGGTTTTCGTGCGGTAAGTGTATTTCGCGCCCGTCCACCAGATCTGCAGCAACTTCTCGGAATCAAGATTGTTGTCTTCGACCCCGCTCATGATGTAGCCGCCCTGGTCCGTCGCGCCGACGCCTAGCGGTTGCGCTGGGTTGTTCTGCCAGATGTATTCGTAGCCGGCAAAAAACTTGAATGGATCCCACATATACTTGGCAGCGACCATAATGGCGTTGTTGTCGGTCACGATGCCATATACGGTGCCGGTGGGGTCGATCAGATTGACCCCCCCACTGATTTGGTTTGTGTTGATGCTGTCGGTGGTGGATTGATAGGGCGCGCTCAAACTCTGCGGCCCCAGCAAGGGGTTCAATACGCTGATCGCCTCGTTGTAATGCTGATAGACGATGTCGGCGGAGAGCTTGCCGTGCTGTCCGCCAATGTCGAATCCATAGGCATTGTTGTGCGGCCGTACCGGCGTGCAATTGGCGGCAGTCCAGGTTGGCAAGGACGAGAAGCAGCCGCCCGAACCATTCGCGAATTTGTACATCGCGCCGAAATGGACCGGGCCATAGGTGAAACGATATTTCATCGCGTCGTCCCAACGGCTGTCGTCGGTGTCGCCGCCGCCGGCCATCGTCCCGTTATAACCGATGTAGGAAAATGCGTAAGCGCCTCCGGCAGGATCGTACTGGAGCATCGCGTCGGTGCCGAGAGAGCGCTGACGACCGAAGGTGAGCGTACCGAATTTCTCGGACGATATGCCGCCATAGTATTCGTCATTGAAGGGCTGGCCCGCACGCGCGCCGTCGATGGCTTCCGAATAGCTGGCCCTGGGGAGGCCGTTGTTGACGACGTCGGTGGCTGGCGCGTTGGCAAGCAGGCCGGACTGCGGATTGATGCCCGTGGAAGCGTTGAACACGATGGCCCAGCCAGGCGCAAACTCTTCCTTGCCCCTGATGCCAAAACCGGTCTGTTGCAGGTTGTTCGGTGCGACCAGGAATCGAGATTGAGAGCCGTTGCGGTTCACCAGAGATTCACCTTCATAGTTATAGCCGTTTACCGGTAAGCCGTGGCTGACCCAGCCGACGCCGACGTCATACGCACCGTACAGCGTGACGCCATGCCAAGTCAGCGCGCAATCGGTGGTGGCGAACTCCTTGCCGCTCGTGCAGGGATCGGGCCCCTTCTGCTCCATCTTTATGTCTACCGTGGCGGTCTGGTCAGCCGCCAAGCTGATTCGCGCGCGCGTTTCATCGGCGAACCCGCGTTTTGCGGCTCGGATCTCGAAGCGCCCCGAAGGCAGGCCGGACGCCTGATAGCGGCCTCCCCGTTCGGTTGGGATCGTGCGCGTTTCGCGTGTGTCGAGGTTCTTGATGGTGACCGCGACATCGGAAAGGGGCGCGCCGCTTGGGTTCGTCACCACGCCGGAAAGGCTCGCGCCGCTTGGGTTCGTCGCGACGACGGAAAGGCTCGCGCTCGATTGGGCGCGCGCTGCCGGCGGCACGACGAGAAACAAAGATACAGCTACAAAAGCGATTAAGAGGGGCCTCACAGGTTCTCCTTGCATTTGCGGCTGGGTAGATTTAATTCGCGCACGAAAGACGGCGACGACGCGCGAATCTATACGATTCGCATAGAGATGTCAAACCGATTTGCTGCGATTAGCGGGCCCTGTTGCGCGGTACGGTAGCGAACATAGCGGCTGTGCCGGAGAAGCGAGCGCTACGCGAGCGACTACGACCGGACAATCATGACTTCAGTGGATTTCACGAGGGCGGCGACAGTCTCGCCTTTTTTCAAGCGAAGTTCGCGAACGGCATCGCTGGTAATGATGGATGTAATGCGCTGGCCGCCGATGGAGAGGGCCACCTGGGCGATCAGGCCGTCAATTTTTATGTCGGTGATCCGTCCGACGAGCTGGTTGCGGCCGCTGATGCGACGGAAATTGGTGCGGCGTTCGGAAACGTCTCCGTGCTCGGTGGCACGATACAGGAAGCGGTCCACTTCCTTTTCGGGAATGCGGTGGTGGCCGCCGGCGGTTTTCACCGTGCGAATTTTCTTTTTGTAGATCCATTGTTTCAGGGTGGGATAGCTGACTCCGAGGACTTGTGCGGCATCGCGCGGCGTGAAGAGTTTCGCAGTGGGCACGGCGACTCCAGTTGGCTCTGGGCCCGCGGAGAGGAAACGAGCGCGTGACGATGCTAAGCTCGGCGAGGCTAGGATGTCAATCGGTTGAAGAAGGCGGCGAGAGATGCAAGGAGAGAGAGGCGGTCGCCCGCCTCTCTCAGCCCGCATGCGTGTTCTACGGCAAGTAGTAGCGGACCGACGTAAACACCATATTGTCGAGCCCGTGCGGACCAACGCCTTCGCCGGTTGCGTTCACGCCGGACCAGGTGTTGCGCTGGACGTAGGAGTATTGACCGCCGAATTGGAAGCGACCCTTCGGTCCGTTGTAGAAGCGGTACCAGAAGCCGAGGGTGCCTTCAAGGATGTTCCGGGTATCGCCATCGCAATTCGATAGCGCGCCAGGAATGAATCCATTGGAGCCCAGCACCGCAGTGGTGTTGATCGTAGCGGCAGGAGCGGCGAGCGGCAAGGTTTCAACCGCGCAACCGTCATCCCGGCGAAGATTGCTGCCGTAACCTTCCTTGCCGTCCATCCAGCGGCTGGCGTATTCGCCGCCGACGTAGGCGTAAATATCAAGCGCCGGCGTGGCGTGGAATACCAAACTGCCGAGCGCCTGATAGTTGCGAAGCAACGCCATGGTGCCATCGGGCCGGGCAGTGGAATCCGGAAGGCCAGCGGTACCGTAGCGCCCGATGCCGTCGCCACCAAGGAAGTGGACGCCGACGTCGAGGTGCTTGCCAAGATAGACGCGACCGTTTGCGCCAATGCCGCCGCCGGTGCTGGAACTATTAAACGCACCGGAAGCAGAGTTGGTGGATCCGGTGAGCGCACAAGGATTGGCGGGAATTGCGACGGTTGGGAATGGAGTGGTGCCGTCGCCCG
>DATNLN010000185.1:0-17721 GCA_035602855.1 Candidatus Acidiferrales bacterium
CGGAGACGAGGGCAGAGGCGAACGAGCTGGCCAGACCCAAGCGCTACGAAAGAAAAGGCACAGGCGGCCATCGCTCAAAGCCTAAGCCTGGCCTGCTGAGCAAACACGGGTCGCGCGATATTCAGCCGCGCTTACGTAGCCGAACGACGGTCTCCATGTGGAAGGTCTGAGGAAACAAATCAAACAAATGGACTTCTGTGCAGTCGTATCCCGCCTTCCCAAATAGCACCAGATCGCGTGCCAGCGTGGGCGGTTCGCACGAAACGTAGGTAATCCGCTCCGGCCGGAGCCTCCCCAGCCGCTCGACCGACTCTGGCGTCATCCCGGCCCGCGGCGGATCCAGTACCAGCAATTCCGGCCGTTCCTTGTTACGCTTCAAAAATTGCTCCACCTCCGCCGAACGCACTTCGATGGATCCTTGTCCGCGCATGTTCGTTTCCATGTCCCGCGCGGCGGCTGGATTCGATTCCACCGCCAACACGCGCGCGAATCGCTTCGCCAACGGAATCGAAAATAATCCCACGCCCGCGAAAAGATCGATCGCCAGCCGCCCGCCCTCTTCGCGTGCGACGACTTCCCGCGCCAGTTCCTCCACCAAAAACCGGTTCACCTGAAAAAATGAAAAATGTCCCACGCGATAGGACATTTCTCCCGCCGCGTATTCCAAATATCCCGGCCCGTACAATTCCATGCGATCGCGGCTGGGATCGTGCAATAGCAAACTCGCAATCTCCGGCACGATGCGTCGAAAAGTCTCGGCATGCTCTGCGGCCCGAGAAGGAAATCCGGCGAAGGTCGCAGTCAGCAGCAGCTTCGCGTCTGCCGCGTCCACAAACGCCTCCATTTCCCGCAATCCGCGCGGCAAAACTCCCGCCGCCAGGGCCGTGCGCAAAGAAAGAAGCGTCTTCAGCAGCAGAGGCGAAATAATCGAGCAATCTTCCACCGCGCACAGCGCCGTCGAATTCGCGCGAAAATATCCGATGCCCAACTTGGTCCCGCCGTCCGCGCCAGTCTCTGGCGTTGGCTCCTCGACCGAATTTTCCAGCGGACGCACTTTCCACTGCGCGCGATTTCGATAAGCCCAGGGAGGCGATCCGTGGGCCGTGATCTCCCCCTCCCAGTCAATCTTGCCAATCCGCCGCAAAGTTTCGCGTAAAATCTCAGCTTTGAATTTCAGCTGCGCTTCGTAAGGAATGTGCTGGTAATCGCAGCCGCCGCAAATTCCGAAATGCGGGCAGCGCGCCTCGACGCGTTCCGGCGCCGCCTGCAAAATCCCTTCCACCCGCCCGCGCACAAATTTCCTCTTCTGCTCGATGGCCTCCACAGCCACCCGCTCCGCCGGCAGCACAAACGGTACAAAAACCGTGGACCCTTCGTGATGAGCCAACCCCTCGCCGCCATAAATCAGTTTTTCAATCGTAATGTCCAATCGAGATCACCTCTTGATTGTTTCGCCGTAGGCGCAGAGGACGAGAAACCGTAGTGGCGCAAAACTTATTACGTCAAATAAAATAGACTCAGCCGCGGCACTTCAAAATACTCGAACAAACGTTTCTGCGTGTATTGCCTCTCGAGCTGCGCCAATTGCTCCGCAGACATCTTACGCCGGTAAGGCGCGAGCGACCGGTCCATTTCCCGCCGGATCGCGAGCAGCGCCTCGTCGTTCGCATCCGCAGCGAGCGCGGCTGCCAATTTCTCCTCCAACACCGTCATGCGCCGCTCAAAATCCTCCAGATCAAGTGCTCCCGGCGCATCCAGTAAGGGCGCTGCGTCATCCAGCTTCTGCGCAGTTTCATCGAACCGAATCGCCAAGGCCGCCGCGCCCGCGCCCGAGCGCAATTTGCCGGCAGCCGCCCGCAAACGCGCCGCGTTCCGCTGCAGATATTTCCGCAACTCCTCCCGCGAAAACGGCTCGGTCCCGGCGCGCGACGATTTCACTTCCGGTCCCGCGCCTGCTGCCGCCTCGGCCGCTTCGGTCGCCGCATCCAGCACCGCGTCCACGCAGTAGGCTAGACTTTTCAGCTGTCGCCCGCCCGCCGCCCGCCGCGAACGCGCCCAACTCTCAAACGCGCGATCAATCCCCTTGCGCACGGCGCCAATCGGAATCCCTGCCTTCTGCCAGGTTTCCAAAATCGCCCAATCCAATGGCGAAACCAGCAGATGCGCGCCTCGCTTCCGCCAAAAATACTCCTCGATCTCCGTGAAATAATTAAAGTAGTTAAACGATTCCATGAGTGAGGGCAGAACCAAGATACTGTGGATGCCGATTCCGCGGCGGCCGCCAAGATTCCTCTCGCTGTCGCTTTAAAGAATGTTGCAAAGGTCTAGGTTCGCCGCGCCGCGGGTGTTTTCTTCTGCGCGCCTTCTAGATTCCGATCCCAGATAATGCGCAATCCCTCCAAAGTCAAAAATTCATCCACCGTCTCAATATGCCGCGAAGCTCCGCCAATCAACGCCGCTTGGCCCCCGGTCGCCACCACTTTCGTCTTCTCCCCCATCACCTTTTTCATTCGCTCCAGAATCCCATCCACCAAATCGGTGTAGCCATAAAAAAGTCCCGCCTGCATCGAAGCCGCCGTATTCGTCCCGATAATTTTCCCCGGATCCTTGATCTCAACGCGAAACAACCGAGCCGCCCGGGCAAAAAGTGCGTCCGCCGAAATGCCAATCCCAGGCGCCAGCACTCCGCCCATATATTCACCGCGCGCCGACACCGCATCAAAATTTATCGCCGTTCCGAAATCCACGATGATGCACGGCCCGCCATATTTCTCAAACGCCGCCACGCTATTGACAATGCGGTCCGCGCCCACCTCCTGAGGATTGTCGTAATGCACCGGCATACCCGTCTTGATGCCCGGCTCGACAAACAGCGCCGTTTTGCTGAAATATCTCTCCGCCATCCCCGCCAGGCGCGAATTCAGCTGTGGTACCACCGAACTGATAATGACTCCGCCAATTTCGCGGGGCTCCAGCGCGGCCAAAGTAAACAAATCGCGCGTCAGAATTCCGTACTCATCCTCGGTCTGGTCGCGCGCCGTCGTCAGCCGCCAATTCGCAACCAATTCCTTGCCGCGAAAAACTCCCAGCACCGTATTCGTGTTCCCCACGTCCAGCGTCAGCAACATCAATCGGCCTCCGCCACGTCGCCCGATAGTACCAGCTCGATTCCGGCGCCGTGGTCGCGCAGCACGCGCAAGACGCCGCTCGGCTCCAGGCCCGCCGTGCTTCCTGTGAAGGTTTCCCGCGCCGTTGTGATGCGCACGCGTTTCCCCTGGAAATAACTGGACACTTCCGCAAAGCGCCGCAGAATCGGCGTCGCGCCTTCGCTGAGGAATTGATTGTAGTAGCGGTCCAGGTGGCGTAGCAACCGTATCAGCACTTCCAGCCGCGAATGAATTTTTCCTGTTTCCATGCGCAGCGAAGTTGCGATCTCTTCGAGGCCCGGCGGCATTTTAGTCTGGTTCACGTTCATCCCGATGCCGACCACCGCGTGATGCATGCGGTCAGGCTCGGCGTGCATCTCGGTCAGAATTCCCGAAAATTTTCGCCCGCGCACCAGCAAATCGTTTGGCCAACGAATGTCCGGCGCAGCGTCAAGTTCTTCGGCCGCCGCGTCGCGCGCTGCGAGGCCGGCCACCAGCGTCAGCAACGGCGCATGGGCAGGAGGAATCTGCGGGCGCAACAACACCGTGCAGTGAATACCCGCGGATTTCTCCGAAATCCATTTCCGCCCAGCGCGCCCGCGTCCTGCCGTCTGTTCTTCCGCCAGCACCACGGCTCCGTGCGGCTCGCCCTGCTCGCCTAGCTGCATCGCCACCGTATTCGTCGAATCAATTTTGAAAAAATGATAAATGCGCCGCGCGAACGGTGTGCCGTAAAGCCTGTGGCTCAAGAGTTGCGCCGCCAGGATATCCGGCGCCCGCTCGATGTGATATCCCGTCGCCGCATGTCCCTTCACGCGCACGCCGAGTTCGCGCAATTTCTCGATCCAGCGCCAGACTTGTTGCCGCGTCACGCCAATTTCTTTGGCGATCTTCGCTCCGCTGATCACAATCGTCGAGTTCTCGACCAGCAAGGTCAGCAGCGCGTCCAGCCGCCGGTCGGTCGTCCCCGGCAAATTAGCCATCCGTTTAGAAGCCATAGGAATTGTTCTGCGTCTACGATTGCTGAAGCTGTGAAAGGCGATCGAGCAGTTTCTGATGTTCGATCCCTCGCGCTGCCAGCGTCGCTTTCAAATCCTGCACGATTTTCGCCGGAGCCTTACGCAAGAAAGTTTCATCCGCCAGCCGCGCCTTCTTGGACTCAATATCCTTGGCCAGGCGCTCGATTTCCTTCTGCAAGCGTGCGCTCTCCACCTGCTTGTCCACGGCGTCGTCATATCCAATTCGCAAATCGAATTGCGCCGTCGAACGGACCGCCGCCCCTGTTGCATCCAGATGCCCGGCTGAAATCTGCAACGCCGAGAGATTCGCCAAACGCAGCAACGGCTCGAGGCTTGAATGCACTAGCTGCCGAACTGCCTGGTCCTTCGTAGAGAAATCCGCCGCTACTTTCTTCTTCGGGTCCACCTTCATTTCCGCGCGGATGTTGCGCGCGGCCGCAATGATTTGCTGGATCAACGCCATGTCTCCGTCCGCGCCCGCGTCGATCCAATCCTCGCGCCGGGCGGGAAACCGGTCCAGCGCAATGGAGCGCGCTGCCGCCGGCTGCGGCAGCTGATGCCACAACTCCTCGGTCAAAAACGGCATTACTGGATGCAGCAAGCGCAAAGCCGCATCCCAAACCGCGAAAATATTCCGCCAGGCAGCCCGCGCCATCTCCCGATCCGCGGAAGAAAGCTGCGGTTTCACCCACTCGATGTACCAATCGCAGAAGTCGCCCCAGAAAAAGTGATAGATCGTTTGACAAGCTTCGTGAAATCGAAATTCACCCAGCGCCTTGCTGGCTTCTCCCGCCGTCGCCGCGAGGCGCGAAAAAACCCAGCGATGCGCTAACGCGCCTTCGCCCTTCACCGCATACGGCGCCCCAGCACGCACCTGCGGCGCCGCCAATTCCTCCAGCGTAAATCCCGCCGCAGCCTCCGCCTTCTCCAAATTCACAAATAAAAATCGCGCCGCGTTCCAAATCTTGTTCGCGAATGCTCGCGCGCCCAAAATCCGGTCCTCGCTCAAGGCGATGTCCGTCCCTGGCGCGGACATGCTCGCCAGCATGTAGCGCATCGCATCGGTGCCGAACTCCGCAGTCAGTTTCAGCGGATCCACGCCTGTGCCCTTGGTCTTGGACATCTTCGCGCCTTCCGCGGTGCGCACCAGCGAATGCAAGTACAGCCTGCGGAAAGGTATTCGTTCAGCTTCGGTCGCACCCGAGGTCAGGTGCAGCCCCATCATGATCATCCGCGAGTCCCAGAAAAATAAAATGTCGTATCCGCTGATCAACAGGCTATTCGGATAAAACGCATGCAAATCCGCTGTCGAATCCGGCCAGCCCAAGGTTGAAAACGGCCACAGCGCGGAGCTGAACCAGGTATCCAGTACATCCGGATCCTGAATCAATTTGCCACCGCCTGCCGCGCCGCACTTCGGACACTTCCTCGGTACGCCCGAGGCCCGCGCATGGCCATCCACAATTTCGACGTTCGAATCGGTCGCCGGCACCATCTCACCGCAATCCGCGCAATGCCATATCGGAATGCGATGCCCCCACCACAGCTGGCGTGAGATGCACCAATCGCGAATATTCTCGAACCACTGCAGCAGAATCGTGCGCTGATTGTCCGGGACCACTTCAATTTCCGCCCCCGGCCCAAACGCGCCCGTCACGGCCTTGCGCGCATCTTCGGCCAGCGGCTTCATCTTCATGAACCACTGCGTCGAAACGCGCGGCTCCACAATCGCCTTGCAGCGGTCGCAGGTCCCCACCGAATGCGTATGCTCGGAAATGTGATCCATCAAGCCGAGTTCTTCCAGGTCCGTAATTACGCGCGCCCTGGCCACAAAGCGATCGAGGCCCGCATATTTTCCCGCGACCTCGCTCATGTGCGCGTCGTCGGTCATCACATCAACCTGCGCCAGGTTGTGCCGCTTGCCTACTTCGAAATCGTTGGGATCGTGCGCCGGCGTGATTTTCACGACGCCCGTACCGAACTCGCGGTCCACGTACTCGTCCGCGACGATCGGAATTTCGCGATCCATCAGCGGCAGCAGCACTGTTTTCCCCACCAGATGCCGGTAACGCTCGTCCTCCGGATGCACTGCTACAGCCGTATCGCCGAGCATCGTCTCGGGCCGCGTAGTCGCCACCACGAGTGATTCTTGCCGGCCTGCAACGGGATAGCGAATGAACCACAGATTCCCGACGCGCTCGTTGTGCACCACTTCCAAATCACTGATCGCCGTCTGGCAGCGCGGGCACCAATTCACCATGTAGCGCCCGCGGTAAATCAGCCCTTCGCGATACAGCCGCAAAAACGCTTCCAGCACCGAGCGATACAGCGCCGGTTCCAGGGTAAATTTCTCGCGCGTCCAATCGCAGGAAGCTCCCAGGCGAATCATCTGCTGCTTGATCACGCCGCCGCTTTCAGCCTTCCATTTCCAGACCCGCCGCTCGAATTCCTCGCGCCCCAGCTCCTTGCGATAAATCCCTTCCTTCGCGAGCATTCTTTCCACGACGAATTGCGTCGCAATCCCGGCGTGATCCATGCCCGGCAGCCACAAAGTGCGTTCGCCGCACATGCGATGCCAGCGCACCAACATGTCAATCTGCGTGTGCTCCAGCATGTGCCCGATGTGAATCGAGCCAGTAACGTTTGGCGGCGGCAGCGCGATCGAAAAGCGCGGCTGCTGATCGCTCGGCGCGTCCGGCGTTCCCGAATTCTCCGCGCGAAATAATTTCTCGTCGAACCAGGCCTTCGCCCAGCGCACTTCAATTTCCTGCGGCTCGTAAGCCTTCGGTATTTCTCGCGCCATCCGCTCCCCGTTGTTGAAGTCGACTTTGTGGCGGCAGCCCCGCGAAACCACACCGGCAGCCACCGCAGCAACACGGCGACACCACGACACCATCACAAGAGTGAATGACTCAATATAAAGGGCGGAGAAGCAAGCCGTCAACGTACGGCGCGGCTGCCACAACACGTCCGGCGTGGCCATAGCCGGCACCGATAGCCGTGCGCTTTCTGCAGATCGCGGTTCGACAGCTGCCCCGTGACCAATCATGTTGGCAGGCCCGTCCGCCAGATCCCGCGAAGTAGCCACCGGTGAGCGCGGCAGATCCTGATATCTTGCGCTGAGATCATCGTCTCCATCGCCTGACCTTTCGTACCATTGACCGTAGTACGACGGGTCGCTAATTTCATCTCCGAACACAATTTCTCTTACGGTCATCTTCTCTAGGACGGTTTCATGCGCCGAAGTTTGTTTCACTTTGCCCGCTATGCTGCCTTGACAATGATCCTTGCCGTTGCGGCAGGGCGGCCCAGCATCGCCCAAACGACGCCCGTGCTGACAGTAGACGCGGCGGGCAATCCTCATCCGATCAATCCCGACATTTACGGCATCGCAAATTACGGTTTGGATGCGGGCTTCGCGAAAGAAATCCAGGTCCCCAATATCCGCTGGGGCGGCGACGGAACAACCCGCTACAACTGGCAAGTTGATTCCAGCAACTCCGGATTCGACTGGTATTTCATGGGCGGCAACGGCGAAGCGACTGCGACGCCGAGCGCCTCAGCCGATCTGATGATCAACACGTACAAGACAGCCTCGAATGCGCACGCTCTGTTGACGATCCCCATCATTCCTTACGTCAACAAATCAGCGGCGTGGACTTGCAGTTTCCCGGTCTCGGTGTACGGCGCGCAGCAATCTACGAATCCCTACGTGCATCCCAACGGCGACAACTGCGGCAACAGCATCACCACGGGCGGCGTGCAGCTGCTGGACAATAATATTTACGCCAATCACATCGACAACACCGTCGCTCTGCAGCAGGGGTGGCTGCAGCACCTACTATCGACCTTTGGCACCGCCGCGAACGGTGGTGTTCCTTACTATCAGCTCGACAATGAACCGGGCGGCTGGAGCAACACGCATCGCGACGTCGAACCCAACCAACCCGATTACAACACGATCATCAATCTCGGCCAGCAATATGCCGCCATGATCAAGCAAACCGATCCGAGCGCGAAAGTGTTTGGACCCGTGGATTTCACGCTTGGCGGTTGGATCGGAACTCCCAGCCAACAGGACAATCTATACGCGGGGCAGTATTACTTGCAGCAGATGGCGGCCTACGACCAGGCCAATCATCAGCGCATCCTGGATTATTTCGACGAGCATTATTACGGAGGCGGCTCGACCGATGCGGCCGAGCTGGCCTCGACTCGCGCGTTATGGGATCCCACGTTTAATTCCGGCAGCTGGGTCGAACAGTATTATTTCGACGGGCCAATGATGCTGCTCCCACGTTTTCAGAATTGGATTCAAACCTACTATCCCGGAACGAAGCTTGCGATTTCGGAGTACAGCTTCAGCAGCGGCACGAATCCGCTGGTGGATGCGCTCACCGAAGCCGACGTTCTGGGAATTTACGGCCGCCAAAGCCTGGATTTCGCGAATTTATGGACCGTGCCGCAGCCGACCGACCCGGTTGCATACAGTTTTCGGCTGTACCGCAACTATGACGGCGCCGGCGGACAATTCGGCGATACCTCGGTGAATTCGACAAGCACGGACCAGGGCCAGCTGTCGGTCTACGGCGCGCTGCGATCCCGCGACGGCGCTCTCACCGTAATTGCCATCAACAAGACTAGCAGCGCGATTCAGACCGGCCTGACACTTGCGAATTTCACTTCGAACGCGACAGCAGCGGTCTACACCTTTAGCAACGCAAACCTGGCGCAAATAGTCGCCGGCACACCGCCAGCGGTTGCATCGAATTCACTGAATTACAATTTTCCCGCGTACTCGGCGACGGTCTTCGTTTTCACGCCAGAGACGTCGTCGCCCGTTGCAACCACCACGTCCGTCTCCGCGTCATCTACGCAAGCTACCTCGGGGCAGGCGATCACGTTCACGGCAGGCGTCGCGCCAAAATCGGGATCCGGCGTTCCCACAGGCGCCGTTACGTTCAACGACGGTGCCACGCAACTGGGCACGATATCGCTGAACTCATCCGGCTCGGCGACGTTCAATACATCGAGTCTGGCGATTGGCACACATTCGATTTCAGCGGTGTATTCCGGCGCCACGAATTTCGCCCCGTCTACATCAGCGGCAGTACCGGTCACAATTTCAGCGCCAGCCAAAATCGCGACCACTACTTCCGTTATGGCTTCCGCCACGCAAATAACGCTTGGTCAAGACGTAACATTCGCCACGCGCGTCACGCCGCAGTCCGGCACAGGAGTTCCCACTGGCTCGGTCACAATCCTTGACGGCCAAACCCAGTTGGGAGTCGTCGCGCTCAATGGCGGCGCCGCATCGTTCAGCAGTGCGAACCTTGCCGGGGGAAGTCATACGATGACAGCTGCGTATTCCGGCGATTCGAACTACGCGGCGTCAACTTCCCCCGCGTTGATCGTGACCGTGACAAACGCGGCGCCAGCCGACTTTTCGCTGACCATGAGCAGCTCGTCACTTTCCGTCGCGCCGGGTTCTTCGGGAAAACTGACCGTCACCGTAGCGCCCAAGAACGGATTCAACCAAACCGTCGGCTTCACCTGCGCAGGTTTGCCCGGTGGTGCGAGCTGCACATTCAACCCACAAACGGTTATGCCAATCGCAGGTGCAGTGTCGGCGACCTTAACCGTACAACTACCAACTGCCGCTGGAACGGCGGCCCCGCCACTCGGCGCGTTCCTACGGTCCTATCCGACAGCTTTGTATATTCTTGCCCTCGGGATCTTGGCAATCGCCGGAGTGGTCGGAATCAAGCGAACCGCCGCGCCTAAGCTGAACTGCGCGCGCGCCTTTGTGACATCTGCTGTATTCACTGCGCTATTGGCAACAGCGAATTGTGCCGGATACTCCGGGCAGAAGACGGGCCAGCCGGCATCAACCTACCTCGTCACGATCACAGCATCCGCCGCGAGCACGCCAACGCACACCCAGCAGTTCACATTGACAGTGATTCCTTGAGGACTTTTGCTGTGGGCGCCGCCGAACAACGCGCTTGATCCGCTCTGCGAGCTGACGCAAGTGACCCATTCGCGTGGCGCAGCGGCCTGTTTCCGCAGCGCCTTGGCGCTACATCAACCCTGCAGCCTCGCGTCCCGTCGTTCGACGTCCTGGTTCATCGAGCGCGAGCCCAAATAAAGCACGATCGCCAGCGCCAGCGAGAGAATGGGCATGATGACCATGGCCTTCTGGAGGCCGACCGCGCGGAAGCCTGCCAGGCTGACGGCGCCAGCCGCATGCATGGCCCGCCGGGCCATATAATCACTGAGGCCGCCTGTCAACAGCGGACCAAACGAGGCGCCGCACAGATACATCGCCATAAAGTACACAGACATCGTGAGACCGCGCTGGTTGGGGGCGACGATGTCTTGAATCGACGCGTAAACAGGCCCGTAGTAGGTGTTGAACGCGCCGTACCCGATGGCGATCGCCACCAGAGCCGTAGGCGCGTAGCCCGCCGGCCGCGTGATACCGTAAAACATGATGGGTGCGCCGAGGATCGCGATAATCGCCGCCATCCACAGCCGAGCATTGCGCGCATTGCTTGCCACCCGATCACCCAGGTGCCCGCCCAGCAGACCTCCGAACACGCCACCAATGAGATACACAATTCCGCAGGTCACGCCGGCGCGCGCGACCGAGTAACCGTGCACGCGAGTCATGAAGGCTGGCAAGAACGTCGCCAAGGCGTACATGTTGAAGTTCAACAATGCACCCGACAAAATGATCCACCACAAGGTGCGGATGCGAAGTAGGGCGTAGATGGATCCTCTGACCTCGATCCCGGAGGCCTGCTCCGACGCACCGCGGCCCGGTTCGTGCACAAGAAGCAACAATGGCACTAAGATGATCGCGGGCGCCGCGGCGCTGACCAACGCTGTCCGCCAGCCCCAAGCCTGCGCGATCGGCCCGCACAACAAAAAGCTCAGCGCCCCACCGATCGGCACGCCTAGCATGAACACTGACAGAATACGCGCGCGGCGCTGCGGCGGAAACAGATCGCCGATCCAACTCGTTCCCACCGGCGCGCAGACGGCCTCGCCAACGCCCACACCGAGCCGCGTGAACACCAGGAACGAGAAGCTAGCGGCCAGACCCGATGCGGCTGTGAGTGCGGACCATACAGTGACCCCGATGGTAAGCAGCTTCTTGCGGCTCCAAACATCGGCGACGCGGCCGAGCGGTACGCCCGCCAGGGCATAAACCCAGATGAACATGCTGCCCAGCAGCCCGATCTGCGTATCGGACAAGCCGAACTCTTTCCGCATCGGCTCGACCAGCGCCCCGGGAGCTTGCCGATCGTAGAAGTTCAACAAATTGATGCCACACAGCACCAGCACAGATAGCAGAGTGTTATCTGGCAGAAGAGTTTTTTTTGGCAGAGGAGTGCTATTCGGCGTCAAAGTTCGACGATATTATCACGCAAGCAGACGCTCGTCTGAATCGATAGAAAGAAACGGCGCTATTTATTTTTCTTCAGCGGGCCGAGCTACGGGCGGCCCATTCCCTACGATCTCAAGCGCCGCCTCAGAATCCTGCGCGTAGCGAAGTGAATTTGTTTCCCGAAATGCGGGACGTAGCTCCCGGCGGGGCAGGGAACCGTTTTGTCCGGATCGAATCTCGTTCCCGCGGCTACCGCAACAGGTGAAGGCCGGAAACTCGCGACTGAAGGAAAACGTCGGGGGGGCGCGCTCTACGATATGGGCGTCTACTGCATCAATGCCGCGCGCTATCTATTCAAGGCTGAACCGGAAGAAGTGTTTGCGTGGAACATGAGCTCCAGCGACAGGCGATTCGCAGAGGTGCCGGAGATGACCTCCGGGTTGCTGAAATTTCCCAAGGACCGCGCCGCGAGTTTTACCACGAGCTTTGGCGCCGCCGACCGTTCCGTGTTCGAGGTGATCGGAACAAAAGGTGTCTTGAAAATGCATCCCGCTTACGACATGGTTACGCATCTGAAGGCCGAACTCACCATTGCTGGCCGTACGACGAAGAAGATCTTCAAAAAACGTGACCAGTTTGCTCCTGAACTGGTCTATTTCTCCGACTGCATTCTCAACAACGAGCAGCCCGAACCTTCTGGTCGAGAGGGCCTGGCCGACGTGCGCATTATTCGGGCCTTGTTAGAATCGGCGGAAACCAACCGGCCTGTTTCGCTGGCGCCGCTTGACATCGTGCGCAGGCCTGACACGAAACAGGAATTTTCCAAGGCACCAACGACTGTACCTCCTCAGTTGGTCAAGGCTGCCGCACCGGGCGCCGAGTAGCAGCATTCCAGCTGAAAGGGTCCGACTAATTAACGACGTATTGCCTGTAGAGAATTACGGGGGTACACTCTCGGCGATGGAATCTGGGGAAGCAGACAGCCCCCCGCCCATTGCTCGGTGTGTCCCTCTCCTGCTGCCTGCGCCCCGACCTAGGAGAAGGCCTATGCGAAAACCGTTCTTGTTGGCGCTGTTCTTGGTGTGTCTGCAGCCCGCCGCAAAGGCACAGGCAACACTGATACCTGCCGGAACCCTGCTACATTGCACGATAGACGATCCGACGATTTCACCGAAAACCGCCCAGGTTGGCGACCCGGTGCTTTGCCACCTCAGCCAGTTCACGGAGTTCGGTCACGCGGCATTCCCGCGCGGCTCCTACCTGGCCGGGCATCTGGAAGCGGCCAAGCAGCCGGGCCACTTTATCGGCAAGGGATATCTGGATATCGTTTTCGATCACATTGGTCTGCCCAATACAGACAGCGAGCTGAACGCGAGAATCGTGGCTGCGCAGGGCCAGCACGTGGATAAACAGGGCGACATCATGGGCCACGGGCATGCAAAGCGCGATGTCATCGAATGGATGATTCCGCCGCTGTGGCCTTGGAAGGTAATCACACTGCCCGCGCGCGGACCACAACCAAAGCTGAAAAGCGAGCAAATGATCACTCTAAAAGTGATGCAGGACGTGGAGCTGCCTCGGCTAACGGCATATTTGTCGCCCGCGCCATCGCAGTACGTAGCGCCGCGCGTCCAATCTTACTCCCAACCATCCAGCGGCCCGGTCGCGCCACAATCTTCGTCGGGAGTGTATTACCTGCCGCCGAGCACTCCCGCCGCAGCCCCGCCCGTTTCGCTGGGCTCGGCGCAACCGGAGCTCCCGAGCCGCGCACTTACGCTGGTAGCGTTGAAGTCGGAGACGATTTTACCAGCGAGGGATTACTGGGTGGCCGGCAGGCTGCTTTTCTACGTTCTACCTGACGGAAGCGAGGCGTCCACGGACCTCAACCGTATTGATTGGCAGCGCACCACCGACCTGAACGCTGAACGCGGCGTCCGCGTTACGTTGAGGACAATGCCCACGCAGTTCTAGAGCTGGTAATTCTCGAGAGCTTGCGCGGCGGCAATCTGGCAGAGCTTGCTGCGCCCTTCGGTACAGGTGCGTCTGGCGCAGGTTCGAAGCCGCCCCCGACACCGTGGCCACTCAACAGCTGCGCCTGGATTTGTGCGCCACCTCGCGGTTCCCGATCCGGCGGCGAAGAGGCTCTCCCGCTGCAGCTAACCCTTCGGACTCCCGCGGTCGATCCTCAGATTTCCCGCTACCCATCGATTGGAAACCGCGCAGCTGGTGAGAATGTGGCGCCACACCGCCCGTGGTAGCATCACTGCACGCTGTCATCCCGAAAAAAGCGGCAGCGCAGTTGCAGTGGCACGGCCGGCCCGGTACTCAAATCGAAAATCCGATTTAAGGTTTTCGACCGGGCGAATGCGGAGGCAATTCATTGCTCAAGTTCAGCCAGCGCGTACAGATTCTTCCTTTCGTCTTGATTTTTGGCTTGTCCGGATGCATCAGCTCCGACGTGAGCAACCTATTCATCACCGGGGTCAAGCTCACTCCGGCGAATCCGACGATTGCGGTTGCTGCGACGCAGCAGTTCGCTCTGACCGCGACGTATCTGGACGGTCAGACCTCGAACGTAACGACCAGCGACTCGACGTATGCATCGGACAATAAGGCGGTGGTGACCGTCAATGCTTCGGGCTTGGCAACTGCTGTCGCGATCGGATCGGCGAATATCCTGGCCAGCTACCACGGCAACAATACAACGACGCTCTTGACTGTGGCAGCCGGGGCGACCGTCCTCAGCGCGGTCGAAGGCGATTCGCGTGTGCTGCACGTCGCGAATCTGCGCACCGGCCAGCGGATGACTTTCGCGACGAATGGTTTGGGAGATTCACTGCTGATTGCGCGCGACGGCCAGAGCAGTGCCGCGACTGAGGTATCCGTTCTTCCGGAACAAGGCCCGGGCTGGCTGGCGATCGAACCTTCTGGCCGCTACCTATACGTGGTTAATCACACTTCCCAGAGTATTTCGGCCTTCAGCATCAACTGGAAAACCGGCGAACTGAATGCGGTTGTCGCTTCGCCGTTTCCGGCGGGGGCGAAACCCTCCAGCGTCGAAGTCAATCCGGATGGCACAGGGCTTTCCGTGGCACATTTCCAAGATTCGACCGTTTCCTACTTCCGCATTGACCCCGCGACCGGGGCGCTGACGACGGAACCCTAACCAGGCTGTGTTCGGAGAGCGAGGGGCACAGCAAGGTCCAAAGTCAGCGGCAGGTGCTACGAAGTCAGGGGAGGGAGCACAGCACTGGCTGTGCCACGAATCAGCGCTCACTACGAACTAGCGATCTTTCTTTTGTAGTTCGTTCTGCAGGAGATTTTCCACCAGCGGCTTTACGCCTTGCGAGAGCAGTTCTTGCAGATGCGGGCCGAGCTTTTCCATAACCTTGCGGACCATGTCGTCCACGGCCTCTGCGTCTGTGGCGCGCGCCGCGGCGGGCTGCTCGGAATTTTGCGGCGGCAGCAGCGGGGGCATCAGGAACGGAATTTCAGAGAGCGCTTCGCGATTGGGCGGCGGCAGCGTGGGGATGCGTTCGAAAGTATCAAGCGCTGGCGGTTCCTGCGCGGCGGACTCGGCGAACAGGGAACTGCCGGCTTGCTCCAGGACTTCTGCTTCGCGCGCGGCGGCTTCGCGGTCCCAATATTCTTCGCTGGGCGCAGGCTGTGATTGCTGGCCGGCTTGCGTTTGCTCGGCGTAGGCTTCCTGCTCGCGTGTATCGGCTGGCGGCGGAACTTGATCTTCATCGCGCGGTGAATACTCCGCGGCGTCGTGCAGCGGCTGGCTGCCGAAGATCGGCTCGGCCGGCAACATGCCGGAAAGGCCGATGCCATTCACGGGCACGTCGGCTGGCGAAGGCAACACTTCAGACGGCAACTCGTGAGAAAGAGTGGGCGAAAAATCCGCGGCGCTGCTGCTGATCGGCTCGGGTTCCGCTTCGACTTCGCCGTTGAGGCCTTCGGCGACCGTGGCGTTGGAGGAATAATCGCCGGCCGCTTCTTGTGTTCTGGATTGCGCGGGATCGTGAAATTCGTCAATCACGGCGTCATGAGTTTCGTTGCGCGGTTCATCGGAAAAATGGTAGGACGAGCCGCCGAACTTGTCGCCGCTAGCGCCGCCGTCGCTGAACTGGCGCGGCTCGACGGCTGAACGGACGTCGACGTGGGACTGAGAATTTGCAGTCGGCGCGAAGTCTTCGACCGGAGCCGATTGTAACGGCGCTTCTGTTGGCGCGAAAGCCGTGGCTTCGATGATAGGTTGCGTCTCCGCGGCCGGGTCCACGATCGGAGCAGCGGAAGCAGGTGCCTCGACAGGCGCGGGCGCGGACGAATGTGCCGACGCAGCAGGCGCTGCAAGATTCGTCATCCAGTGATTGTCAGCGGTGTTGGTGGAATCCGCGGGGGAAGCTTCGGTGGTATCGCTGGCGGAAACTTCCGTTGCGGAGTTCGCCGCAGGCTCGGGCGAAGAAGGCGTGAGCATGTCCATCCAACCGCGCATGCGAGAGACCAGCGTTGGACGGCTGGGCGGCTCAGGCGCGGTTTCCTGCTGCTGCGCAACAGGTTGCGCCGCAGCTGGCTTTGCGGCCGGTGCCGACTTGGCGAGTTCGGCTTCGGAATATTTCGCTGGCGCGTCTGGCTCTTCGAGGCGCGAGAACGTCCCGGCGGCTAATTCGATTTCGGGCTGATCCTTCACGTCCCAAGGATTGGGTTTTGCCGCGGGCGCGCGATCCGAGGACGCTGGGGCGGACGCTGCCGAAATCTCGGCTGCGGGCGCGTCAACTTTGGCTTCGATCCTCTGTGCATCTTTGGAATCCGTCGCGGCTGCAGTTTCTTCGGTGCCGGGTCCGTCTGTCTTCCGGCGGCGCGGCGGAACGTCTTTCTCCGATGGAAAAGTTATGGGCTCGAAATTCCTTCCGTAGGTATAGACCGGATCAGCGGCAACATTTTCGGGAACTTCGAAGTCAGCGGCGTTGCGGCGCCAATCGTTGGCGGTGACGGAGCTGTCGAATTCGTCTTCATCATCATCTACGGCCGCGACCACTGGAGTCTTCGGAGCGGCGGGAGCCTTCGGCGATTTGGAATCTTTCGCGGAGGCTTTGACGGGCTTCTTGGCCTTGGGCGTTTCTTGCTCGTCGTCTTCTTCCACTTCGTCCAGATCAATCGCGCGCACGCCTTTGCCGAAACCATAAATCACGGCGGCTTCTTCGGCGGTGGGCTCGGGGAATTCGGGCAGCGGTTTGGGCTCAGCCTTCAGCGGAACTTCCGGCAGGGCCGGCGGCAAAGCAGCTTCGGCGGCGGCTTCTTTGGCTCGGGCAAGCTCGGCCGCGACTTTGGGATTCTTTTCCAGCGCGGACATTACCATGGCGATCAGCGGATCGGGCGGGACGAAAGGTTTCTTCAGTACGCCATCGGCGCCGACGCGACGCGCTTCTTTTTCATCCAGCGGATCGAATGCGCCTACCAGCAGAATCACCGGGACGTGCGAGAAACGCGGATCCTTCTTTACGAACTCACAAACTTCGTAGCCATTGCGCACGGGCATGAACACGTCGGCCAGCACCAGATCGGGGTTTGCGTCGGGCAGGCGCCGCACCGCGGCTTCGCCATTGCCGACGGCGATGACTTCCACGCCGCGCTCTTGAAACGCGAGCACGACCATTTTTTGGATATTGGTGTTGTCGTCCGCAACCAAAATTCTGGGCACTGTAATCCCCCGGGGCGGCATGCCCCCTTACGAGACGCGCCTAGCCCTGAACATAGCTATTGCAGCACCCCGCGGCAAGGGCGTCAACAAAGTCGAAGGACAGGAGTGCCTGAGTTGTTAGCAGGGAGTTAACAGCGAATCAAGCGCGAATCCGCGGCGGCTACCAGGGGATGAGTTTCTTCAGCCCCTTCTTCTTCTTGCTGGTGGACTCTTCCTTGGTGTCCACAGGCGTGGGTTTCACCGGGGTCGCTGTTTTGTCCGCTGTTTGTGCAGCTGGGGTTGTGCCGGAGGCGGCGCTGTCGCCCGCGGCGGCGGTAGCGCTGGAACTGGAGGAGCTGGAACCGGAAACAGCGGCTGTGGGATTGTTATCGGCTGGCGGATTCGCGGTGCCCGAGCCGTTCAGGCCTGCATCCACCGTGCCGGTGGTACTTGGCGCGGGTGGTGCGGCTGCTGCTGGCG
>DATNLN010000223.1:0-9864 GCA_035602855.1 Candidatus Acidiferrales bacterium
CAACGCAAGTGCGCGATCTTTGACAGTTCGAAAAGCACGGCCCGGTCCTGGATTGTGCAGATGGCGTATCATCGAGCACTGGATCGGCGCCGTTATCTGAAAGCGCGTCAGTTCTATACGGACGCAGCGGTTGAAGAAAACGACACCCATGCGGTCGGAACACCGACCAGCGAAAGCGATTATTCCGCGGAAGTTGTCTTTGGCCGCAATGGTCTGGAGAAGATACTGAGTTCCCTATCCCGCGATCAGCGGGAGACCTTGCGCCTCCATTTCTTTGAGGGATACACGTTTACTGAGATCAGCGAAAAGCTCGGCCAGCCACTTGGAAACGTTCGGCATTATTATTATCGAGCGCTGCAGAAACTGCGGCAACAAATGTTCGCAAATGATCCGCAAGGGTCGACCGTTGTGCTAAATAGATAGCAAGATCAAGAGATCGGGAAGTGCTCTAAGATGGAATCCCACGATGAATTCCGCGAGCTTTGTGCCATATCGACGTCTGGCGAGCTGAGCGATCAAGAACAGAGAAAGCTGAAGGAGCACCTAACCGGGTGCCCGGAATGCCGACAAACCTTAAAGGAGTTCGAGGCTGTTGTTGACATTGGAATACCTCTTCTGGCTTCTCAGTTATCCGTCGAACACTCGGAACGATCCGCACGTACCCCCGCGGGACTCTCGGAGTCAAATCCCAGCGACTCGTACGAGGTAGCCGCGCCATCGCATGTCCGCACAGACGACCCAGGGCTTGCTTCCGATCTAGCCGAACCGGGTTTCGTCTTCGCCCACAGAGACCGCACGGCTCGCAAGCAAATGAATTGGAATTACGTGTGGTTCTCCTTCGCTGCTTGCGTTTTGCTCACAATCGCTCTCGGATTCTACGCGTACCGAGTGGGAAAAACCCATATTCTGAATGTGGCCCACACTGTCCCTGTTGCGGGCGATACGCAAATAGAGGCCCTAGAACGGCAGATCAGCGACACAGGCCGTGAAAGGGAAGGTTTGCGATTGCAGCTCGCGCAGCGCGACAGGACCATCTCCGATCTGAAGCGTGAGATTCAAGAGCAGTCCGTATCCTTGAATGAGATGAAGGATGCAGAAGCCAAGTTTGCAAAATCCATTCAAGATGACGAAGCCAAAAAGCAGCGCGTAGCACAAGAACAGAGCGAACTCTCTCAAAAGCTCGGTAGCGCCCAAGCTTCTCTGACAAAGGCGCAGTCAGAGCTCGGTATGGTGACCGAGCAGCGGTCGGAAGTCGAAATGCGCGCTGCAAGCCTTGAGGCCCAGATCCGCGATCTCTCCGGAGAACTCCGCGAAAGCGAGCTCACCGTCGGCAAGCAGGAGGAACTGCTTGCGCACGACCGCGACGTGCGGGAATTGATGGGAGCCAGGGACCTCTATATCGCCGAGATTTATAACGTCGCCGGCGACGGGGTCACGCAAAAGCCCTACGGTCGCGTGTTCTATACCAAGGGAAAGTCACTGATCTTCTACGCCTATGATCTGGATCAACAGGCTAGTTTCAAAAATGCGCGCACCTTTCAAGCCTGGGGCCAGCGCGGCCCGGATCGCCGTCAGGCTTTAAACCTGGGCATTTTCTACGAAGACAACGCAGCGAAGAAACGCTGGGTACTCAAGTTCAACGACCCGAAGACGCTCGAGCAAATTGATGCGGTATTCGTGACGGTCGAGCCAAGCGGCGGAAGCACAAAGCCCAGCGGCAGTCCCCTCCTTTTTACCTACCTGAAGATCGAAGCAAATCACCCTTAGTTACGTACTTCTTTGGTACCGTCAATCTTGATCGTAGGGAGTGGTACATTTCCGTGCTCTCCGGAGTAGACCGAAGGAATGCAGCAGAATTCCTTCACCGGAGGAGAGACCTCATGTGGTTGCGCAGAATCGGTTTTCTCGGAACGGTGTCACTGTTCTTGGCCAGTTTTCTATGCGCACAGTCGCCGAATGGAATTATCAACGGGCTCGTGCTGGATCCGGCCGGCCGAGCAATTCCCGAGTCCGAGATCCGAATTGTGAACGATGCGACCGGCGTTCAATACACCGGCAAGACGAATGATGAAGGGATTTATGTAGTGACGAATCTGCCCCCGGGCACCTACCGGCTGCAGGTCTGGAAAGTTGGATTCAAGACGCTGATCAAACCGGACATCATCCTCAACGTGCAGGACGTGCTGGCCATCAATTTCACGCTACCTCTTGGCGCCGCTTCGGAAACGATCACGGTCGAAGGCGGCGCGCCACTCATGAACACTGAATCCGGATCGGTTAGCACGGTCGTAGACCGGCAATTCGCCGAAAACCTTCCCATGAACGGAAGGAGTTTTCAAACGCTCATTCAACTCACACCGGGAGTCGTTCTAACTCCGAACAACGCAGGCGCGGAGGGGCAATTCAGCGTAAACGGACAGCGTGCCGCCTCCAACTATTGGATGGTGGACGGTGTCGGCGCGAACATCGGAACGGGGGCTAATTTCAATGCGGGAAACGGAGTGGGGGGTGCACTGGGATCTTTCAGCGTTCTAGGCGGTACGAACAGCCTGGTGTCAATCGATGCGATGCAAGAATTCCGCATTCAAACTTCGACCTACGCGCCAGAATTTGGCCGCACGCCGGGAGCGCAAATTTCCATCGTCACGCGATCAGGCACAAGTGAGTTCCATGGAACGGCCTTCGACTACTTGCGCAATTCCGTGTTTGACGCGAATAACTGGTTCGCAGACCAAGAAGGACTACCCAAACCGGAAGAACGCCAGAATGATTTTGGGGGAACTTTCAGCGGGCCCATCGTAAAAGACCGAACATTTTTCTTTTTCTCCTACGAAGGGCTCAGGCTTCGCCTGCCAGAGACGACACTGAGCAGCGTTCCTGATCAGACTGCGCGGAACGCCGCACCTCCAGCTATACAGCCGTTTCTTAATGCGTATCCACTGCCGAACGGAGTCGATGAGCCAACGACGGGGGTAGCCCAATTCAACGCTAGCTATCCGAATCCGGCAGCACTCGATGCGTATAGCCTCCGCTTGGACCACAAACTGTCACATAGGCTGAGTTTGTTCGGCAGATACAACTACTCACCATCGACTTTGCAGGATCGAGGGGCAAGCACGTTGTTACCGTTGAGTGACGTGGAGACGATTCGAATCGTCACTCAAACCGCAACCGCGGCGGCGGTCTGGGCGATCACGCCGTTCGCGGCCAATGATTTCAGGATCAATTATAGTCGGACGAACGCGTCGAGTTCTAGCTCTCTCGATAACTTCGGAGGCGCCCAGCCGCTCGCTACACTGCCATTTCCCGCTCCTTATACCACCGGAAACGGAGAGTTCGTATTCGCGATCTTTGGATTGTCCCATCCGTATTTGACTGCAGGGTCCAGTACGCTGAGCGTCCAGCGGCAGATCAATCTGGTTGACGGTCTTTCCATACAAAGAGGATCGCACAACCTAAAATTCGGGATCGACTATCGCCGCTTGTCGCCGTCGCACAACCCAGCCCTCTATTCGCAAGCTGCGATCTTTTCCAGCGTCGCGTCTGCAGTAACCGACGACCTAGATTTTGCTTCTTTGCAATCGTCGCGCGCCTCCGAATTCTTGCTGCAGAATCTCGGTCTTTTCGCACAGGATACCTGGCGGGTGAATCCACGGCTCACCGTCACCTATGGAATCCGTTGGGACGTCGACTTCACGCCATCGTCCGTAAACGGGCCGAGTATCCCCGCTGTGAGCGGATACGATCTAGGTAATCTGTCCAACCTGGCTCTGGCACCAGCGGGAACATCGCCATTCGCGACTCGCTTCGGAAACGTAGCTCCTCGCATTGGCATCGCGTATCAGCTTTCCCAGAGCCAAGAATGGGGCCGTGTGCTTCGAGGTGGATTCGGTGTGTTCTACGACCTCGCTACCTCCGAAGTCGGGAGCACTCTGGGGACAAGCTATCCTTTTGGGGCTAGCAGTTTCGTCTTGGGACCTGCGTTTGGCGGCACTGCGACGTTTCCCTTGAGCCCGACGGATGCTGCCCCGCCCCCAATTACTTCGACCGAGTTGAGTTCTAGTGGCGCACTCCTGTCGGCCTTCAATCCGCGTCTCCAGCTGCCTTATGCGCTCGAGTGGAATGTTGCGCTTGAGCAGGAACTGGGCAAAGAACAAAGCGTGTCAGCGTCATACATCGGATCGGCCGGCAGGCGGCTCTTGCAAACAGCGTTCGTGACTGCACCCAATTCTAGTTTCAGCAACGCCGCTCTGATCGGGAATACGGCCACATCCGATTACGATGCCCTCCAGATTCAATTCCAGCGGCGGCTTTCGCGCGGCCTGCAAGTGCTTTCCTCCTATACGTGGTCGCACTCAATGGATGACGGTTCTGTCGGCACATATGGATATGGAAGCAACTTCGTTCCGGGGCTCGGTTCGGCCTCAAACCGCGGACCCTCGGACTTCGACTGCCGCAATGCGTTCTCGGCCGGAATCACCTACAACGTTCCTTCTCCGAAGACAAACCCGTTCGGCGATGCGATCTTGAAAGGCTGGTCTGTTGAAAGCGTGATTCAGGCTTGGTCCGCTCCGCCGGTGAACGTCTTCTACTCGGAGATTCAGACGCTTTTCGGGGCAGAGACTGAAGTGCGTCCCGATGTCGTCGTGGGGCAACCGCTCTACCTATACGGTTCGCAATACCCAGGGGGTAAAGCCCTCAATCCAGCGGCATTCATCTCACCGCCATTGGATCCCACGACAGGCGCTCCTTTGCGGCAGGGCGACCTCGGAAGAAACGCGCTGCGAGGGTTCGGCGCGGCACAATGGGATTTCGCAGTGCACCGCGATTTTCCGATTCATGAGTCGCTCAAGATACAGTTCCGTGCGGAGCTGTTTAACATCTTGAATCATCCGAACTTTGCCCCGCCCATTGGGGACTTGCAAAGCCCCTCGTCCGTCAATCCGCAGTTCGGTCTATCAACGCAACTGCTGGGTCAATATCTGGGCGGCGCTAATGTAGGCGGGGGCGGTTTTAATGAGCTGTATCAGGTCGGCGGTCCCCGCTCGATTCAACTCGCCTTAAAGCTAATGTTTTAGCAACGTCCGGAGTTTGCAATTTTGTCAGGCAAATGCCGGCCACGGGAGTTGTGTTGCCACGCGTAATCCCGAAACCGACGAACAGGAGGAGAGCAAGGCATGCAGGCTCACCTGAAAAGTCTTCTACTGATTCTGGCAGCCTCTCTTACTTGTGGGGCCGCTATCCTCGTCGCGGCCGAGACGCAGGAAGCGAAACCTTTAGCTGTTGAGGACGCTCTGCGGATCAAAGAATTTGGGCCTCTGATGCCCATCGCATTGTCACCGGATGGAAGGCAACTTGCCTACACGGTTCAGGACAATGGGCGCGCGAGAGCTATCGATGTGAGGACACAGGATCGCACGGGTGTTCCACCCTGGGCAGCGGGAACCGATATCTGGGTGCAAAATATCGAGTCAGGCGCCAGCCGTAACCTGACGGATTCCAAAGGCGACAATTGGCTGCCGGTCTGGTCCCGTGATGGCCACTACCTTGCGTTCCTCTCCACACGCGATGGTGCCGATCAGGCGCGACTATGGGTTTGGGACGCGACCCAAGACAAGCTGCGCAAGGTGACCGATACGAAGCTGCAAGGAAATGAGATCGAATGGACGCCCGACAGCCGGCACGTGCTGGTGACGACTCCAGTTGGTGACCTCTCGCGATACGACGATGTCCCGAAAGCGTCTTCGGGCTCGGATACCAACAAGCGACCGGAGAACGCAGAAAGTGGGCCGACGGCGATTCTATATCTGCGAGAAGGTGTCTCCGATGCGGCCAAGAGGTCCTCGCGGTCCGGCCCCTTTAATCTCGATCGGCAGTTACGCAACCTGGTTTCGGTTGACGTACGCAACGGGGAAATCAGCACTCTCGTTCACGAAACAAGAATCATGGCGTATTTGCTTTCGCCCGATGGGTCGCGCATCGCGTACACGATTCCAGCGCGTCTTGAGAAACCCGGATCGCAGCAGATTCTATTCGATCTTACCGTCGTCGGAATTGCGGGAGGCCAGGCGCGAATCATCGCCTCGGAGATACCGCTCGACTTGTATGGAGATCGATTTCGGTGGTCGCCGGACAGCCGGCGCATCGCCTACTGTGAGGGCGGTCCCAGGGCAGACGGTGATTGTTACGTTGCCGCAGTCGATGGCAAAAGCCCGCAAAATGTGACGCGGCTTTCGCCTGAAACAGAGGTTCGGTCTTCTTCTGGGTCGGTAGAACCGTTGTGGGATGGCCAGGGAAAAGCGGTCTTTTTCCTTCGTGGCGGAGCTTTGTGGCGGGCAGACGTGAGCGAGGGCAACGCTGCTAAGCTCGCGGAAATACCTGGCCGCGAAATCCGGGAGATGATTCCGCGATCTGCAAACCTGCTGTGGACGCTTGACGATGGGACCTCGACCGTCGTCGTGACGTATGACGATTCGGGCAAACAGGACGGATTTTACAAGATCGATTTGCGAAGCGGGAAAAGCATCCGCCTTCTTGAAAGCGGCCGCTGCTATACCTGCACACACGCGAGCCGGAAATTCACTGTGGCGGATGATGGCCGGCGTCTGGTGTACTTTGAGGAAGACGCTGGGCACAGCTCTGACTTGTGGACGAGTGACGCAGGTCTGCAAAGCGTGCGACGGTTAACCCATCTCAACCCACAATTTGACAAATACGAAATGGGCGCAGCGCAACTCGTTGGCTGGTTCAGCGACGACGGCCAGTCCCTGCAGGGAACTTTGCTTCTCCCATCTGACTACAAAGCCGGTGTCCGCTATCCGCTCATTGTCTGGGTCTATGCGGGCCGCCTGCAATCGAACGACTTCGACCAATTCGGCCTGGTGACAGCAGGGCCATTCAACATGCAATTGCTAGCTACACGCGGCTACGCGGTTCTGTTGCCGGACATGCCTATCGGTGTCGGTACGCCAATGGCGGACATCGCCAAGACAGTCCTTCCGGGAGTGAACAAGGTGATTGAACTAGGCATCGCCGATCCCGCTCATCTGGGCGTGATGGGCCACAGCTTCGGAGGCTACAGCACGCTTTCGTTGATCGTACAGACCACTCGTTTCAGCGCCGCCATCGAGGCCAGCGGATTCGCGGACATTGTTGGCGACTACGGGGAGATGAAGAAAGATGGAACGGCGTTCGCAATCTCGACCGAAGAACAAGGGCGAGGTTCGATGGGAGGAACACCCTGGGACGTTCGGGACCGATACATCGCTAACTCGCCGGTATTCTTTTTTGATCGGGTCCAGACGCCGCTGTTGATTATTCAGGGGGCAGAAGACACAACGGTTGCTCCCTATCTCGGCGACGAAGTATTTGTCGATTTACGGAGACTAGGCAAAGACGTCGAATACGCAAAATACGAAGGAGAAGGCCATTCGCCCCTGAACTGGAGGTATGCAAACCAGGTCGACCTCTGCAATCGAGTTATCGCTTGGTTCGACAAGTACTTGAAATAGTTGAGGCACGACTGAAATGCATTCAGGGAGGACAGGTCGGCTAATCTTGCGCCCGCGCTGGTTCTCGCAAATACGGAACCGGAATGCCGGAGCGGTCGAGGGCCCGACCGCTCCGGCACACCAATTTATTTATTCGCATCCAGTAGCGAGTCAACGTAGACACACGCACACTTAATTTGATTTTGAATGACCGTGCCGGCAGACGCGACCGTAAGGACTCGAGGCCTTTCATACTTCATGGTCTATCACCTCCTTGTGTCAAAACTTCAAGTCAATCGTAAGCGTTCGACCAACGCACCTGTTCGAGGAGTGCAATCTGTGCTTGACTAAGCGAAGGGCCCACACACCGTCTATCAAAACCGCAGTAATGGACCTACTTACGGAGTGGGCGCGCTCCGCTTTTCGAGATGCCGATCGAAGTACACATCCGCCGCATTGAACAACATCATCCACGATGAGTAGCGTGCCATGTCATGAATCTCGTTCGGAATCATGATTACGTCATGGTCGATTTTGTGCGACCGCAAGTCTTCGATGAGTGCGGTGGCCTGCTGGGAGGGTACATCGAGGTCGCCGTCCGCCTTCACAAGCAGCACGGGTGAGTGCCACTGGTCGATGGTCGCGATGGGGGAGGATTCCACCGCCCGGCGGTTCGCATCGTCTCCGTCGATTGGCTCGCCCACCGAGGACAGGAACGTCGACCAGTTATATATGCCCGCATAATCGACACCGGCCGCGAGTGCATCTGAGGCGCGCGCGAGACCGAGGGCCGTCATGAGTCCCCCATAGCTTGCCCCCCAGATGCCTAATCTATGGGAGTCGACGTCCTGTCGGCCTCGCAGATAGGTGATGGCGCCGACGATGTCATTGAGCTCGCTGCCGCCGCCGGGGCCGATGTTGTCGGCCTCTCTGTAGTCAAGGCCATAGCCGGTACCGCCGCGATAGTTGACTGACAGTACGATGTAGTCCTCGGCGACGAGGTACTGATTAAATGCGTACATCCAGCTATGCTCACGGTGGGTATTGAACCCCAGCAGCATCTGTATTTGAGGGCCGCCGTGGAAGAACAGAATCGCCGGGTGCGGCTTGGAGGCGGTTTCGCGTGGCAGGAACAGTTGCGCATGCGTTTCCTGGCCATCCTTCGCCGTAAAGGTCACGGCCTGGGGCATGACGAGCTTGGAACTCGGGAAGGAGGACGGGATGGCTTCCGGAGCGAGCCGCCGCCATTGCCCCCCCGCACTCAACACGACCGGATGCAGCGGCTGGTTGCCGTCGGTCTGCAATGCGAAAAGAGCGCCGTCGGCGCCGATCTGCGGCAAATCTTCGATGGCGTGGCTCTGGGCGGTGCGCACCGCCGGACCATGCTCGGCATCGACCGTCCAGATATGCGTCCTGTCGGTGTCATCCTGAGTGGACGAATAGACCAGGCGCTTGCGGTCCTGGCTGAAGACGACGTGTGTGACCTCGAACTTTCCCACCGTGAGTGCGCGGGCCATCCCGCCCTGCACGGGGACGGCATATAGATGCAGCCAGCCGCTTTTCTCCCAGGGGAACACGAGATCATCATGGTTGGTCCAGAACAGGTTCGTCGCCGAGGGATAGTCGTTCGTCGCCGAGGGCGTCGGATGGAATACACTACCGGGTCCCGCGTCGGCAATCCAGACACGTCGGCCCTGGCCGGTTTTCACGTCCGCCGTCCAGATCGACCACGGCCGTCCGCTGCGTCGGGAGGAGAAATCGGGGGGAGCTTTCTCGGCCAGCACATGAACGAAGGCGATCCGCGCGCCGTCCGGTGAGAACGCGGGCGAGCTGTCGTAGTCGAGACTCGGACTCAACCAGACGATGGTTTGGTCAACGAAATCGTAGACACCGATCAGCGAGTGGTTGCCTCGGTGGCTCACGAACGCCAGGCGCTTGCCGTCCGGCGCCCAGGTCAGCGAGTCCACTGTTCCCTGATCGATGAGCAATGGCTGCGCGTCACCATCGCCGCTCGCGGCCACCGTCAGAATTCTTTTCTGGTCGACAAACAGCACCCGGCTGCCATCGGGCGAGAAGCTAGGGGAGTCTCCCGCGCCGACCTTATGCGGCACGCCGCCGGCCGTGGCAACCACCCATACTTCCTTGGGCATTGGGCCTTCCGGGGAGTTATTAACGTTGGTCGGAGTCTCGTCCTCAAGATTCTGGCCCCGTGTAAAGGCGATCGACTTCGTATCCGGCGACCAGGCGAGTTCGCCGATATCGAAACCGTCGTCCTCTGTGTACGGTGTGATCTGGCGCGCTTTCGCGCCATGGGAGGGGTCTGCTACCCAGATATTACGGCAGCCCTTCGCGTCGAATACCCACGCCACGGCTG
>DATNLN010000227.1:0-36517 GCA_035602855.1 Candidatus Acidiferrales bacterium
CCATCAGAAATACAAACGTTCCGATCGCCCATCCGCCAGCGCGTGTGGATTTCTGCGCATACGCTTCCACACGCTCTTCGATGTGCTTCTTCAGATGGCGCGCCACGCGGTTCATCCACACAATCATGGAAACCACCAGCGCCGAGGCTACCAGCATCAGCAGGCCTTCAAAACCATCCTCGCTGACCTGCCAGCGATCCAGCACTACCGCAGCCGCGAAACTGGCCAGCACTGCCAGCGTCACGCCGCCCCAAACGTAACGGGTGAGCGCGCGGCGCCCGGTGCGATTCAGATATACCAGGACGATGCCGACAACCAGCGCGGCTTCGACGCCTTCGCGCAGAGCTAGGAGGAGAGCGGAGAGCATAAAGTTTCCAGTTGTAAACCAGTTTCAACTGGAAAATCAAGTCTAGCGCCGGGTTGGCCCGAAATCAAGCAAATTCAACGCACTTAATCGCTTGCTCACGTTTCCCTGTAGAATAGCATCTTATAACTGAATGACTTCTCCGCACCATTCCCACACCGACTCCCGAAGCCGCGCCAGAACCGGCCTAGGCCTGGGGGTTTTGCCCCGGGCGCTCGGAGCCGCGATTTTTCTTTCATGCCTTCTCGCGCTCGCCGTTCCCAACGTGCACGCCGTCCCGCAATCTGCCACGAATTCCTCCTCCGCACCCGGCACGCAACAGACGAAAACGCCCCCGGCGCAAACGATCACCCCGGCTGCCGAATCCAAGCTCCCTGCGCCTCCCCGCAAGCAAGACGTGAAGAAGGGCAAGGAAGCCTACAAGCAGGGCCAGAAGCTCGAACAGAATGGCGACTGGCAGGCCGCGTACGATGCCTACTGCGATGCTGTCGAGTGGGACCCGAGCAGCCGCGAATATCTGGTCCGTCAGGCCGTGGCGAAGAGCCAAGTGGTGCAAATGAAAGCTGACCTCGCCGAACGCGAGGCGGTCGCCGGCCATTTTGCAAACGCGTTGCATGCCTTGCGCGATGCGATGCAGCTAGATCCTTCGAACCGCACGATCCGCGAACGACTGACGGAAATGGAAGCGCTCGATCCGGCCCGCGCGCGGCAAATTATTGCCGCGCCGGTGCTGGTGCCGGCAGTGCTGCTCGATCATCGCCCCGGCGCGCAATCTTTTCAGCTGCGCGGACAGACCGAGTCCGCCTATCAGGAAATCGCGCAGCGCTTTGGCGTCGAAGTCGCGTTTGATGTGGACGTGCGTCAGGTGCCGGTGCATCTTGATCTGCAGGACATGGATTTCGCGACGGCCGCTCGCGTTCTAGGAAACGCCACCAACACTTTCTGGAGGCCGCTGACCAAGCGCCTGTTTTTTGTGGCGCCCGACACCCAGCAGAAGCGCAAGGACTATGAGGTTTCCATCGTGCGCACCGTGCTGCTGGCTTCCTCGGAAACGAACGAGCAGATGACGGAGCTATCGCGGCTGGTGCGCGAAATCGCCGGCATTACCCGCACCGATCTGGATACAAAAAGCCGCACGCTGACGATGCGCGCTTCACCGCAAGCGATTGCTGTAGCCACCGGCATCATCGAAGATCTGGAACGCCCGCCCGACGAACTCATTCTGGAAATCGAAGTGATGGAAGTGGATCGCAATCACAACGTGGACTTTGGGATCACCGGACCGCAAACGGCAACTATTTATTCGATCCCCTCGAACGCCGCGCAGCTGGTGCAACAGGGCGGCGCCACGGCGCTGAATGCTTTGCTGACGCAGGTATTCGGGTCGGCTTCTTCGATTCCCCCAGTGTTCGCCTTCGGCGGAGGCAAGACAACTTTTCTCGGCACGCTGCCCGGAGCCACCGCCACGCTTTCGGATTTTCTTTCGACCGTGCACGCCGGACGACGGGTTCTGCTGCGCGCCGAAGACGGCCAACCTGCGACGTTCTTTGTCGGGGAGCGCTTCCCCGTTTCGCTGGCGCAGTATTCATCGAGCCTGGTTGGTAATGCCAATTCCGCGGCTACGCAGACGCCGACGGCTTCGGCCCCAAACTCAGCGCTGCCCGTCACCACGGTTGCCACGGGAACGAATCCCGACTTCGTAGCCACCGCCGACTTTAACGAGGACAACTTTCAGGATTTCGTTGTGGCGAATTTTACCGACGGCACGCTTTCGCTTTTCCTGGGGAATCCGACCGATCCCGGCACATTCGAGAATCCCTCGACCATCACGGTCGGCGCCGGCCCCACGTGGATCTCTACCGGTTTTTTCAACTCCAAGGCAGACACTACCAACACCGTTGTGGACCTGGCCGTCGCCAACCAGACCGCCGGCACCGTTTCCATCCTGCACGGAAATGGCGACGGAACATTTACCGTGGAACCGGCCTTGACGCTGCCCAGCGGAGCGGGACCCACGGCCATCGCGGTCGCCGATTTCAATGACGACGGTTTCGCGGACTTGGCCGTGGTAAATAAAAACGCCAATACCGTGAGCATTTTTCTCGGCAATGGCGACGAGACCTTCCAGACTCCAACCACCATCACCACCGGCAACGCGCCGACTTCGATCGTCGCCCAGGCCTTCAATCCGAACGCGCCGGGGATCATTGACCTGGCCGTCACCAATTCCGCCGACAACACCCTGCAAATCTTTCTGGGCAACGGAAAGGGCGCATTCACCAACGGCCTCATCTACAACACGGGCGTCACACCGGTTTATGTCGCCTCAGCTGACCTGGATCTGGATGGCAATCTCGATCTAGCGGTCGCCGATAGCGGCGTGGCCACCAGCACGAACGCCGTGGGCAATAGCATTTCCGTATTTCTGGGCAATGGCGACGGCACGTTTATCAAGCCCGGCGGCGCGAGAATGGATTTCGCCGCGGGCACCACGCCGACCTCGTTTGTCATCGCCGATTTCAATGATGACGGCATCCCCGATCTGATCGTTACCGCCAGCGGCGACAATGCTGTGGGACTGCTGCTCGGCGCTGGCGGCGGCTTTCTTGATTCCCCGATCGAAGTGCCGGTGGGTACCACGCCCGATGCCATCGCCACCGCCGACTTCAATGGCGATGGCCTGCCAGACGTGGCCATTTCCAATTTCGGGTCGAACAACGCGTCGATAATTCTGGATTCGTCCGCGCTGATCAGCCTGCTTTCCGGCAGCGAAACCGGCACGCAGTTCCCCAACGCGCAATACATCGACATCGGCTTGAAAGTGAAAGCCACTCCGCGCGTCCACGAGAACGGCGACGTCTCGTTGCAATTTGAATTCACGCTGAGCAGCCTGGCAGGCAACAGCCTCAACAATATTCCGGTCGTAAATAATCAGGAAATTCATCAGAGCGTGCGCGTGCATGCCGACGAGTCCGCTTTGCTGGCGGGCTACCTGGCGCCGCAGTACATCACCACGCTGAATGGCACGCCGGGAATCGCAAACCTGCCGCTGAGCGCACTGGTCGGAGGCACCACGTCAAACCAGTTTTCGAATACGGAGATATTGGTTCTGGTGACGCCGCGGATTGTGGATTCCGCGACGCGCAACAAGGAACATCTGATCTACGCTGGACGCGGCCAGCTGGGAGGCCCGGGCGCGCTAGGCCCGACGATTCAAGAACGCCGCGGCGGCGGGTTCGTAAATCCTGTCCAGCAGCCGACCGAGCCGGCCGCCGCGCCGCCACAACCGGAACCAACTCCGCAACCGCAAGCGGAACCGCCGCAGCAGACGGCCCCTCCTGTGCAAGCGCCGACCGATGTACCGCAAACTCCTCCGCCACAGCCGTATGACAACCCGCCGCGGCAGTAAGGGCGGCGCGCCAAATCTTCGCGCTGGGACAGCGCGCGACAGATTGAATGCCGCTACGGCGTAGCTTCCAGCACGACCACCGGCTGGTAGGTGCGCGGAACCACCGGCTCGGCAATCGCGATCAATTGGCCTTGCTGGCTGAAAACGCGCAGCCGGGCCGGCTTCCAATCGCCGGAATCGAGCTGCGCCGGCGCGTTCTGCGCCAGGTTGGTTTGTCCCGGCTGAATTTGCGCGAGGGTCAGATTGAATTTCGCGCCGTGGCGCACGCGCTTTTCGATGACCGGCAGAATGGTGGCGCGCGGTAAGTCCGTCAGCAGTTTTTCCAGAGGGATCACGCGCTCCAGCAACCGTCCGGCCCGCGCATCCTGCCCCAGTTCGGCGAGCGACACGGCCTGATCCAGCGTAAATTCGCCCACCGCCGTGCGCGTGATTTCCGCCAGGTGCGCGCCGCTGCGCTGCAGCCTTCCCAATTCGTGGGCCAGCGCACGGACGTATGTGCCGGCGCCACACTCGACCACAAAGCGCGCGATCGAGCCTTCCACGCCGGTGAGGCGGAACTCGAACACTTCCACTTCCACCGGCTCCAGTTTCACCGGCTTATTTTTGCGCGCCAGCTCGTGTGCTGGACGGCCGTGTATTTTTTTCGCGGAATACGCCGGCGGAGTCTGCTGAATTTTACCCACAAATTGCGCCGCGTACGCCGCCAGTTCGTCAGCGTTCAGCGCAGGAGCAGCGTCCGGGCCAAGCGCTTCTCCATCCGCGTCGTACGTATCGGTTTCAAATCCGAAGCGCACGGCGCAGGTGTAGCGTTTGCGGCGCCCCGTGTAAAACCGCGCCAAGCGGGTTGCGCGCCCCAACGCCAGCACCAGCACGCCTGTGGCCTGCGGATCGAGCGTGCCCAAATGTCCGATGCCGCGAAAGCCGGCGAGCTGGCGCACGGATTCCACCACGTCATGCGAAGTTTTTCCCGACGGCTTATCGATAACCAGAATTCCATCAACGGGAGGCTGCTTGGGTATGCGAGACATGAATGGTTTGGTAAAGCGACCGCGAGCGAGGCTCGCATCCCTGCGCCAGCGCGCTATTTTTTGTATGCGCGTTGCGAAGTCGAAAGCAAAAGCCGGCCTGCGGCGGATAATCGCTGTGCGAAGTTACGAACTATGCTCCTCGGGATTTTTGGCCTTGCGCAGTAGGTTCTCGATGCGATTGTTGTATTCTTCCGTTTCATCCAGGATGAACAGCACTTCCGGCGCGCGCCGCATGTGCAAACGCTCCACCAATTCGTGCCGCACATAGCCTTTCGCGGCCTGCAAACCTTCCAGCGTCGTGGCGCGTTCCGCCTCGTCGCCCGCCAGTCTCACAAACACGCGCACCGTGCGCATTCCCGCGCCCAGGCGTACTTCGGTGACCATCACCGGAGCCGCGAGGCGCGGATCTTTGAGCTCTCCTGCGAGCATCAGGCTCACTTCGTTGCGAATTTCTTCCGCGATGCGTTCGGGCCGGTGTCCTTGAACTGTCATGCGCTTCCCTCGTCCTGATCTTCGAAATATTCCACGCTCTGCGAGAGCAAATCGCGTCCCAACAGACGTTCCGATTCCGCGGCGATTTCCGCGAGCGTTTTTTCCAGGTAACCCGTGTCGCTGGAAATCGTGACCACGCCCACGCGCGAGCGCTGCCAGGTTTCCTGATGCTCCAGCTCCGCCACGGCCACATTGTAGTGAGCGCGTAGCCGGTCTTTCAAGCTGCGCAAGACTTGCCGCTTGTCCTTGAGGGACTGCGCATCCAGGATATGGATTTCCAGGGTAAGGAGGCCGATCGGCATTTCCGTGTGGCGCAACAACTCCCGTTGCGCTGGTGCAGCTTTACCGTCAAGAAATTCTGCGCGCGTTTGCGAAGGCGCGCGTGCGCGCCCGCGCTGCTACTTCCTAAGCGCTCTCCTGCCGTGGCGCGCGCGGACGCGGTGGAGGTGGCGGCGGCAACGCCGCGATCTTCTCCACGGTGAAGCACTCCAGACTGTCGCCGACCTTTACGTCCGCGAAATTCGCAATCCCGATACCGCACTCGAAGCCCTGGCGCACTTCTTTCGCGTCGTCCTTGAAGCGTTTCAGCGAATTGATCCGGCCGGTGAATACCACCGCCGCCTCGCGAATCACCCGCACTTCCGCATCGCGCCGGATAATTCCCTCGACCACCGAACAGCCCGCAATCGTGCCCACGCCCTTTACACGGAACGTGTCGCGCACTTCGGCGCGGCCCAGATGCTGTTCCTTGATGATCGGCGCCAGCAACCCAGCCACGGCCTTCTGCAATTCGTCGAGCAATTCGTAGATGATCGTGTAGCTGCGAATGTCTACGCCTTCGCGCTGCGCCAATTCCGCCGCTTTGCGCTCAGGCTTCACGTTGAAGGCCACGATCACCGCGCCGGAAGTGGAAGCCAGCAGCACGTCGCTTTCGTTCACCGCACCCACGTTTGCCAGGATAACCTTCAGCTTCACCTGGTCGTTCGAAAGCTTCGGCAGCATTTCGTTCAACACTTCCACCGAGCCTTGCACGTCCGCCTTCACGACCACCGGTAATTCCTTCACCTCGCCGATTTTCAATTGTTCGTGCAGCTGGTCCAGCGTCAAGCGGCCGCTCGAGGATTTCGCCAAAGTCGCTTCGCGCGCTTTGCCCTGGCGATATTCCACGATGTGCCGCGCTTTGGCTTCGTCCGCCACCTGGAACTGGTCGCCTGCTTCGGGCACGCCCTGTAAGCCCAGAACTTCCACCGGAGTCGAAGGCCCTGCCTGCTTGATGGCGCCGCCGCGATCGTCAAACATGGCGCGCACCTTGCCATACACCGCGCCGACGATAAACACGTCGCCCACATGCAACGTGCCGTTCTGCACGATCATGGTGGCCACCGGCCCGCGGCCCTTGTCCACGCGCGATTCCAGCACAGTTCCCTTCGCCGGAACGTCGGGATCTGCCTTGAGCTCGCGCATATCGCCTACCAGCAAAATCATTTCCAGCAACTTGGGAATGTTCTTCTTGGTCTTGGCGGACACTTCCACCATCACCGTGTCGCCGCCCCAATCTTCCGGCATCAATCCTTTTTCGGACAGCTGACGCTTCACGCGTTCCACCTGCGCGTCCGGCTTATCCACCTTATTGATCGCAACAATGATCGGTACGCCCGCAGCGCGCGCGTGCGAAATCGCTTCTTCGGTCTGCGGCATCATGCCGTCGTCGGCCGCTACTACCAGTACGACAATGTCGGTCACCTTCGCACCGCGCGCACGCATGCGCGTGAACGCTTCGTGACCCGGCGTATCCACAAACACGATGCGCTTGCCTTGCACGTGCGCTTCGTAGGCGCCGATGTGCTGCGTGATTCCACCCGCTTCGCCGCCCGCGACGTCTGCTTCACGAATGGCGTCCAGCAAACTGGTTTTGCCGTGATCCACGTGACCCATTACGGTGACGACCGGAGCGCGCGGCACTTCGTTACCGGTGCGCTCCTCCTTTACCTTCTCTTCCTGCACCAATTGCTCTTCGAACGTAACGACTTGCACCACGCCATTGAACGCTTCGGCCAGGTTCGTCGCCGTCGGCACGTCCAGCGCCTGATTGATGCTGGCGAATACGCCGCGGTCGAGCAGCGTCTTCAGCAAGTCTTTAGCGCGGATATCGAGCTTCTCTGCCAACTCGCGCACCGTGATTCCTTCCGTCACGGTTAGGGCGCGCGGCTCGCGTTTTATCGGCGCGACAGGTTCAACCGCGGTTGCGCGTCCGCCCGGACCTGCGCCCGCGCGCGGACGAACGGGATGCAGCTTGCGTTCGCCTTCGGCGTAGCGCTTTTCGATCAGCGGCCGTCCGCGTGCCGCGGGCTTGCGCGCATAAAGCGGCTTACCTGGCTCCGCCTTAGGAACTCCCGCGCCGGGACGCTGCGTGCCGACCGGACCTTTATTGTCGCGACCACCTGGTCCGCCACCGCTTCCGGGACGTTGTGGGAAGCGCGAAGGCGGTCCTCCCGGACGTTGCCCTGGCGCACCACCAGGACGAACCTGGGGCGCGCTGCTAGGACGATATTGTTGCGGCGCTCCACCACTCGGGCGCATGCCTTGCGGCGCACCGGGACGCGCTTGCCCGGGGCCTGAAGGAGGCGCGCCGGGACGCGGATAACGTTGCAAAGTCGAAGGTGCGCCGGCAGGCCGTGCGGCGCCGGGCCCTGCTGCTGCAGGACGTGCTCCCGCGGGCGCGCTTCCCGGTGCTGCAGTCGGCCGCAGCGGCACGCCGGGTCTTGGGGCAGCCGGCGCAACGCCGGGACGTACAGCCGTAGTTGAGGCTGGAGACGCTGGTGCGGCTGCCGCAGGTTTCGCAGCGGCGGGAGCCGCGCCGGTCAGATGCGTCGCCGGATGAGTGGCGGTCGCGCCTGCGGGTGCGCCAGGACGTGCAACTCCCGGCGCCGTTGCGGCGCCAGAGGCGGGTGCATGCGCAGTCAGGCCCGGTCTTGCGCCAGCAGCAGCCGGCACCGCGCCAGCCGCAGGCTTCACGCCTACGGCCGCGGGCGCAGCCGGAGCCGCTGTGGCAGGCTTCGCCGCCGGCTTCTTCGCCGTCGTGGCTTTGGCCGCCTTTGCTGCTTCCTCAGCTTCTTCTGCAGCTGCCAGGCCGCGGAAATGCTTGCGCACCAGTTCAGCGTGCTTCAGGTCAATCGAGCTCGAGTGCGTCTTTTTTTCCGTGACGCCGGCTTCCGGGAGGTAATCGATCAGGACTTTCGCCTTAATCTCCAGTTCCCGTGCCAGCTCGTTAATCCGGACTTGATTGGAATCTGCCATTCGCCTCTTTTCAACTGCGCCGGCACTCGTGCCCGCGCTTTTCTGCATTTACAAAATCATGCAAACAACGAACGAGCCGCGAAAATGCGTTACTGCTCCGCGCCCTCTTCGGAGGCGCCGATCTCCTCTTCTCTCACTTCTTCGGTCGCCTCTTCGGTCGCTTCGTCCAGCGCTTCGGCTTCGGCTGCCACGTCGCCAGGAGGCGCATCCGGCACCGCGCCGGCTTCGCCGGCCGCAATTTCTTCGGTGGCTTCCTCGGTGGCTTCGTCAACAAGCGCCGCTTCTTCGCCCGCCGCTGCCGCAGTTCCTTCCGTCACCACGCCTTCGCCCTCGGCTGCGACTGCGGCGTCTGCCGCATCTGGCGCGGCGGTAGCTGCCGTTTCCAGGGCTTCGAAATACGCGGCGACCGACTGGTGAATTTTCTCCACCATTTTTTCGCCGATGCCGGGAATTTCCACCAGCTGTTCGGGAGTCATGTCGGCGAGCTTCTCAATCGAAGTAACGCCCGCTGCTTCCAGCTTCTCGATCGTCTTCGGACCTACGCCCGCCAGTTGCGTCAGCGCGGTTCCCGGAGCTGTGAGCGCGGCCATCTGCGCTTCGATCTCGCGGCGTTTTTCTTCTTCGCTCTTGATGTCAATGTTCCAGCCAATCAATTTGCTGGCCAGGCGGACGTTTTGCCCCTTCTTGCCGATCGCCAAAGAAAGTTGCGTATCTTCCACAATCACTTCCAGCCGCTTTTCTTCCGGGTCAATAATCTGGACGCGCGTGACTTTCGCGGGGCTCAAGGCCTTCTGCGCAAAGGCAACGGTTTCTTCGTTGAACGGAATAATGTCAATCTTCTCGCCGCGCAGCTCTCGAATGATGGACTGCACGCGCATGCCCTTCATTCCGACGCACGCGCCTACTGGGTCCACGTCCTTGTCGCGGCTTTCCACCGCAATCTTGGTGCGCTCGCCGGCTTCGCGAGCCACCGCGCGAATCTGCACCGTGCCGTCGTAAATTTCCGGCACCTCCATTTCAAACAAGCGCTGCACCAGGGCGGGATCGGCGCGCGAAACCACGACCTGCGGTCCTTTCGCGGCGCGTTCGACTGCGCGAATGGTCACGCGCAGGCGATCGCCCACGTTGTACGCTTCCAGCCGCGATTGTTCGCGCTTGGGCAGCCGCGCTTCGGTGCGGCCCATGTCGACGATGATGTCCGGGCCTTCCATGCGCTTCACCACGCTATTGATCAGCTCGCCGACCCGCGTGTGGAACTCGTTGTAAATGGTATCGCGTTCGGCTTCGCGTACTTTCTGCAAGATTACTTGCTTGGCTGTCTGCGCGGCAATGCGTCCGAGCACGTCCGTCGGCTTGGCCTGCGTGATTTCGCCGCCCACTTCCACGTCCGGCTGGCGCTTGCGCGCGTCGTTCAGCGAAATCTCGCGCACCGGGTCCGCCACTTCGTCGACGACCGTGTGCACCGAATACACGTCCACCTGTCCCGTGGTCGGATTGAACTTCGAGCGCAGCTCTTCCTCGGTGCGGTAATACTTCCGCGCCGCAACCACCATCGCGTCCTCGATCGCCGCGATGATGATTTCCGGTTCAATATGCTTTTCCCGGCTGATCAGCTCGATCTGTTGGTACAGCTGACTCGCCATTCGCTCTCTCCCGTACGTCCCAAGAAAAAACTGCGCTTGCCAAATGCCAGTCGCAAGCCGTTACAACTCCACCACCAAATTCGCTTTCTTGATCCCGGTGTAAGGCACCGCGATCTGGCGATCGCGCACCGTGAACTTCACCACGCCGTCCGCAATTCCCGCCAGCCGCCCTTCAAAATACGCCTGCTTCTCGAGCGGCTCGTTCAGCCAGATTTTCGCCAGTCGTCCGACGAAGCGTTCGTAATCCGCGGGCTTGATTAGTTTCCGGTCCAGCCCCGGCGAACTTATTTCCAGAACATAAGCCGGCCCCGGCACCAAATCTTCCATGTCCAGGATCACGCTCAACTGCTCGCTCACCCGCTCGCAATCCTTGTGCGTGACACCCAATCCCTCCGGATTCTGCGGGCCGGGCACCCGGTCAATATACACACGCAGCATGCGCTGCTTTCCAACCTTCCATTCGATGTCGAAGATCTCGAGGCCCAGCGAGCCTGCCACCCGCTCGGCCGCCTCTCGAAGCTTTTCCAGTTGCATTCTATTCCAAGAGCAATCTTTAGCTTCGGGCCGAAAGCCAGCCTAGAATCGCCCAGCAACGCCAACAGGCTCGCAGCTCCTATGATTACAAGTTCCAGTACTGCCCTTCGACCGGATTACTGCAACGCCAGCTCTTCCTCTGACCGCAGGCACCTCGGGCATTGACGCACCGGCATCCCGCCATCCGTCGCGTCCAACAAAAAAGTGGGCTCGCGCCCACTGGCTCATGCGACCTGTCTGGAAGCAACCAAGTATAATTTCAAGCGGCCCAAAACGCAAGAACAGCCGTCCTAGCCCTGCGAGCCCGCTCGCGCGCGGCAATCGAGGCGCAGCGACTCGCTCGTTCGCTTTCACCACGGCGGCTTCCCAAGCAGTACCCAAGACGCCAGAAAGAAGCTTGGCGATCGCTGCGCCGTCGTGTATATAGTCTCGCACTACGTCCCTAGAATGTCATCAAGGAGATGTCAGTGGCTGAGAAAACCATTTCACGAATGGCGTGCGCCGCCACGCTTCTGCTTGCCGCCTTTGCCAGCAGCACGGTGCGTTCACAGCAGAAGATCGACAACTATAACCGGGACCGAGCGCGTGCCATATTGCACGACGCCTACGACAACGTTAAGAAGCACTACTTTATGATACGAAATTTCACGGCCTGGATCTTGACGCGCGCTTCCACCAGTTCGATCAAAAGATCGTCGAAGCCACTTCTCTAAGCCAGTCCTTTGGCGTGATCGCCGCATTCCTGGACGGCCTGAACGATTCGCACACCTTCTTCACTCCTCCTGCTCGGCCCTTTCGCATGGACTACGGCTATCGCTTGCAGCTCTACGGTAACGACTGCTACGTCACGCGAGTGCGTCCCGGAACCGACGCGGAAACGAAAGTCCATCCCGGTGATCAGGTCCTGGGCTACAACAAATTCAACATCAATCACGAAGTTTTCTGGAAGATGAACTACTACTTCAACAGCCTGGCCCCGCAGCGGGAGTCGGCACTTGAAATTCGCGACCCCAGTGGCCAATCCCGGCAGCTAACGATTGACGCCAAAGTGCGCGAGTTGAAAAAAGTGCTCGACCTGACCGGACAAGACGGGGGAGGTGATTTCTGGGATCTGGTGAGGCAGGAAGAGAGTTCCGATCATATCGTTCGCCAGCGCTGGGTGGACGCAGGCGACGTGATGATCTGGAAGATGCCGGAATTCTTCGTGGAGGACCACGAAGTGGACCGGATTTTCAATGATGCCCGCAAACACAAAACTCTCGTCCTGGACCTGCGCGGCCATCCTGGAGGCGCTGCGGTTACGCTGGGCCGCATGGTCGCCAACCTCTTCGATCATGAGGTAAAAATCGCGGACCGCGTGGGCCGCAAGGAACTGAAACCGGAAATCGCCAAGACGCGCGGCGGCGACATATTCACTGGCCAGCTGATCGTGCTGGTAGACAGCATCTCAGCCTCCTGCGCCGAGCTTTTTCCGCGCGTGATGCAACTCGAGCATCGCGGGACCGTCCTAGGGGACCGCACCGCAGGAGCGGTGATGGAAGCCAGGCACTATCCCGGCTCCCAAGGCATGGACACGAAGATTTTCTACGGCTTTTCCATCACCGAAGCCGACTTGACCATGAAGGACGGCAAGAGTCTGGAACACTCGGGCGTGACGCCCGATGAAATTATGATTCCTACGGCTCAAGACCTGGCGAGCGGCAAGGATCCTGTGCTTGCGCGCGCTCTGGAACTGGCCGGCCACACGGTTGACCCCGTCGCCGCCGGGAAAATGTTCCCGTATGAATGGTTGCCCAACTGAATTGCATTCGCCCTCGCTGCAAAAAAAACCTCCCGGATTTAATTCCGGGAGGCCTGTTGTCTTACTACCAATCGCGCAACAAAAATGCTGCGCTAGGAAATTACGGCTGAGGCGGTGTCGCCGGCTTGGGCGCTGGTGCACGCTGCGGCGCCGGAGTGCGCGGAGTCGTTGCCCCGGCCTTGGCCGGGTAGCTCTGGTCGAATAGCCGAATAATATCCTGCGTGACGTCCACCGAATTCGCCGCGAAAATAACCGGCGAAGTCTGCCCGGAACGATCCAGAATCACGGTGAACGTGTTGTCGCGGGCGTATTTGCTCAGCACATCAATCATCCGGCGGCCGATGCGGTCCACAATCTCGCGTTGCGCTTCGTTGAAATCGTCCTGAGCGTCCTGCGATCTCCGTTGGAAGGTGCGCTGGAGCTGTTCCCCCTCGCGCTGCAACCGCGCCTTTTCATCGTCGCTCAGAGTGGTCTGTCCCGTGCGCAATCTGGTCTGGATATCTTCCATCTGCTTCTGCATGTTGGAAAGCTCGGTCTGCCGGGGTGCGAATTGCGATTGCAATTCCGCCGCAGCCTGCTTCCCTTCCGCTGTGCTGGTGATCGCTACCTGCACGTCGATCACGCCTACTTTGCCTGAAGCCGCTGCCGTCGCGGCCGAAGAGCCGCCTGTCTGCGCCCACATCGCGGGAACCATCAGGAACGCCGCCAGGGCCGGAACTGCGAATCGAATCTTCATTCTCACTCCTTAGAGTAGATAGTCTTTCGGATGCCGGTGCTAGGAACTGTGCCGCATAGTATGCAGGACACAAATCGAAGATTATAGCTGTCGCCGGAGAAGCTGGTCAATCGCTTTCGCTTCGCCTGCCGGTCGCCTTGCGCCCCACGCTACCGGCCGTTTGTGAGATGCATTCGCGGAACGCATGGTTGGTCTCAGCAGCGCCGCGACGCTCCCCTGCGTGCGCCCACCAACCTCCTCGCGCGTATCCGTGTGAGCCACGAATCCTGCTAGTTCGGCAGCGGCACCAGTAAGATGCGGTTATTGGCTTGATCAATCTGCACGGCAAGGTTCAGCCGCGGATCGATTGCGATCGAATTCGGGCCCACCACTACAGACACCAGCGGCTCGACGGTGCCTGCGTCCAGAATTTCCCGCACTCGCGGCACCGGGCAATTCGACACGCCATTGGGATTCGGTGGACATACGTAAGCCAGAACGGAGAGCGTGTTGCTCGCCGCGTTCGAGGTAACCAGCGTGCTGGAATTGAAATTGTAATCGAGCGAGGTGGGATTTATCCCCGCGCTGGCCGTAAACTCGGTTTGCGTCGTTAGCGGATCAACGAAAATCACGTTGTTGGCTGTGCTGTCCGCCACAATGAACACTCCGTTGAGCGCGTCGAACACCACTCCGGTGGGAAGCTGCATCTGGATCCGCGTGACTGCGCCTGCGGGCAAAGAAAGCAAATCGAGGCCATTGAATTGCGATGCCACGGTCACGGCGGCCATCGTTTGTGTCGGGTCATTGTTGAGAACCGGATCGATCGCCACAGCCAGCGGAATGAAATCCACGCACGAGTTACTAGCCCCCGTGCCGGAGGTCGAGCCCGGCACCAGGAAGGACGCCAGTCCACCGCCATTGTTGGTGGGGCTGGTGTTCTGGCAGATCTGCTGGCTGGCGATTGTATCGGTAACCGCCGCCAATCCCGAATCCTGATCTACGGTCACACCAAGCGGCAATGTGCAACCCGAGCACAACGAAAAGTTCACAGGAGCGTTGAACACATTGTTCAACCCCTTCTCGTCGAGTATCGTGATGGTGTTGCTCCCGTTATTTCCCACCACGGCCTGGCCCGTGCGCGCCAGAATCCCCACGCCGTAGGGAATCGATCCCGTAGCGAAAAAGCTGGGCGATTGCGGCGTGATTTGCGAACCGTCCAGCAAGTTCACCACCGAGACGCTGTTGCTCCCGGAGTTCGTCACGACTGCCTGATCGAGATACGGATCGACAGCCACACCTACGGGTGAGGTACCCACCGCGACGGGTTGGATCACCGTCAGACCGCTGACGTTTGAAATAGCCCCGCCAGTCTGCACGAACACGGCAAAGCGCCGCGCAGCCATCAGGTCGCTGGATGGAATCGCAGCCGTCAGCTGTCGGCTGCTCACAAGGGTGGTGGGTACTGTGGCGCCGTCCAGAAACACTTGCGAAGCGCCAGTGAATCCGGTGCCGATAATCGATAGCGTCAAGCCCGCCGCCGGACTTTGCACAAATGTCGTCGATGGACTGGACTCCAGAATTTGCAGAGGGTTCGGCGTGGTGGTGGCCATGGGAAAAACGGAAACGGTATTGTTGCCCTGGTTGACGATGTACGCCGTGTTCGTCAGCGGATTCACCGCTACCGCCTGCGGCGAGTTCAAGCCGGCCACGGTTTGCAGCACCAGATTGTTGGCTAGATCCAGCACGAAGCCGTTGTTCGAGGTGCCGTTCACCACGATTCCAATATTGGCGAGCGGGTTCACAGCCGCCGCCACCAATCCCAAATTCGTGAACGCAATTCCCCCTTGCGTAAACGGAACCGAGCTCACCGATTGATCCAGCATGCTGAACGATGAAACCGACGGCGCCGCCGGAACTTGGTTTGGACCCTGCGGATCTGCGAACACCGCCTGGTGCGTCGCGGCATTAATTCCGACGCCCTGCACCGTGCTGGAAATCGAAAGACTGGCGATTACCACCGGAGAGCGCCCAAAATCGGCTGGACTCGCGCCCACTCCGGGATTGCGCCCCATGTCTACGATGGCAATCACACCCGAGCCTCCCGGGGTGATCAGCGCCCAGTTCAATATCGGATCCACCGCTACTTTGGGGTTGGTGCCGGTGCCGATGGGCGTCAGGGTGCCACCCAGAGTCTGGATCACGGTGGGAACACCGGCGGAAAAATCCATGATGAGTACGTTGTTGGTGGACTGGAATGCAATGAGCCCGCGGTGCGTCAACGGATTGATGCCGATCGCGAACGGCACCGGTTGCGCGTTTGGCGCCGTATTCGGATTCGGCAGAGCAAATGCTGGCGCCGCTGTCATCGTGGTCAAATCAATCACCGAAATAGTGTTGTCGCCGCTGTTGGTCACGACCGCGATGTGATCGCCCAGCGCACCTGCCGCGGTGGTGACTTGATCGTCAATCGCTACAGACGTGGGAGCGGTTCCGACCGGAACGGTCGTAGTCGCCAGCGTGCCAAGATTGACGATGCTGACTGAGTTGCTCGCCGAATTGGCGATCACTGCCAGGTTCAACGCCGGATCGAGCGCGATGCCCACGGGCGATGCGCCTACGGGAAAGGTGGAGCTGACGCCCGTGGAAATATCGCTGGGCCGCGGCTCAACCGTCAGGTTCACCGCGGACATCGCCGCATTCGGCGCCACTACATCCGTGTTTTGCACGAGCAGCGGATACTGCCCGGGCGCCGGCGCGCACGTGCTCGGTATGCTGACGCCCAATTGCTGGCTGCTGGTAAGAGCCGTCGCAACCCGTGTACCGGGCGTCGTTCCGTTACAATTAACCACAGTGCTCGGCGAGAAAAATCCGCCGATCAGATTCACGCCCGCCGTCCCGCCATTGGGCACCACCGTATCCGGCGTTAATGCCACCACCGCGGGGCGCGACGGCATCACCGTCAGTCCGTCGGTTGGACCGGTAAGGACATTCGATAGATCTCCGTTCTGCGCTTGCACGACCATGGACACCGACCCCGCGACCGATAGCGGGCTGGCGGGAATCGTCGCGCTCAGCAGCGTGGGACTCAGAAACAATGTCGGCACCGGCGCGGGCGGCGTCCCCACCAGCACCACGCTATTGGAGGTGAAGTTTGTTCCGGTGAGAAATACCTCCTGCTGTGCGGAGCCCTCGCCCACAATGTTCGGCGCCGCCGAAGTAAGCGCCGGCGCCGCCGAAGTGATGACCGTGATCGTCGCGGTACCTGACTCCGCCGGATCGGCTGCCGAAACTGCGGTGATCGTAACGCTGCCCGGCGGATCGCTGATGGGCGCCGTATAAGTCGCGGTGTTGCCATTACCTGCACCCGGAACAATGAATCCGTCCGTTACATCGCCACCGGCAATTCCATTTACCTCCCAGGTCACTGCCGTATTCGTCGTGCTGGTCACGTTCGCGGTTAAGGTGAAGGAATCGCCGGGCGCAATGGTTGCACTGGTAGGCGAGATGGCCACGCGAATGGTGGAATCAAGATGCACCACGCTGATGCCGAATATCTTTGTGTTGACCGTGCTGGTAGCCACGACCAGGAAATCGTTCGTCGGCGAAAGAACCGAGGGCGCGGTGTAAAAGCCTCCCGACGGCGTATTGGTCTGCCCGGTCGTGATGATTCCGTAGCCGCTCGGCATCTGCGTCTGCCCGGTTGTGGCTGGGCTGCAAACGGTGGGCTGCGCGTTGGTCGGCGTCGGCACTAAACAAAGTTGCCAGGTTACCGAGGTCGTGGGTGTGCCGGTGACGTTGGCTTGAAACTGCAGCTGGCCACCCAGCGGAACAACCGCCGGATTCGGGCTGACCGTCACGCCGACCGGCGTGTTGTTGCCTCCGCATCCAATCAGCAACGCGAATGCCGCAACCAACAGCGCCATTGCGCCGGACCTCAATATCTTGTTGCGCATTTCTTTCACCCTCTCGACTGAATTCGCTGCGCGCGCTGGATGCTTTTCCTGTGCGTCGCGCCGATCCTGCATTCGCTGCTCTGTTGCCAATTCCTAGAATGTCTTACCGACCGTAAAGCGGAAGGTATGAACCGGCTCGATCAACTGTGCCGGAATGTGCTGCGTATTCGCGGTGATGAATGCCTGCAGTTGCGGCGCGATTTGCGTCTCCAGCACGCCGGGAGGCAGCCCGTTCTTCACCGCGTCGCTCAGAGCGTAGCCGCCGCTCAGACCGTTGATCGTGTCGTCCAGCCGCAAATAGTTGTATGCATAATAAATGCGGAACGGCGCGTTCACGATCGGCAGCACCACGTCCAATTCCACGCCCGCCGAAGTGTGCACCTTGAAATTCGTGCCGGGATAGATCGGCAGATTGCTGGCAATTTTCAAGTTCGGAAAGTCCGGATTCGGGTATTGCTGCTGATACACGGTGACGGCCGCGGGATCCAGCGCCAATTGCGATGGCCGCAGGATGCCGTTGATGCCGATGTCGTTGAACAAGGTGAGCGTCACCGGCCCCGCAATCGGGATGCGGTATTCAATGTTGCCGACATTCTGGAAATCGCCGCCTGGCCGCGTGGGCAGGAACTGGATCATGGGCACGCCGATGGTCTGCAGCGTCGGCTTTCCCGACGAATTTAATACGGTGGGGTTGAAGTAGCTCACCGACTGCGTGGTGGCCTCGGGAATCTCGACGAACGGCGAAATGGTGTAGAAATTGAATCCGCGCACGTCGTTCTCGCCGCCCAGGAAGAACCGGCTGTACGGCGGGACGTTCGTCCCGTTGTAACCGGTGATCATTCCCGTCTGGAACTTCAGGCCGATCACGTTGCGGCGCTTGTTCACCGGATGAAAATAGGTCGTCACAAACGAATTTGTGATGGTGTTGACGTTCCCTTGTAGCGGGCCGCCCTCAAACCCGATCCCGTAGTAAAAACTTTTCCCGTTCGTCGGGTTTTGTGGATTGTTCACCGTGCTGTAGGAAATCGTTGCCGTGATCTTGCTCGATTCGATTCCGTTCAGCGCCGAAGGCCCAGCCAAGCCCGTGAATTTCACGCTGTCGAAGAGCAATTGAGCCGAGGTGCTGAACGTCTGAATGTTCGTGGTGGAATAACCATAGGTCACGCCGATGCGCGTGAAGGAAAATTTCCGCAACGGATAGCTGGCGAACACCGTCAAGCCCTTCGAGTTGGTCGTGTAGTTCTCTTGTAACGCGGGATTGATCGCAATTTCCTGGTTGTAGGCAATGCCCAGCTGCTTGGCCTGGTTGTAATCAAATTTCGTCGAAAAAATCGTGAAACCGGTGGAAATCGGGCGATCGAACAGATATGGCTCGGTGAATCCGAAACGGACGTCGCGCTGGAAGCTGCCGATCTGCGCGGAAAGCGAAAGCGTCTCGCCCAGCCCCAGGAAATTGTTCGTAGTATAGGAACCGCCGACGAACGTGCCGGCGATGCCGCTCACGCCGCCGTTGAAGCTGATCGACTGCTTGCCTTTTTCCTTCAGCTTCAGCTTGATGTCCACCGTTCCGGCCTTCACGTTGCGCTTCAGCTCCGCGTTTTCCGGCTTGATCGTGTCGAAATAATTCAGCTGGTTCAGCCGCAGCAGGCTGACTTCCCACAAACGATTATTGAACACCTGGCCTTCATCCAGCAGCAACTCGCGGCGGATTACTTTGTCGCGCGTCGTGGTATTTCCCGAAAATTCGATGCGGCGCACGAAGAATTGCTTCTGCTGGTCGAATTCGACAGTCAGATTCACGATCTTCTTGGCGTCATCAATTTCCGTCAGCGGCGTGGCCACGAAATCGATATATCCGTACTCGCCGTAAAGCTTTTTGTAATTGTCGAGCGCCTTGCGCAACTTGTCGGCGGCCAGGATGTCGCCTTGCTTTAGCGGAAACGCCCGCGCCAGAACTTCCGACTTGAACACCAGCCCCTGCTCCGGGTCCGAGCTGCGAAACCGCAGGCTGCCCATGCGATACTGCGCGCCCTCGTCAATCGTGATCGTGATGTCCGCGCGCTTGCCGTTTTTCGAGCCCAACAGCGGCCACGGCCCCGGAATACCGCTGCGCACCTCGTTGTTGATTTTCACATCCGGATCGCTCACCGAAACCTTGAAATATCCGTGGTCCTGATAAATCCCGTGGATGCCCACTCCCAGGTCTTCGTCCAGCTTGCCCTTGTCGTAGGTCTTGTTGAGCACTGGGATTTCCGTGATGTATAGCGGAATAGCGTACGGCCGGTCATTGTGCATCGAACGAATTAATTTCCGGTCGGAAAAGGCCTTGGCGCCGACAAACTTGATGTCGCCCACTTTCACTTTCGGCCCTTCATCAATATTAAAGACCAATTTCACGGCGTTGGTCGCCGCGATGCGTTCATACGTGGGCTTCACCGTGGCGAATTGCCGCCCGTGCTCTGCCAGCAATCCCTTGATCACCACTTCGGCGCGCTTGATTTTCGTCGGATCAAACTGGCTTTCCACCGACAACCCCACTTTTTTTTCCTTAAACGCATCCAGAATGTCCGACTCGGTGATGGACTTGTTCCCCTTGTACTCGATGCGGCGGATGATCGGGCGTTCCTGCACGTAGAAGACGACAATTTTCGCGTTGGGCTCGTCCGGGCTGTCTTCTACTTCCAGGCGGACGTCTTCGAAGAACTGCGTGTTCCACAGCGCCTGAAAATCGCGGCGCACCGCTTCCGCGCTGTAGGGATCTCCGGGGCGCGAAAAAATCCGCGCCAGCAGAGTGTCGCGCTGAATGCGGCGATTGCCGATGAATTCAATGCGCTGAATAACGAATTGCGGGCCGTTCGCGTCCTGAGGTTGTTGCGCCGAAAGGGATTGCCCCGAAGCCAACAGACACAAATACACCACCACGAAAAATCGCAATGGACGCAGAAAAGTTTTCCCGCTGGCGGCCCTGGTCAAGGCCGCAGTATCCCGCCCAAAATTGTGTGCTCCCCCGCCGGACTGCTCCGGCCCGGCTTGCGCGTAGGATTCCTAGTGGGCCACTGGGGTTGCTTCAACTACAGGTCGGAACGCCAAGCCCTCGCTCCCGAGATAAATTTCAAGAGTCGCGGGTCTTTGCAATCCGCCCTGAATCAAAGCTTCCGACAATGGGTCTTCGACGTACTTCTGTAACGCGCGACGAAGCGGCCGCGCGCCATAATTTCGGTCGCTGCAGGTCTTCTCGAGGATCCACTGGCGCGCTTCAGGCGTGAGTGCAATCTGCACCTGACGATGCACCAGCGTTTCATTGATCTGGCCCACGAGCAAGTCAATAATCCGCAACAAATCGTCGTCGTTGAGCGAATTGAACAGAATCACTTCGTCCAGACGATTCAGGAATTCCGGATTGAAGACCCGCCTCACTTCACCCATCACCATGTCATCCTGGCTCTTGGCCATCGCGTCCAGTTCCTTCGACGCAAATCCCAGGCCCGCCTGTTTCTGCAACTGTCGCGCGCCCAGGTTCGATGTGAGAATGATGATGGTGTTGCGGAAATCCACCGTGTTGCCAAGTCCGTCGGTCAACTGACCGTCTTCAAAGACTTGCAGCAGGATGTTGTACACGTCCGGGTGAGCTTTTTCAATCTCATCCAGCAAAATTACCGAGTAAGGCGTCCGGCGCACGCGCTCCGTCAATTGACCGCCTTCTTCATACCCAACATATCCTGGAGGCGCGCCGATCAATTTCGACACGGAATGCTTCTCCATGTATTCGGACATATCGAAACGGATCAGCGACTTCTCGCTGCCGAAAAGGAACTCGGCCAGACGGCGCGCCACTTCCGTCTTGCCAACGCCCGTCGGACCAAGGAACAGGAAGCAGCCCACGGGACGGCCTGGAGCTTTCAATCCTGCGCGGCTGCGGCGAATCGCCCGCGCTAGCGCGGTGATCGATTTGTCCTGGCTGATGACGCGGCGGTGCAGTTCTTCTTCGATACGCAGCAGCTTCTGCTGCTCGTCTTCCTTGATGGCCGACACCTGAATGCCGGTCCAGCGCGCCACCACTTCTTCAATGTCCTCGCGCGTCACAATGCCTGTCGAGGAATCGTCAATCTTCAACTTCTCACGCAGTAGGCGCAGATGTTCCTTTTCTTTGCGCTCTTCTTCCGAGTAAAACCGCGCCTTTTCGAATTCATGGTTCGCGATCGCGGTTTCCATGCGGTGCGTGATGAATTTCACCCGCTTCTGCACCTCGGAAACTTCGTCCGGCAGCATGGCCTGGCGCAATTTCACTCGCGAACCGGCTTCGTCGAGCAGATCAATCGCCTTGTCCGGCAGAAAACGGTCCGGGATGTACCGATTCGAGAGGTACACCGCATATTGAATGGCTTCGTCCGTGTAACTGACCGCATGAAACTTCTCGTAGCGGTCGCGCACGCCCTGCAGCACGCGTATCGCTTCTTCTTCATTTGGCGCGCCCACTTTCACGGCCTGGAACCGCCGCTCGAGCGAGCGATCTTTTTCCACCGACTTGCGATACTCCGAAGGTGTGGTCGCACCGATGCACTGAATTTCGCCGCGGCTCAGAGCGGGCTTCAATATGTTCGCGGCATCGAGAGAACCTTCCGCCGAGCCCGCGCCCACCAAAGTGTGCAACTCATCAATGAAGACGATGGCGTTCTGGCTCTCCATCAATTCCTTCATGATGGTCTTCAGCCGCTCTTCAAACTGCCCGCGATATTTCGTGCCCGCCACGATCAACGAAAGATCCAGCGAAAGGATGCGCTTGTCCGCAAGGAACGGCGGCACATCGCCATCCGAAATCCTCTGCGCCAAACCTTCCACGATCGCCGTCTTGCCCACGCCTGGTTCGCCGATCAGCACCGGATTATTTTTCGTGCGCCGGCACAGTATCTGAATCGCGCGTTCTAGTTCGCGGTCTCTTCCTACCAGCGGGTCCAACTGGCCTTCCATCGCCGCCTGCGTCAGATCCCTGCTGAATTCAGCCAACAACGATGCTTCTTTAGGACGGTTCACTGGCACCTTCTCTCCCGCGCTGCGGCCCAATTCCTCGCGCACGGTTGAAAGTCGCAATCCCCGCTCCAGCAAAATCTCCGCACCGAAAGACTTCTCTTCCCGCAGCACGCCTAGCAACAGGTGTTCGGTACCGACGTGTTTGTGGCCCAGGCGTTCTGCTTCCTCGGCCGCGAAATTCAATATGCGCTTGCACTCCTGGCTCAAAGGAACTTCCACCGAAGTCGAGATGCGCTCACGCACGGTGATGCGCGCCTCAATTTCCTTGCGGATGGATTCGATCGAGCCATGCGTGCGCAGAAAACGGTTGGCGAGCACCTTGTCCTCGCGCAATAGTCCCAGCAGCAAGTGCTCCGTCTCGATGTACGGGCTGCCGTACTGGCTCGCTTCGTACCGTGCGAAAAAGATTACGCGCCTAGCCTTTTCTGTATAGCGTTCAAACACGGGTCACCCACGGTCTCCTGGAGTCGTCGCCCCAGCACTGGCGGCCCGCGGGAGAGGTACCGCGGTATCGCTCAGCGCTTCTGCGCCCGGGGCCAAAGCTCCGCGTTCCAATGTGAGAACACGGTCGGCGCGCCGGGCTAATGAAAGATTGTGTGTTGCAAGGATGGATGTCAACTGCAGCGACTGGTGCAGCCGCTGCATCAATTCGAAAATATTTTCCGCGCTGCGTTGATCCAGGTCGCCGGTAGGCTCGTCGGCCAGGAGTAAGGCCGGGCCATTCACCAGCGCTCGCGCGATGGCCACACGCTGTTGTTCGCCCCCAGATAGCTGACCCCCACGCTGCTCTGCTCGATCGGCCAATCCGACTTCGCCCAGCCATGTTCCCGCGATTCGGAGCGCTTGCGCCAAGCTAACGCCGCGCACCAGGAGAGGCATCGCGACATTTTCCGCCGCCGTGAAATCCGGCAGCAGGTGATGACGCTGCCAGACAAAACCCACGGCGCGATTGCGATACTCCGCCAGCTCCGTTTCCGAAAACGACTGCAGCGATTTCCCGGCGAAGTATACTGTACCGCTCGTTGGAGTGTCCAGCGCAGCCAGCAGATGCAACAAAGTACTTTTACCGGTGCCGGAGGGCCCGACCACCGCAACCATCTCGCCGCGCGCAATCGTGAGGTTTATCCCCGCCAGAGGAGTCACGTCTTGCGCGCCCGAGCGAAAAGTCTTGCGCAGATTTTCGCCGCGCAGGATTTCGCGCGAGCCCGGCGCGCTGGTTTCACCGGAGTTATCGAGGACAGCTGTGCTCGAATTGGCCTGCGTCTGCATCGCCTAGGTTGTATTCTCTTTCACGTTAGATGCCGAATGGACCAAACTGTATGTCCTTCGTTTACAGGCATCTAGTTATTCCCGATTTCGCCCCTCCCACCTGCAAATCCAATGAATTTCTCATTAAGGCCGTACCGTTACCTCTAGCTGCAACTTCACCCCGTCCGATCGCCAGAGGCAAAGCCACCCCGAGTTCGCCTCTTATTCGATTCTAGCACGGAGCGTCGCGAATTGCAGATTGCTCCGCGCCAAACTCGGGGCCGCGGTTCGCCGTGGCGGAAGCGCAAGGCGGCCTTTTCCCTGTTGTACCCCTGGTTTCCGCCGTTCCTTCTTGATTTCTATTATTTCCCAGGATCTACCGAATCCGGAATCCTTATTCGAAGCGGAGAATTTCCACGGGCAGGATGCGCGAGGCCGAACGCGCCGGCAAAAGTGTGGCGGCGATGCTGATGAATAGCGCTGCGGCCGCAATCCAAATCGCGTCCAGCGCGTTCGTGTGGAACGGCACATAGGGGATCGCGTAAACCTCGGGATTCAGCGGAAGCAATCGCCATTTGTTGGCGATTCCCGCGAACGCATAACCGATTAGCAAGCCCGCCACGGTCCCAGCAATGCTCACCGCCAGCCCCTGCAAAATGAAAATCTTGCGCAGTTGCCGGCGACGAGCTCCCAGGGCCATCAGCACGGCGATATCGCGCGCGCGATCGGTAACCGTCATCGTCAGCACCACCAGAATATTCAGCCCAGCGACAAACGTAATCAACCCGATGAATAGCGCCGTCACCAGTTTTTCCAGACTCAGCGCACGAAACAAAGCGCGGTTCTCGTCCATCCATGTGGACGTGGTGAATCCTGGTCCGGCGCGCCGCAATAATTCATCGGCAATCTTATTCGCGTCGTCCATCTGCGTCACGCGCACTTCCAGCAAGCTCACCACGTCGCCGATTCCCGCAAGGGATTGCGCCGAGCCGAGCGTCACGAATCCCCAATTCGCGTCATAGTCGTAAAACCCCGAATCGAAAATTCCGCTCACGTGAAAACGCCGCGAGCGCGGCAGCATTCCAAAAGGCGTCAGGCTTCCTTGCGGGCTAGTCAGCGTGATGTAATCGCCGGCGGAAATATCCAAATCGTTCGCGAGTATCCTGCCCACCAGCACGGCAGGAATTCCATCGGCGTCCTGCGCAAAGTCTCCGCTGCCCGCGACAATATGATGGAGCGCTTCGCTTGCGCGCCTTTCCAGTTCCGGGTCTACGCCCTTCATCACAATTCCCCGCGCGCGACCGCCCGCAGAAAGCAGCACGGTGGAATAAATCGCCGGCTCGATCGAGCGCACACCCGGGGTGCCGTTGAGCGACGCCATCAATTCGCGATAATCACGGATTCCGTTCGGGGAAATCGGCTTCAGGTTTACGTGCGCGGTGACGCTCAGTAATCGGTCGCGGATCGCCTGGCGGAATCCGGTGTTCATCGAAAGCGCAATCACCAGCGTGGTCACGCCGGCCGCGACGCCAATCACCGCCAGAAGTGTGACGATGCGCAGCACCGCGGGCCGGTTCGGCGACCGCAGATACCGCAGCGCCACCAGCCATTCGAAGCTCATTACGATTTGCCGCCTAAATCGCTTCCTCCGCCAGATCCCCGCGCCGCCGGATCGTCAGGCGCATCCGGCGATTCGGCGCGTAGCAATGGGAACAGCACCACCTCGCGTATCGCGTGCGAATCTGTGAGCAACATCACCAGGCGATCAATGCCCACGCCTTCGCCCGCCGTTGGGGGCAAACCGTGCGCCAGGGCGCGAATATAATCCATGTCCACTTCCTTCGGCGCTTCCTGGCCGCCCTTTTCCACCTGGGCGCGAAAACGCCGCTCCTGGTCGAACGGATCATTCAACTCCGAGAAGCCGTTAGCCAGCTCCATCCCCGCCACAAACAGCTCGAAGCGCTCGGTCAGTGACGGATCCTCAGGCTTCTGCTTGGAAAGCGGCGAAATCGCCGTCGGAAAGTCATATATAAATGTCGGCTGCACCAAATGCGCTTCGGCAATCGTTTCAAAAAGCTCGCCGGTTAATTCCCCATCGGAAAGCTTCGTCGCATTCGCAACAGGTTCCACCCCATTCGCCCGTGCGTAGGTATTGAAACGCTCGGCCGTCGCTCGCGGACCGTCCGCCGCGCCCAGTTCCTCGACCGTCGGCGCCGCGCCCGCCGCCGCCGGCCAACACTTCACAATGGCCTGACGCATCGAAAGCCGCTCAAACCGCCCAAAATCTATGGTCGCCTCGCCATACTTGATCTGCGCGCTGCCGGTGACTTTCTCCGCCAGCCCGCGGAATAACTCCTCCGTCATATCCATCAGTTCCAGGTAATCGCTGTAAGCTTGGTAAAACTCCAGCATCGTGAACTCCGGCTGGTGGATCGCGTCAATACCTTCGTTGCGGAAGTTGCGGTTAATCTCATATACCCTGTCCATGCCGCCCACGACCAGCCGCTTCAGGTAAAGCTCTGGCGCGATACGCAAATAAAGATCCATATCAAAAGTGTTGTGGTGCGTCACGAAAGGCCGCGCCGTGGCTCCTCCCAAAATGGGATGCATCATCGGCGTCTCGACTTCTGCATATCCCCGCGCGTCAAAAAACCGCCGTATCTCCTGAATAATCTGCGCGCGCCGGATGAAAATCTCGCGCGCTCCTTCGTTGACAATCAAATCCAGGTAGCGCCGGCGGTAGCGCTGCTCGATATCCGCGAGGCCATGCCATTTTTCCGGCAGAGGCAGCAGCGCCTTGCTCAGCAATTCGATTTTTTCCACTTTCACGCTAAGCTCGTTCGTCTTGGTGCGGAAAAGATGCCCGGAAACGCCCACAATATCGCCCAAATCCAGCAACTTGAATAGTTTGTAGGCTTCCTCACCTACAACGTCCTGCCGTACGTAAATCTGCAGACGTCCGCCGCCTCCGGCAATATGCGCAAATGCGGCTTTGCCGTGCGGCCGCAGCGCCACAATCCGGCCCGCCGCCCGTACTTCGACCGGTTCCGCGGCCAGCTGCTCGGTCGTGCGCTCGCCAAACCTATTTCCGACTTCCTTAGCCGTATGCGTCCAGGCAAATTTTCGCGGATAAGCCGCCTGGCCCAGCGCTTCAATTTCTCCTAAATTTTTAAGGCGCTGCTGAAACTGATCCTGCGGTTCGAATTGCAACGGGTCAACTTCCTTTCGGCGGCCGCGGCCGTGCGCACCAACAATCCGTTCACAGAGCCGGGCGGCAGTATAGCGGTCGCCTTCCAGAAGCGTCAAGAAAACGCCTGCAAAAGCGCCGCCACCCCAAACCGGTGGTATACTGCCCGCTCCACATGGGGGCAGCGTGTTCTTGAAGCGGAAGCCGGGCACTTCCTCCTCACGACGCAGCGTCTCGGATGATTGGATCGCGTGGTTACCGCGAGACAAGGTCCAGGTATTTGACGCCGTGGTCCATCGTTGGGAGACTTTCTACGCGATGATGAGCGTCTCGCTCGACGACGCTCTTTCTCTGCGCGCTCGCGGCGAACTGGTGCGCGCCCGCCAACAAGTCTCCATGTCCGCCGATCTGCTTTCCCGTCTGGCCGCCTCTCTTGCCGGCGCTTGCGGCGTGCTTACCAACCGCGGCCGCCACATCAGCAACGTTCCTAGCGTGGAACCCCTTGACACCGAGAACTTCCGCGGCGAAACCGCCCAGACTGCCGCCTCCTGGAACGAATTTCTCCACCGCGTGCTTTTCGCCAGTCGGTCCCGCTATTTCCAGAAGCTGCGAATTTTGGGCGAAACCGTGCAGAAGCTTGGCGTTGAGTATAACGAAGCCGCCGAAGACGTTGCCGCCGGAATCTCCGTGCAACCCGTCGACTGCTGGGACAAACTTGAATGCCTGCACTATGATTTCACCACCTGCCTGCGCGAAGCCGAAGTCCTGGTGAAATCCTTCGTCCGGGTACTGCCCGGCGAGCAGCTGAGCGCCTTCGCCTCAGAACTGGACGCCATGCCCGTGCCCCAGAAGCGCGCCGCCACCGCTCCCCGAACGCGTATCAGCCGTGCTTCGGCTTGATATCCTTCCAATTTTAGTAGAATCGGCCAACCCGCGGCTTGCCAATGCACTCCAACTTCGTCTAACTTAAATGTTCCTGAAATACTTCCGGTTGGAAAGCTCGCTGCAAACCACAGCCGGCTCAAGCTGCGAGGTTGGACGTATGTCTGGACGTACGAACTGAATCCAGCCAAAATGATCGGGTGTCCGAGCGGAAACGGGCGGCCAGGTCTTTTCGCCTCTCGCCCGTCGCGACGAAACCCGCCAATTCCCACAGATGGCGAATTCGTTGCGTGTATAGAACTACAAGTACAACTCAGGGGGCGGGTGCCGCATCGCAACTAAGGATGCGCCCCGACGGGTAGCGTGGCCCGAACGAGACGAATCGACACCGGGGAAATGCCGGAGGCAGAGGCCATCCGCCTCGCCCAACAGGGCGACGCGGCTGCTTTTGAACGCCTCTACCGCCTGCATAACCGGCGGGTCTATTCTCTCTGCTTGCGCATGGTGGGTAATACTGCCGAGGCGGAGGACCTTACCCAGGAAGCGTTCCTCCAGCTTTTCCGGAAGATCGCTACCTTCCGCGGCGAGTCGGCGTTTTCGACCTGGCTGCATCGCCTTGCCGTCAACGTTGTGCTCATGAAACTGCGGAAGAAATCCGGCAACGAAAGCTCGCTCGAAGAGCTTACCGAGCCGGATGAAGATTCCGGTGGACCGCGGCGCGATTTCGGCGGCCCGGATTTAAGGCTCAGCGGCTCGATTGACCGGGTCAACCTGCAGCGCGCTGTGGAGCAGCTGCCGCCCGGTTACAAGTCCGTGTTCGTGCTGCACGATGTGCAAGGCTACGAACACAACGAGATTGCGGAAATCATGGCTTGCTCCATCGGCAACTCGAAATCGCAACTGCACAAGGCACGCATGCGCCTTCGCGAACTGCTTCACGAAGCGCTCCGTGCCCAGGCCCGCGAGGACCGCAAGGCCGCCAGTGCAGAAACCGGCGGCAAGGATTGAACCATGGCCACGATCACATGCAGGGAATTTCTGAGTTATCTGGAACCCTGGATGGAGGGCGAACGCCCGCCGCACGCGCAAGCGCACGTCCGCACCTGCGCGAATTGCTCCGCGGTCGTTAAAGATTTGGAAATGATCCATGCCGAAGCTCGCAGCTGGAGCGCGTCCGAGCAGGACGCGCCCGAGCGTGTATGGACCTCACTGCGCGCGCAACTCGAACAGGAAGGCCTGATCAGCGAAGCAATCCCGGCAAGTGAGGGCCGAGCGCAAGCCGCGCCGCCCCGCACCGGATGGTTCACCGGCCTATTCCCCCGGCTGCCGCGCCCCGTTCTAGCAGGCGGCTACCTCGCAGCGCTCGTCGCCGTAGCTTTTGCGCTCAGCGGCCCGGTCAACAAGCGCGTAAATGAAGCCCGCTGGCTCAAAGGTACACAGATTTCCACTTCGCCGCTCAGCGCTCAGCTCAACTTCGCCGAACGAAATTCGAATTCTTACGTCAGCCGTTCCAATCCCGTAGTGGCCGCTTCCCTGCATCAGAACCTGGCCATCGTTGACAACTACATCGCTTTGTGTGAAAAAAGTGTCAGCGAAGAACCCCAGAACGAAGTGGCGCGGGATTATCTCTACGAAGCGTATCAGCAGAAAGCGGACCTGCTGACGCAAATGACTGAACGCGGAGAAAACGTCCAATGAGCTCCTCTCACTTTGTTCCGGCGCAGTGGCTTCCCAAAACGAATTGGAAGGCCGCAGGCCTGCTCGTTCCCAGCCTGCTGCTCTGTAGCGCTGTCTCCGCCGGGCCGCGCCGCCAGGAACAGCATTTCAAAGTCGCTGCTCATCCGGTCATTACCATCCACAATCCGAACGGACTCATCACCGTGAAGGCCTGGACGAAATCCGAAGTGATGGTCATTTCCACCCCAGCCAGCGATCGCATCGAAGTGGACGCCGAACAAATGGGTAATCGTGTGGATGTCTCGACGCGCGAACTTTCCGACTCCATCGCGCCAGACGACATGCGCGCCGATTTTCAGATCAACGTCCCGGAAGACGCCGAACTGCAAATTCACAATGACGCCGGCAACGTCAGCGTCGCGAATGTGCTCGGCGATATGAACGTCGAGACTGTCGCCGCCGGTGTGGACCTGGAAGACGCCGCCGGCTACCTCACCGTCAAAACCGTCGGCGGCTCGTTCACCTGCATGCGCTGCGCGGGACGAATCGAAGCTTCTTCCATCAGCGGCAATTTCCGCCTGCTCGATCTGCGCAGCTATCACGTCTGGGCGCAAACCTCCTCCGGTAACATTCTTTTCAACGGTGAGTTTCTGCCCAACGGAACCTACTCTCTGAAGAATTACAGCGGCGTAATCGAAGTCCGCTTCTCACCCGGAGATTCCTTCGACCTCAGCGCCACTTCCCTGAAAGGCAAAGTGAACAATGAAGCGAAGTTGACGCCCTCGCCCCACCAGCGCCATTTCATGCCGCGCTGGGGCAACGCTCTGTTCGGCACATTCAATGAGGGCCGGGCCAAGATTGAGATGACCTCCTTCGATGGTACAATCAACATTCTCAAACGCGATTGATTGGCCCGTTCGCCACAATAATTACACCGATGACCACTGAGCCCCGCCCGCGCTCGCTCGTCTGCCTGATCGGCTTCATGGGCTGCGGTAAGTCCACCGTGGCGCGCTTGCTGGGCCGCCAAATCGGCTGGCAGCATGTGGACCTCGATAAACGCATCGTCGAAGCCGCCGAGCAAACCATCCCTGAAATTTTCGCCAAGCGCGGCGAGCCGGAATTCCGCAAGATCGAGCACGAACAACTCCAGCGCATCTTCGGCGAAGCTGCCGAGCAGCAGAAACCTCGCGTCGTCTCACTCGGCGGAGGCACCACCGCGCAGCCGCAGAATCTCGCCCTTTTACGTCAGGCCGGCGCCGTGCTGGTCTGGCTACAATGCCCTGTCGAGGAATTACTGAAACGCATCGCTCATATTCAAGACCGTCCGCTCTTCCGCGACGAAACCAGTTTCCGCACTCTCTATCAGGAACGCTTGCCTTCCTACGAGATTGCGGATTACCGTGTGGAGTCGAATATCGAGCCCCTGCGCGTCGTCGAACAGATCGTCGCGCTGGGAATTTTCCCGAAGGTGACTGCATGAACGAAAACTCCGCACGCAGCCGGGCCAGCTCATTCCCGCCAGGCTGGGGCGCGCGCATCGCTCCCATCCTCAGGTCGGGCATCCTGCTGGCCGCCGTGCTCGCAATCATCGCCGCACCGCTGCTCGCGCTCCACTCCACCTCGGCAGCCAGCACGCTGCCGCCGCGAACTTGCGCTCTTATCGCGCCGCTGGCCGCCGACAAAGGCACGTTTAAAATCCTCGTCGGCGGCCAGCAAATCGGCAAGGAAGAATTCACCATCGCGCCCAACGGCAGTGATTGGACCGCCCATGGCAGCACCGAGCTGCAATCGCCGAAGGGAAACACGCACGTCACCGGCTCTCTCGTCGTGCACGCGGACGGCATGCCGGTCCGCTACGAATGGTCCACGCAAGGCGCCAAGAAAGCTTCCGCCACGATCGGTTTTACCGGCGTCACGGCCACAGTCGAACTCCATCTGGAAGGCGCCAAGCCTTTCACCCAACAATTCACCTTCGCTGCTCCGCTGGTGGTGGTGCTCGATGACAATCTCTATTACCAGTACACATTTCTAGCCCGCCTCTACGATTGGGACAAGAAAGGCGAGCAAAGTTTCGCCGTGCTCGTTCCACAGGAAATGACTCCGGGAAACGTGACGGTCGATTCCATGGGCGAACAGGTCGTGAACGGCCAAAAAGTCCAGGAGCTGCGCGTGCGAACCGAAGACAACGAAATCGATCTTTTCCTCGACGGTCCCAAACTTGTGCGCCTGGTCGCCCCCGCAGCCAACGCCGAAATCATCCGCGAATAATCCCCGCGTCAGTCGCGGTACCCGTCGCGCGAGATCGCGGGAGGTTTCTTGAATCGCACCTCCACCGTCCGTCTTCTAACTGACTGGAGGCAATCAGCAAATGGCCGCACAGAATCACAAAGGCAAGATCGCTCTGATTACGGGCGCGAATAAGGGAATCGGGTACGAATTGGCCCGGCAGCTCGGTAAGGAAGGCGTTACCGTACTGGTGGCCGCGCGCAATCCGAAATTAGGAGAAGCTGCGGCAGCAAAGCTAAAAGCGGGCGGCGCCGACGCCTACTTCATCGAGCTTGACGTCACCAAGCCCGATACGATTGCGAAGGCGGCTCAGACCGTTCGAGCGCGATACGGCCGGCTCGACATCCTCGTAAACAATGCCGCAATTGTTGATCCAGGTGACAGGCCGCCCAGCACCGCTGATCCTGAAGCTGTCCGGCGTGTCCTGGAGGTCAACTTTTTCGGCGTCCTCGCTGTCACACAGGCCATGTTGCCGCTCGTGCGTAATGCGACGGCGGGGCGCATTGTCATGATCTCTAGCGGTCTGGGTTCGCTCAGCTGGAACGCGGATTCGAAATGGTCTTTCGCCGCCGTGAAGCCGCTTGGTTATAACGGCTCCAAGGCAATGCTGAACATGATGACCGTGCAACTTGCATGGGAGCTGCGCGACACCGCGATCAAGGTGAATACGGTAAATCCCGGTTACACCGCGACGGATCTGAACGGTAACAAGGGCACGCAAACGCTCGCAGAAGGCGCGGCCGAAGCGTTGCGTCAGGCTCTGGCTCCGGACGACGCTCCCACGGGCGGCTTCTTTGAAACTGGCGGCGCCGTTCCCTGGTGACGACAGTTTAAAATTCCGATCTGTTGTAGCGGGTTCTAACTTCGCTTTTAAAGTTCCGCGCGGCGGACCACGTGGCTCGATTCATTCGGCTGCGGCCTTTCAATCCCCACCCGCACGCTCATCTCCGCCGACTTGCGGATAAGTCCCAGAGCCACTGTTTTCTGATCGCTCTTGCCCCGCAATTCCGCCCGCAGATGCGCCAACGTGTGCACCGGCTCACCGTCCAATTTCACGATCACGTCGCCGGCTTTCAATCCCGCCTTGTCCGCCGCTGTTCCGGGGCGCACTTCGCGAATCAGAATCCCGGCACCATCCGGCGCGCCAAAGTAACTTCCAAGCTGACCGGACAGATCCTCTGCGTTGATCCCCAGCGACGGCATGCGCGAATCCACCGGCGGCATGGCCAGCGTGAAATCCTGATTGGGCATCGAGAACGCAAACGCGTTATCGAAATCGCGCATCTTGCCCTTCATCCGCTTCTCGAAAAACGCGCTGCGCTCGCCCAACTCCACCGAAACGTTTTGCGTTGCGCCATTGCGCGAAATAACCAGCGCCACCGTGCGTCCCGTCGGCGTTTCACGCACCAGTCGCCGGAACTGCACCGTGCCTTCCACCATCTGCCCGTCATATTGCGTGATCACATCATTTTCTTTCAACCCGGCTTTCGCCGCTGGACCGTCCGGCTCCACGTCCATCACCACCACGCCGCGTTCCGCTGTCAGTTTCAGGTCCTTCGCTTTCTCGGCAGTCACTTCGCCGATTTCCACGCCCAGCCAGCCGCTGCCATCCTCATCGCTGGTCACAAATACGCCCGGCGCCTGCAGCTCCGCGCTGTTCTCCTGCGCCAGCTCCGCCAGTTCGGCCGCGCGCGATGCCAGCTCGCTCGCGCTGCCGTCGAATTGCGCCTGGTTATTTCGCAATTGCACCGAGAGATTTTGCAATCGTTGCATCTCGGGTGAATTCATCTGCACCTCCTGCCGCACTCGCTCGTTCAGGTCCGCGAGGTTTTCCCGAAATTCCTGCTGGACCGCGCGCTCCATTTCCGCTCGCTCAATCGTGCTATCTATACTACGCACCGCCTGGCCGATTTGTTCCAAGGGAACTACTGAGAAAAAGTTGCCGCGTAGGCACCCCTCATCCTGTGAAGCAGGCGCAACAGGTGTCGCAAGCGTAGGAGTAGAAGCGGAAGGTAAAACGGGAGCAGGATTCTGTGAAGTTTGCTCTGCAGTGCGTCCTGTGGTCTGACCCGGCAAAGCGCCCGGCGCCGCCAGGATCGTCGCGAGCAGAAAACCCCAGCCGACAGCGTTCGTGCCTTGATAGTGCCTCATGCCATTGGTCCTCGCTTATGGGTGAATTACGCCCCGTCAGACGCCCGGCCGTTGCACCACCAGGCGTATGCCGCCATTAATCGTGCGCACCGAAATTTCGCCGCCACCCGTTCCCAGCTTCGCGTGAAAGGCACGCGCCGCGGGCTTGCTGGCCGCCGAAGTCACCGGCAATTCCGAATAAAAATCGCCATTCATCGCGAGCACTTTCAAATCGGCCCGCGCGCCTTCGGGAAGTCCCAGCACCACCGAGCCGTTCACGGTTTCCAGGTTCATCGGTCCGCCGGACATCAAATAGCGCAATTCCAGCCGCAGGTTTCCATTCGTGGTTTTCTCGCTGAAGCGCCCGGAGCTGTCGAAAACTTCCACATTGCCGTTCACGGAGCGCAATTCCCCGCCGCCTTCGACTCCGCGCACCGTTACGCTGCCATTCACCGTCTCGATGCTGCCCAGCAGCACGCGATAGGGCACGTGTACGTGATATTCCACCGCGACTTCCGCGCCCTCGCCCTGCGGATAGCGCGTGTGCACGGCTACCTGTCCCGGATGGCTGTCGTCCACTTCAATCTTCACCTGCGACAGGTCGCGCGAATCGCTGCGCGCAGCCGTCTTTACCGCGCTCACTTCCACTTCGTCGCGGCTCCAACCTTCCACCTGCACCGATCCATTCACGTTTTCCAGCGCGAAGCTTCCGCCCGCGGCCAGAGGATAGGTGTGATGAAAGTTCTCGTCCGCAGCCGAAGCGGGAAATACCAGAGCGGCGATCCCCGCCAGCAGCAACAACCCGCGCCGTGTGGTTCCCGCAATGCGCCATCGGCCGTCCCAGGATTTACTGCCGGAAGTTTTGCCTTCATTCTGCGTTTGCACGGTACGCCCCCTTCGAGTGAAACACCCTCGTTCACCAGAACATTCGGCCGCTTCTAGTCGGCCGGATTTCGGTCGTCGCCTGCACGCCACGCCTCTCTCAACGAAGCGCTGCGCCACGCCGCGGTTCGCCACCTACGGCGAGTTCTCGATCATCTGCTGCGACTGCTGCTGCAGCATGCGCAACTGCAATTGCAGTTTCTGCTGCAATTGCTCCATCTGCTGCTTGTACAACTGAACCTGTTTGTTCGCGTCGCTCACCATCACATGAATGTTGCCCGCTACCGTGCGCAGTCGGATCACTTCGCCGCCGCCGTTCAACGCGCCCTCCGTGCGAATCCATTCATCTCCGTTCGCGCCGGATTCCCGGCTGATTTTCACCGGAAACGCCGGATCGAAAATCACATGGTGCTCGTCGCCGGACTGCACCTGCGCATCAATTGTCACCGGAAGTTGCCGCGGGATGTACACCACAATGTCGCCTTCGCCGGATTGCAGTTCGCATTGCCCCGGCATTTTTCCCGCAGTGACGAACCACGCCGTGATCGCTCCCGCTCCCGTGGACGCCTTCACCGCGCTATCCACTTCGGTCAGATAAATGCTGCCGCCGCTGGTTTCCAGATTCGTCGGTCCGGAAAGGCGCACCACGCGGATTCCTCCACCGCCCGTCTTCGCTTGCACCAACCCCGCCGTCTCGCCCACTTCGATTTGCCCGCCGTTGGTTTCCGCCACCAGCTGGCTGCCCGAATGCTCCACGGAAACATTTCCGCCGCCCGTGGAAACGTGGGCCACGCCTTCCACCGAAGCCACGCGTATATGCCCGCCGTCGGTGTGCAAAATCGCGTTCCCCGCAATCGTGCCGGTCGTGATGTGCCCGCCTCCGGTACTCGCAGCGAGCGCGCCGGCCACATTTTTCACCGTGATGTGGCCGCCGTCGGTGGAAAGGTGCGCCGCTCCGCCCACATTCGCCATCACAATATTTCCGCCGGAAGTGGCGAGCGTCGCGGTGCCGATAAGGTCCTCGGCCTCGATGTTCCCGCCTCCCGTGGAAACATCCAGATTGAAATTCCGCGGAACATTTACCTCCACCGTCAGCCACAAACGCCCGCTGGCATGCCGCCCCAGGCTTTGCCCGCGGAAGTACACACCCTCGGCTGTGGGATTGGTTGTGACGATGAAATTTTTCAGGAGTTGCTTGGCGTCTCTTTGCGTGGCGTCCGCTTCGAGGTGAACTTTGTAATCAATCTTTCCCGAGTTCTGAGTCCTGATAATGATGTTGCCCAAATCCGTCACCAGATGCAGCCTCTGCCCGTCGCGCACCGGGACGCTTCCTGTCACCTCTGCGCTAACCCGAGTCCCGGCATGACTCTGCCCTTCGGTCTGACCTTTCTCCGCTCCATCCGCTGCAGCGGGCGCAGGAATCAAAAATGAAATCGCCAGAAAAACTGCACCAAGCGCCACCGCAAAAATCCCCGCAGACACACCCATCCGTGCCGCGATGTCCTGCCGCCCTCGCGGAATGTACAGCGCTCTACTCATGTTTAGAATTTTTGCCGCGGGCCCAGATCGCGTATCACTTCCGCGCTCTGCAGCCGGATGTAGGTGTTGGGATCTTTGGCCATCCGCTCATGCAGTACTGCTAGCAGATGATCGTCTGCATCCACCTGACCCTTGGCGGCCATGTCGCGCAGCGCGTTGATCGCTTCCACGCGGACCCCGGGGTTCTGATCGTCCACGAGAGCATCGAGAAGCGTTTGGCGAATGATGTCCTGCGGCTCCGCACCGTTTAACGCTTCCAGCGCTTTCAACCGCACCGCCGCGTTGTGATCGGTGTGTACCGCCTGACAGAGCGCCGAGCGCACATCCGGATCGTTATTCCGCATGCGCAGCACATCCACCGCATCGAGACGTACGTCCGGATCGAAGCGCTGATTATTGTGCAGGATGTACATCAGCAT
>DATNLN010000233.1:0-34333 GCA_035602855.1 Candidatus Acidiferrales bacterium
GACGACGAACCCCCAGGCATGCCCGGTCCGGAAACGGAACGGGGGCTTGGGGGTTTTGTCTTTTTATCCGGCGCTCGTTCCGCGGGATAAACTGTTTCGTTCCTTGAATATGCGGTAAATCAGCGCTGTAAACGAGGAGCAAATGACCTCGCAGTACTGGGACGCAGGTCAAGCGCGCGAGTACCACGAGTTTCGGTACCATTTTTCCGAAAAAAGTCTTGGTGGCAAGACGGTTGTGGTCTCTGGTGGCTCGGGAGGTCTGGGCGCTGCGACGGTTGCCCTGCTCGCGCGGGAAGGCGCTCACCTGGTCGTCGGTTATCGCGCCAATCGCGAGCGTGCGCAAGCCCTTCGCGCCGCTATGGAATCTTCGTTTGGCTCTACGGTTTCCCTCGTCGCCGGCGACATCGCTTCCGCCGCAGTCCGCGAAGCCTTTCTCACCGCCGCGCAGAAATTTTCCGCGCCGCTCGCGGGCCTGGCTATTTTTCCGGGCGATCCCGCGCGTGTTGCCTTCGAGGATTTGAATCGTGAAACTCTGCTTGCCTCGGTGGAATCCAACTACCTGGGTCCGATTCTGCTGGCTAAAGAGTTGGGTGCGGCGATGGAGAGCAGCGCGGAGGGCGGTAGCGTGGTGCTGCTCGCTACCATGCAGGCGCTCGCGGTGTTTCCGTCCAGTTTGAATTACGCGGCTGCGAAAGCAGCGCTGCTGCACGCCGCGCGCATCCTGGCGCAGCAATGGAATCATGTGCGCGTGAACGTGGTTGCTCCTGGAGCCACGACCGTCGGGATGGCGACCGCCAGCGTGCAATCCGGGAAATATGACCGGCACGTTGCCAGCGGCGCCGTCGCTCGTTTTGGGCGACCGGAAGACGTCGCGCGTGCCGTGCGTTTTTTTCTTGAGCCGGACAATTACATCACTGGTCAGGTGATCGCCGTTGACGGCGGGCTTATGCTGCGGCGCGATCGCGCGTAGTTGAAGCTGCGCCGTCGTATCCTGGAAAAGGAAAATGTTCGAACACTCAGGCCTGTTAACCGATCTGTACGAGCTGACGATGGCGGCGGGTTACCTGCAGACCCGCTTCGAGGCTCGGGCCACGTTCGAACTTTTCGTCCGCCATCTTCCGCCCCACCGGAATTATCTGGTGACCGCCGGTCTGGAACAAGCGCTCGATTTTCTGGAGAACGTGCACTTCTCCGCCGAGGAAATTGACTACCTGCGCCAGCATCCCGTCTTCCGCAATATTCGCAGCGAATTTTTCGACTATCTCGCGAAATTCCGCTTCACTGGCGACGTGTGGGCGATGCCGGAAGGCTCGCTGGTATTTCCCGGCGAGCCGATGTTGCGCGTGGTCGCGCCCATTATCGAAGGGCAGATCCTGGAGACGTATTTTCTTTCGACGCTGAGCTACCAGACCATGATCGCCAGCAAAGCGGCGCGCGTTGTAACCGCGGCGCAAGGACGTCAGGTGGTCGAATTCGGCGCGCGCCGTGCGCACGGCAGCCAGGCCAGTCTGCTCGCGGCACGCGCTGCAGCCATCGGCGGCTGCCAGGGCACATCCAACGTGTTGGCCGGCCAGCAATACGGCATGGAAACCTACGGTACGCAAGCGCATTCCTGGGTGATGGCGCACGAAGACGAGACGGAAGCTTTCTCGCAATTCCTCGACGCATTTCCCGAACACGCGGTGCTGCTACTCGATACTTACGACGTGCACACCGCTGTGAAACGCATCATCGCCATGAATCGCAAGCCTGCTGGAGTGCGGCTCGATAGCGGCGATCTGGCCAAAGATAGCCAGTGGGTGCGGCGCGAGTTGGATCGTGCCGGATGGAAGGACGTGAGGATTTTCGCGTCCGGCGATCTAGATGAGACCCGCATCGCGGCGCTGATCGCGAAACACGCGGCGATTGACGCATTCGGCGTCGGCACCGCGCTTGCGACGCCGGGTGATGCTCCGCACCTGAACTTGATCTACAAGTTGGTGGAAGTCGAGCGCGGCGGAAAAGTTCGCGAGGCCGCGAAACTGAGCGCCGCGAAAGTGACCTATCCCGGGCGCAAGCAGGTGTTTCGTTATTCCGCGCCGTCCGGCGAATATCGTCACGACCGAATCGCTCTGCAGGGCGAGCCTGCCGATGGGGGCGAGCCCATGCTCGCCGAAGTAATGCGCGGGGGGCGCCGGGTCGCGCCCGCGCAGCCCGTCGCTGATTTGCGCGCGCGCTGCGTAGCCGGCCTGGCGCGCCTTCCGAAAACTTATCGCCAGATTAATCGCACCGCGGTGTACCCGGTGCGCTACACCAAGCGCCTGGAAGCGCTGCTGGAAAAGCTGCGCCGCCGCATCCGCCGCTCCGCGCTAAAGTAGCAGCAAGGCTGGCGCGGCGGAACGGACAGAAAATGCTCAATAAACAAGAACAAGCATGGGCGCTGCTGCAAGAAGCTTATCGGACGCAGCTGGAGGGCGACTACGATCACGCTGTCGAACTATACAAAAACTCTCTCGAACTTTTCCCGACTGCCGAAGCGCACACCTTTTTAGGCTGGACTTATCATTTCCAGGGAAAAATCCAAGAGGCGATTGCGGAATGTAAGCGCGCGATCGCAGTGGATCCGGAATTTGGCAATCCTTACAACGACATCGGCTCCTACCTGATTCAGCTGGAAAAATACGACGAGGCCATACCGTGGCTGGAACGCGCCGTCGCTGCCCCGCGCTACGAGCCGCGCCATTTTCCGCACTTCAATCTGGGCCGCGCCTACGCCGCCAAAGGCATGCTGGCCCGCGCGCGCGAATGTTTTGACGAATCGCTGCGCATCGAGCCGCGCTACACCTTGGCGCGCCAAGCCGTCGCTAGCCTGCGTCGCATGGTGAACTAGGAATTCTTCGCCGCTGCCGACGCCGCGGACCCGCCGGGCTTCAGCGTGCGATCGTAAATCCACAGTAGCAGCGCGGTAGTCAGGCCGACTCCCGTAACAGCCCACCAGATGCGTTGGGGTCGTTGCTGCACTTCGCCGAAGTGGTGGATGAGCATGCCTCCATACCAGCCACCGAAGAGCGACCCAATTCCGATCGGCAGAAATGCAAAACCCATGTAGGTGCCCTGCTGCCCCGGCGGAGCCAGGCGCGAAATATATTCGTAGTAGCGCGGCGATTGCACGATCTCTCCGATGGAAACGGCGAACAGCGTGACGATCACCATGGGCACCGTGGGATGCACGATCAGAATCACCCACGCCAGCGCGGAAATCAGCGTTCCGATCGTGATCGCGCGAAACGCGGGAATTTTTCGCGTCAGCAGGCTCATGATCATCTGCAGCGCGATGACCGTGAGCGGCCCGGTGACCAGCATCAGTTCGGTATCCGTTTTCGGATTGATGTAATTGTGCACGTAGAGCGGCAGAATAATGAATTCCTGCCAGTACACGATCCAGTAGCCGGAAAAAATAAGCAGGAACAGCATGAACTTCGGATTGCGCAGCACGGTGGCAAAATTTCGCGCTGCTTCGCCCAAACTTGCCGCTTGCGCTTCGTTCGATCGCCGCGGCTCTTTGAAGAACAGGAGGACGGCGATGAACATCAGAAACACGCTCAACGCCGCGACGCGAAAAACATTCTCAACCTTCAAATGATGGTGCACGTAGGAGGCCATATACGGACCCGCTGCCCCACCAATATTCACCAGCGTGTAATAAATCGAATAGCCGATGGAGCGGACGTTTTCTTTTGAAGCGCGCGCTGTGGTTCCCACCACGCACGGCTTCACCAGCGCGATTCCCAGCGCCGGAAGCATCAACACCACGGTAACCAGCACCACCAGCGGAACCGCGGCGCGCAAGGGCGCAATCCAGCTGGACCCGAGCGATCCCAAAATAAAATACGAGCAACTCAGGATGAAGTAGGCAAGTGAGAGCGATCTGCGGAATCCGAGGCGATCCGCGAGCGTGCCGCCGAATGCCGCCAGGAACCACACCAGACCGCCGAACAGGCCGGTCAAGCTGCCCGCCTGCTCGACGGGAAAATTCAGCGTCTCGTGCAGATAACGCGCGAGCGAAGCAAAGGCAGCGTAGTAAGAAAGCCGCTCGAAAAGCTCGCTGATGTTCGCGACCCAGAACGGCCGCTCGAATCCGGTGCGAATTTCTTCAAATCGCCGTGAAAAACTCAACTTGCCTCCATCCGGCTCGCTTGCCTCTGCAGCCGCCGCGATTGTAACGGAAGCAACGCCGCCGCGCCCCCGATTTTTGCTTCCCCAAGCCGTGTGCTAAAATCGCAAGTTTGGCGGACTGCTGGACCTCCGCCTGTACACGATGCCGACATCGACAATGAAAGCTTTGCGCAAGATGCGTCCCCAGCGCGGAGCGCAACTGGAAACCGTTCCTGTTCCAACGCCGGGCCCTATTGAAGTTCTGGTGCGGGTGCGCGCCGCTTCCATCTGCGGCACCGATCTGCACATTTACGGCTGGGACCGCTGGTCTGCTTCGCGCATTCATCCACCGATGACGTTCGGCCACGAATTCTGCGGACACGTGGAAAAAGTCGGCTCTGAAGTCACGTCCGTGAAGCCGGGCGATTTCGTCAGTGCGGAAATGCACGTGAATTGCGGGCACTGCCGGCCGTGCCGCATGGGCCAGCCGCACGTCTGCCAGAATGTGAAAATTATCGGAATTGACGCCGACGGCTGCTTCGCCGAATTCGTAATCATTCCGATTCGCAACGTCTGGAAAATTGATGCAGCGATTCCCGAGCACTACGCCGCGATTCTCGATCCGCTGGGAAATGCTGTGCACACCGTGCTGGCCGGAGAGATCGCTGCGCAGAATGTGGTAGTCACTGGAGCCGGGCCGATCGGATTGATGGCCATCAACGTGGCGCGTGCGTGCGGCGCAGCCATGATTTTTGCCACGGAAGTGAATCCACATCGCCGCGAGTTGGCGATAAAAATGGGTGCGGACGTAGCGCTGGATCCTGCTGAGGGCAATGTCGTCGCGCGCGTTCGCGAAGCCACCGAAGGCGCGGGCGCCGACGTGCTGCTGGAAATGAGCGGCCATCCCGCCGCGATTCATCAGGGTTTTGAAATGCTGCGCCAGGGGGGCCGTGCCTCGCTGCTCGGAATTCCCAAGGATCCGGTGACTTTTGATTTGGTGAACGACGTGATTTTCAAAGGCGCCACGGTGCAAGGAATTTACGGCCGCAAGATGTTTGAGACTTGGGTACAGATGACCGAACTGTTGAAACACAAGCGCCTGAATCTGGAACCGCTTTTCAAGGAGCGCGTGCCGCTCGAGAAATTCGAACAAGCCTTCTCGCTGCTGGAATCGGGCCTGGCCGGTAAAATCCTGTTCTATCCCAACGGCGCTGGTCAATAGCGCGCCACCAATCCGCCGGAGGAATCATGAGCAGTGGCACACGTCCCCAACTTCAGTATCTGCACGATGCAATCGAAGACCTGAAAGCCAAGCATCTGTACTTCCATCTGAAAATTCTGCAAGGCGAGCAGAAGCCGGTTGCGAATTTCGACGGCCAGGAAGTCATCAACCTCAGCTCGAATAATTATTTGGGGCTTACGACGCATCCCAAGCTGCGCCGTGCCGCGATTGACGCAACGCGCAAATTCGGCGTTGGCTCGGGGGCCGTGCGGACCATCGCCGGCACGATGAAGATGCATGTGGACTTGGAGGCGCAGATCGCAGATTTCAAAAAAGTGGAAGCTTGTGTGGTGTTTCAATCGGGATTCGCCGCTAACGCCGGCACCGTCTCGGCGATTCTCGGCAAAGACGATCTGGTCATATCCGACGAGCTAAATCACGCGTCCATTATTGACGGCTGCCGTCTTTCGCGCGCCACAATCAAAGTCTTCAAGCACAAGGACGCCGCGGATTGCGAACGCGTGTTGCAGGAAACCAAAGACTGGAACGGCAAGAAGCTGCTCATCAGCGACGGCGTTTTTTCCATGGACGGCGACATCGCCAGTCTCCCGGCGCTGTGCGACCTGGCCGAAAAATATAATTGCATCATGATGGTGGACGACGCGCATTCCTCGGGCGTTTTGGGCAGCCGCGGCCGCGGGACCATTGACCATCTGAATTGCCACGGGCGCGTGGATATTCAGGTGGGCACGCTGAGCAAGGCCATCGGCTCGATCGGCGGATACGTTTGCGGCTCGCGTGATCTGATTGATTTCCTGCACCAGCGGGCGCGGCCATTTCTTTTTTCCACTTCGCATCCGCCGTCGGTGACGGCCACCTGCCAGGCCGCATTCGAGCTGCTGGATTCCGAAGCGGGGGAGAAGTTGATCAAGAAGCTTTGGGCCAATACAAAATTTTTCAAGCGCAAACTGAAGAAGCTCGGATTCAACACCGGTAAGAGCGAGACGCCTATTACGCCCATTATGGTGGGCGAGGCAGCCAAGGCGTTTCAATTCTCGCGTGAATTATTTGCGGAAGGAGTTTTTGCAGGCGCGATCGGCTTTCCCACCGTGCCCGAAGGCAAAGCGCGTTTGCGCACGATCGTTACCGCTACGCACAAACGCGCCGACCTGGAACGCGCCGCTGAGATCATCGGGCGCGTGGGTAAAAAACTGGAAGTGGTCGCTTAGCGCGTCCGCCCGCGCGGCCGGCTGAACACCGGCCCTCGCCGACAACGCGCCGCGCAAACTTCACACCACCGCTGCAACCGCAGCCGCTTGCGGCCGCATGTTCTTGTAAATCGCCAGCGCCACTGCGCCCATTCCCCAGATCACCACGACGAAGGAAATCCATCCGCCCAGGTACGGCAGCATCCCGAGCGCGCGCAGGATCGCCAAGCCCAGTGCCAGACGTCCTAGCGCAGCTCCTGCGCCGGCGGCTTCGCCCAGAATTTTTTCGCCTAGCCATGCGCCCACCAGCACTTGCGCCGCGTAAATGGCGATCGCCCAGAACATCATGGCGGAAATTCCCACGCCCAAACCCACCACCGTGATGCAGACGATGACTGCGGCGATGGGAATCGCGAACAAGAACAGCACGCCGAATCCGATTGCCGGCGCCGTCTTGCTGCAGGCCTTCACTGCGTCGAAGAAGAAACCGGGGACCACGAACAGCAGGACCAGCCCGAACAAAAAGCTCGCGCCCCATTTCAAAATCTGGTGCAAATAATAACGTCCCGACGAATAACTGGTTTCTGATCCGTGCTTGGCGAGCGTCCAATCCAGCGGGCTGGCCATTTTCGCGCTTGTTGAAACGTCCGGAGTCTGCCGGAGCAGCGCTGTAGTCTGGCCGGCGATCTCTGCGCGCGAGCCGATGGTCAGATGTCCGCCGCGAATTCTGGCGTTGCGCCCCAGCTGGCCGTTGATGTCCACATCGCCGGAAAACGCGAGCAGATCGCCTACCAGTTTTCCGTTCACTTCCAGGTGGCCCGAGCCTGCGGTCAAGGTGCCATTCACTTTTCCATCCTGATCCAGATTCACATCGCCGGCCCAGGCCAGCACGTTGTGCGCGACCGTGCCATAGAGCTGCAAATTCTGCACAAACGCGCGCACGTTGCCATCCACCGGACCGTTCACGCGCAATTCCTGGCTGAACGCGATTATGTCGCCCTTGATGTGGCCGTTCACCGTCACGCTGCGCGAAAAGGTGATCAGGTCGCCTTCTACGTCGCCATCAATTCGCGTGGAGTCCGCCGACACAATTAGATCCGTGTGCACCACTTCTCCCGCGGCGAGTGTGTAATTGGGATCGCCGCGCCTCTGCTCGGCGGCTGCGGCCGAAGGAGGCAGCGCCGCCATCAGAGCCAGCGCACCCATCACGACCGCCAGAGCCGTGCTGCGACGCAGGTGGCGCCGCAGCAGCCACATCACCACCAGCCCCAGTGTGCCAATCGCCAGAAATTCCATCAGGCTTCGCATCGCGTCCCATCCTTTCCAGAATGCACCGCTGAAAAAAAGCATGGTGAGAAGATTTCCTTGGGTGAAACCGGCCTGCGCCGCTTGCGCGCGCCACGGTTCGATGAATCCGCTCCACACCGTGTAGGCGCCGCCCGCGCTCAATCCCAGCGCGGAAATCCAGCCCCACGGCGCACCGCCATGTTGGGGCGCTTGCACGAGGCGCGCGGGGACTGATTCGTCGTCGGCCTCCAGAGATTCGCGCAGCCACACGCTTTCGGTTTGCAGCGCGCGCAGCAGCCCGCGGCAGTCCGCGCACCCCGCCGCGTGGGTGCGAACTCCCTCGGCGTGGTCGGCATCGAGCTGCCCTTCCAGATACAGCAGGCACGTCATTTCATCGAAGTGGTTCATGCTCTTCCCCCGGCGGCCGCGCCATGCAAGCCGCCGCCGCTTTCCGCCAACACTTCGCGCAGTTGATGACGCGCGCGCAGCAATAGCACTCCTACGAACGCGCGGCGCACGCCCAGCGTGTCCGCGATTTCGTCGTAACTCATGTCCGAGTAATAGCGCAGCACGAGCGCCATGCGCGCACGGTCTGGCAATTTCGCCAGGCCGGCGCGAACGTGTTTGCTGTCGTGCTCGATTTGCAGTTGTTCGAGCTGGCTCGGATCGGGATGTTCCAGCGGCAGCGTCTCCAGGTCGCCGGTTTCCAGGTCTTGGCGAATGCGGCGGCGCCGCAGTGTGTCCCAGCAATGATTGCTCGCGACTTTATAAAGCCAGGCCGTGAAGGGCCGCGATGAATCGTACAGCCCGAGTTTTTGGCGTACTTTCATGAATATTTCCGTTGTGGCGTCTTCCGCGTCTTCGCGCGTGGGCAAAGCCCGGCGGCAGAACCGGAATATCGCCGGAGCATACTGGCCATATAGGTCGCCCCAGGCGTCCGAATCGCCCGCCCGGACCTGCGCTAGCAAATCCGCTAATTCCGCGGTGCTCATCTCGCCGATGCTCTTGCGTCGCTCCATAGATGAATACGCACAATCCTAGCGAAAAATTTCAAATGCATGAGATATCAGCGCTTACGCACGGCCGGGGCGTTCGCGTTGTGGCGGCATCGTACGCAAAGTGCGACGGTCGGGCCACCCACATGCCCCGCCCATTAGCACCCGACATGCTATGTAAACGCCTTATTCTACACATTCTAATGTACTTACCATGCAGTTCGTCTCAAAAGAGAAGCGGCTCGGCAAGCCCAAGCTTGGCGGGCCGCCGAGCCGCTCAATTCCCCTGGGATCCTGATCAGCTACTAAAACAAAAACTTCGCGGCAAACTGGATGCTACGCGCGCCACCGCCGCCCAGAACCGGGTTGCCAAGGCCGACGTCGGAAGTCGCAGTAATCGCATAGAAGCCGCAACTGCGGCCGATCGATACGGCGGGGCCGCAGGTTGCGGCTGTGCCGTCGCTAATCCCGTTCGGTGCGGCGTCGGCGAAAAAGGCCGGCAGCAACGGGTTGGCAAAAGCGGGGTGATTGAATATGTTGTAAAAGTCCGCCCGGAATTGCACTTTCAATCGCTCGTTGATCGAAGTCATTTTGCTGATGGCGAAGTCCAGGTCCCGATAGTTAGGTCCGAGAAGTGAATTGCGGCCTTCGTCGCCGAAATGGCGTGTTCCCGGCGTGCAATTCGAGTCAGCATTTCCACCTACCAGCGTGCATGGGACCGCGAAAGAGGTCAGGTTCAGGAATTCGGACGGATTGTGGTAGTTGTACTGGACGGGCCCCGCGATGTCTGGGCGCCCAAAATCTTCTCCGCTTCCATCGTAATCGCCCTCGAAATCGTAATTCAGCGAGAACGGATGGCCGCTCATAACGGTCGCCACTCCGCTCAATTGCCACCCGGATCCAAACTTCCCAAGCGACTTTGCGTCTGGAACATCGTACGTTGACGTGATCAGGAAACGGTTGCGAACGTCGAAATTGGAGCTGCCCTTGTTTCCCGCCGGGTTCGTGCTGTCATTCGGCTGCGAAGCGTTTGGGACGTAGTCCTGGCCGTCGCTGGCCGTATCAATCGAATGCGACCACGTGTAGGCCACCTGGTTGTTAAAATGATGCCAGTTCCGTTGCGTCAGCGAAACCTGCAGTGAGTTGTAGTTTGAATTCGCGCTGCTCTGGATTTGATTGAGGAAGAATGGCGGGTTTGGCGCCAATGAACTCAGGGGCGTGGTAAAACCAACAATCGGCGCGCCAGCGCATTGCGGGGTGCCGCGCGCAATGGAGCCCGTGACTCCGCATAGTTCGTCAATCGCTGTTATTTGCGCCTGGCTAGGTTGGTTGATGTCCACAAAGTGGATCAGCTTTCGGCCGGCCGATCCCACGTAGCCCACTTCCAAGACACTGTCGTGTGTCAGCTCCTGTTGGATATTCAGGTTGTAATTGTAGACGTAGGGAGTGCGCATATTCTGAGCGACGGTGAACGCGTCCGTGCTGGAGGCAGTTCCCGGCGTCACGGAAGCTGGATCAAAAATGGGTACATTGGGCTGAATAATTGAATCGTTGGTGAGCGGGCCCGCAGTTCCAACCGGCAGCGCGGGATTCAGGTTGAACGTGATGAAGACAGGATTGGGACCGATCGGATTGTAAGCGGGTCCGGTATTGTCCGTGTTGTAGGCAAGCTGGCCCGTGAAGAAATCCTGGGAGAAGGCGTCATAAAAAACACCAAATCCTGTGCGCACGACCGTCTTGCCCTTGCCGAATACGTCGTAGGCGAAGCTCACACGCGGGCTGAAATTATTCAAGTCCTTGGGATAAAGCTGACCGGGCCGGACGAGACCGACAGCCGGATTATAAATACTGAGCTGGTCGCCATCCGTGCCGATCACGCCAAAGTAATCCCAGCGAAGACCAAGGTTCACCGTCAGCCGGCTGTTCACGTGAAAGCCGTCCTGGACGTAAAAGGCCAGGAAGTTCTGGTGGGCGGTTCGGGAGGTGTTGCCGAAGTTTTCGGTGCCGCCATCCAGCCCGCCTCCCAGGAACTCGGCCAGGCTATTGAAATCCAGTTCGCTGCGCGACAGGAGATCGTTGAACGAGTTTACTGTTGTCCGGCGATACTCACCGCCAAACTTGACGTCATGCCGGTTAATCTTCCAGGAGAAATTGTCGAAAAGCTGATAATTGCTGTCCACACGGTTGCGGGGATTGGAAAACCCGGAAGAACCAAGGTGCGCCAAACCGCTCACTTCAATCGTGGGCAGGCCGAAATCGCGGGGCAGAGCCGTGCCCGTACCAAGTAAATCAAGCGTATTGATCCCCAGCGAAACATTAGGATCGCCGAAAACCGATGCATCTTGAGGGAAAAACCCGTTGCGATAGCGGTTCCATCCGAACCGCAATTCGTTCACTTGCTCCGCCGAAACTGTTCTCACCCAACTTAAGGACACTAACTGCGTGCGGATCGGCGCATTCGTGTTCGTATTGGGAAGGTTGTTGCCGCCACCCACGCCGAGCGGAAAGCTCTGGTGACTGTTGCCGAAGAAGTAGCGCCCGGAAATCTGGTTGTTGGTGTTCACGTTGTAATCAATCTTCCCGATCGCGCTGTCCAGATTGTTCGACGCGGGCCCGCCAACCGCTGATGTTGTGGGCCAAACATCGTGGAAGCCGGAACAATGGCCATTGGTGTTGCACAAGTTGTAGAGATTCAGAATCGTGGGATTGATTACGCTGGAGTTTGCGTCAACACAGGCAATCACTGTGGTTGTACATGGCACGGTCCCCCCCAAAGAGGCGATCGCTTGGGTGTAATCGTTAGGGTCTCCGGCGATTCCGTCATTTAGAGTAGGAACGTCGTTGATCGAAGTGATGGCCATCCCTTCGCGCTGCCCCTCATAGGACGCGTAAAAGAACAGTTTGTCCTTGATGATGGGACCGCCTAGCGCTCCTCCAAATTGGTTATTCCGGAAGGCGTCTTTTGGCTGACCCACATCGTTGAAGTAGTTGCGTGCGTTCAGCACCGCGTTTCTGAAATCTTCGAATGCGCTCCCGTGGAATGTATTCCCTCCGCTCTTGGTGATGATATTCACCACGGAACCCGAGTTTCTTCCGTACTCCGCTTCGGTGTTCGAAAGCACGCTCAATTCCTGGATGGAATCTTCCGGCAGAATCGTTCCCGGCGTGCCAAACACACCGCCCTGGTTGATGGCCGGCAGGTTTCGGTAGCCGTCGTTCATGTCCGTGCCATCGAGAAGGTAATTGTTTGCGCGGCCGCGGCTGCCGTTCACGCTGAACTGGCCATAGGAGCCGGGAGAATCACCTCCGCCATTCGGCTCGCCCGTCGCGCCGGGAACCAAGATCAGCAGCTTGGTATAATCGCGGCCATTAATCGGCAAGTCCTCCACAGCGCTGCTTTCGAAAGTGCCACCCAGCGTATCGCTGGAGGTGTCCAACACCGGTACCGACTCGCCCGTCACGATTACTTGTTGGTTGACCTCGCCGGGTTTCAGCACGATATCCACGCGGCGCTCGGCCGCAACTGACACCGTCACCGCGGTAACCTTGGCCTTCTGAAAGCCAGACATTTCGAAAATCACGTCATAGGTGCCCACCGGCAACTCTGGCATCAAGTAGCCGCCATCCGTGGTCGTGTTCGTGATGCGGTCCACTCCAGTGTCTACGTTGTGCACTGTGACCGTCGCGCCCACGAGCGCTGCGCCGCTGCTATCCGTCACGGTTCCCTGAATCGTTCCGCGAAATGTTTGCGCCCAACCTGGGGCTGCGGCCAGCGTCATTCGTAAAATCGCGCACACGATCGCAACGGTCAGAACCCGGCGGCCGGAAATTTTCATGGTCTTCTCCTGTGCAGGCTTATACGGCGGGCTGGGCAGGCTTGTCCTATCAATAATGCGAATGAGCGCGATAAATCCGGCGGACAGCTCCCCCAGCCCCACAAATCCACCCCTCGAAATTGCTGCTATACCTATAAGCCTCAGAAGGATAGGGAGTCAAGCACGTTATCCGGGAGGAAACGCTCCGACGAGAGAAGCTTTTTGGATCCTGCGTGGCCGGCGAGGCAGCGCGCTCGATGTGTATCGCCACTTTTTCGGGCATTTATTGCGGGCGATTGCGGGTGCTGCGCGGGGGGTGCCTCTTGATCGCCTCGCGGTTTGCGGTTTGGGTGCCAGCGCTTCAGTTCTGCGCCACTGGTGCGGTGCCGTTCACTGTATCGAGGTGAAATTCAACCAGCACGGTGTTGGCGATCTTGTCGAAGGGCGGGTTATGCGTCATGCCAAAATCCCGTCGGTTGAACGAAAAACTTCCGTCGATCCATTCATGCCCATCGTCCTGGCGCAGGAAGGTGATCGAAACCGAAACGGGCTGAGTGATTCCGCGGATGGTGAGTTCTCCATCCATGTGAAATTTCGAGGGAGCGCCGTCGGCCGTGATGCGCTTGGCTGCGAAGCGGATTTTTGGATGCTCCTCTACCGCGAAGAAATTCTTGCCCTTCACTTCTTTATCGCGCAATCCGCTGCCGGTGGTTACGCTCGCCGCATCGATTTCCAGCGCCAGGGATGCATCGGCAAATTTGCCGGCGGGCATCTTCATATTTGCGTCCCAGGAGTGAAACACTCCTACGACCTTCGCGAACGTCGAGGTGGAGTGAAATTCGATCCTGCTGCTGGTTTTCACCACGTAGCGGGTCTGCTCATCCTGGAGAGGTGAAGCGATGGCAACTGTGGCGCAAATCAAAAGTACGCACATTCCCAGTGCGCGGGTCATGAAGGCTCCTCGAAAAATTCACTCCACCCTGTTCGACGTCCAATATATGCGAACACCGCGCGAATCACCAACTCTCCTAAAAGCACGGCTCGCCGTGCGCGATCGCTGCTCGGTGGCCCACTTCTCGACCTCTGTTATACTTTCCTTCCCGCGCAGCACGCGCCGGAAAGCCAGCATGCCTCCCACAGACCGCAAGCGCCTGTTCCTGATTGATGCGATGGGCTACATTTTTCGCGCCTATTTCGCACCCATGGACCGGTTGCAAACTGCCTCGGGGATTCCCACCAAGGTGCCTTACCTTTTCGCGACCATGATGCGCCGGCTGCTTTCGAATAAAGAGCGGCTGCCGCATTACGTCGCCGTCGCTTTTGACTTGAGCGCCCCCACTTTCCGCGACAAGCTCTTCGCCGCTTACAAGGCGCAGCGGCCGCCGATGCCGGACGATCTTTCTGTGCAAATTCCCTTCGTGCGCCGCTATTGCGAGGCGATGCGCCTGCCGATTCTGGAATATCCCGGGTATGAAGCTGACGACGTGATCGGCACTCTGGCGCGGCTGGCTACGAAACAAAATCTCGACGTGTTTATTGTGACCAGCGACAAAGACTTGCTGCAACTGGTCTCGGCGAACGTGCTGGTTCTGAATCCGACCAAGGCCGACCTGCTGATTGACGAGAAAAAAGTGGAAGAACTGATGGGCGTGCCGCCGTCTAAGGTGGCGGACGTGATGGCGCTGATGGGCGATTCTATTGACAATATTCCCGGTGCGCGCGATCCCAACGAAAAGGTTGCGCCTGGTGAACGGCGCAAGCCGGGGATCGGCGAAGTGGGAGCGCGGCAGCTCATCCAGCAATTCGGCAGCGCGGAAGCAACTTTGAAACGCGCAGGGGAAGTGAAGCGCTCAAGCTACCGCGAAGCCCTGGAAAAATGCGGCGAGTTCGTTATTCTCAGTAAGAAGCTCGCGACGATTCCTACCGATGCGCCCGTGGCTCTTGATCTGGATGCGATGAAAGTCGGCGAGCCGGACACGGCCGCTTTGCGCGAGCTTTACGCCGAGCTCGGATTCACTTCCCTTCTGCGGGAACTTGCGCCGCTGTCGGATGCGCAGCAGACGGACTACGCGGCGATCGAATTGGCTTCCGAGTTCAGGAAATATCTTGATGCGATTCCGCGTGGGGACGAAACGGCTGCATGGCTTTCTCTGGAGGCGCAGGACCCGGATGAAGAGGGCTTTGGGACGCGGGTACTCGGGGTCGAAGTCGCGACAAAGCCCGGGCAAGCGCGCATTGCGGCAAATGACGTCGAAGACAAGACCCTCGCTGCGCTGCAGGATTGGCTTGCCGACTCCCAGCAGCCGAAGGTCGTTCACGACCCGAAATTATTTCAATTGCTCGCGGCTCGCGCGGGTCTTCGCGAGGGTCCCGCTGTCGCGGCACCAAAGCGCGCGAAAAAATCAGCGGCTTCGTTGCCCGCGAACTCGGTTGCTGGGATTCGCCACGCCACCATGCTGTATTCGTACTTGCTGCGTCCCACGACGGCGAACCATGAATTTGCGGAAGTCGTGCTGCGCCATCTGAATCGGACGCTTTCCGGCGCGCCGGGCGAACATGCCGATTTTCTTCTGCGCCTCGCGCCGGTTCTGCGCGCCGAAGTCGAAGCGCAGGGGATGCTGGACCTTTACGAAAAAATTGATTTGCCGCTCGCGGGAGTTCTGGCGCGCATGGAAGCCGCCGGCGTGCGCGTGGATCCGGTCGAGATGGAGCGCATCTCGACGACCACGCTCGAGGAAATCGGCAAGCTGGAAAAATCCATCTATGGGCACGCCGGAGTGGAATTCAACATCAATTCGCCGCAGCAGCTCGCCGAAATCCTTTTCGACAAATTGAAATTGCAGCCTCCGCGCCGCAGCCGCGCCAAAGCGCGCTCGACCGCCGCCGATATTCTGGAAGAACTGGCGGCCGTTCACGAGCTGCCCCGGAAAATCATTGAATATCGCGAGCTGGCCAAGCTAAAATCCACTTATTCCGACGTGCTGCCGCGGCTGATCCATCCCGTCTCCGGCCGGCTGCACACGCGCTTCTGCCAGACCGGCACCGCGACCGGACGCCTGAGCTCGTCTAATCCAAATTTGCAAAATATTCCCATTCGCACGGAGCTGGGCCGCGAAATTCGCGCCGCGTTCGTCGCCGCGCCTGGATGCCGCCTTCTTTCCGCGGATTATTCGCAGATCGAGCTGCGCATTCTCGCGCATCTCTCGGGCGATCCTGTTCTCGTGGAAGCTTTTCGTCGCGGGGAGGACATTCACTCGCGTACCGCGCAGGAAGTTTTCGACGTCGCGCCCTTTGCGCAAACGCGCGAACATCGCCGCGTCGCGAAAGTTATTAATTTCGGCGTGATCTATGGACTGTCTGCGTTTGGCTTGGCCCAGCAGCTCGACATTGATCAGAAGGAAGCCGCGCAATTCATCGCCAAATATTTCGAGCGCTACCGCGGGGTTAAGGATTTCCTGGACCGGCAGATCGCAGGGACGCGCAAGTCCGGCGTCACGCGCACGCTCTTCGGCCGCGTGCGCCAGATCCCGGAAATCAATTCGCCGCAGCCCAACATGCGCAATTTTGCCGAGCGCACCGCCATGAATACGCCGATGCAGGGCGCCGCCGCCGACCTGATCAAGCTGGCGATGATTGAACTCGATCGCCGCCTGCCTGCGGAAAATTTCCGATCGCAAATGATATTGCAGGTTCACGACGAGCTGCTCTTTGAAGGCCCCGAGGAAGAAATTCCCGGGCTCACCAAGCTGGCCAAACAGGTGATGGAAGGTGTCCACAAGCTCGCGGTCCCGCTGGTGGCCGACACCAAGGTAGGCTCCAACTGGCGCGACATGAAGTGACGACGCGACAAGCGTCGTGTTATGTTTCTGCCTTGGAATCCAAGCTAAGGAAGAGGTGAAAAAGTGAGTCATCCGAATCATCCTGAAGGTTTTCTCCGCCTGGTGGCAGACGCCAAAAAACGCATTAAAGAGGAAGACGTCCAAGCCACCAAGAAAAAACTGGACGCCGGCGAAAAAATCATCCTAGTGGACACCCGCGAAGAAAGCGAATGGGCCCGCGGTCATATTCCCAACGCGCTGCACCTCGGCAAAGGCGTCATCGAGCGCGATATCGAAAAGGCTATCCCTGACAAATCCGCCACGATCGTTCTCTACTGCGGAGGCGGCTTCCGCTCCGCGCTGGCGGCCGACAATCTGCAAAAAATGGGCTACGGCAATGTGATTTCGATGGATGGCGGCTGGCGCGGGTGGACCGAAGCCGGTTTTCCTGTAATTAAAGATTAAAAGGATTGAATTTATCGTAGTGTGCAATTTGTCGCTACGGGTCTGTTGGGCAACGATCTCCAAGCATTTCTGCCCGGCGGTCACCCAGTGGGCTGCGGCGCGTTGAGGGACAGTGTGATAACGGACCGAGAGGATGTGCGGCAAATCAAGCAAGCTGGGTTCACGCAATCGTCATGCATCGCGCGTACAGCAGATTTCCGCGCTTCCTTTCTATACACCGCGCTCTCGCGAATGCTCAACGCAAACGTGCGACCTAAATTCCTTATCGCGTTCCGTCTCATACCGCCGCTTCATTTCTTCGATTGATTTGACGACAAGCGGTCCAGACCCCTTGTAGGTCCATGCACAAACGGAACAAGCCCAGCCGTGGAATCGCTCACGCTCAACCCATACCATTTCGCGCGCCAAGGTACACCTCTGCCAGGAGAGGTATGCGGAGGCCCACATCATGATGCTAGCGGGACGCCGAGTCAAGCCGGGAGTGTTCCATTTTAGACAGAACGGGTGAGGCTGTTATGGGATGGTATCTTCCCCATCCCCAAAGGAGCTGCATGGAACGCGACTATGACTTGTTCGAAGTTTTACCAGACGGCGCCCCTTTGTGGCGGCAGATGGCAGCTGGCCGAGAGAACGCACTTCGGAAACTTAGCGAATTATCAAAGCAAACGTCACACGAGATTCGCGTAATTCACGTTCTCAGCAGTACTGTTATTGCTTCGACGAACGGCTCGAAGCCGTAGCGGAGCTGCGTCGTCGATCGCTCGCGATGCGCGACTTCGCGTGCCGGCCTGCGCGCGATTGGTCCCTTGTCTGCTAGATACTTAATTCGGTGTATCGCTTTCGTCGCCATCTTCGGTTCAGCCTAGTCGTGCGGGGGGTTGGAGCCCGGAGAGAGAAAAGGCAGTACGCTGATGACCCCTCAAAGGTATCGTTCCACACCTCCATGTCTGTGTGAACCAGACGTCTCCAGGTCTCTACCGTGCGGGCAAGCCCTTTTGTTGAGCTAATCTCCGCCTCGCTCACCGCGGCCGTTGACACTTCCTTGCTCGATGCCAGCACAACCAGAATCGGTGCGACGGGAAAAGGTCTCAAGACGTGAATGTGTGTCGAAGTGAACAGATATCGACCTTCGTCTCCCTCATGCTCCCACCTGCAACGAAACTGGGGCATTCAGTTTCCATCAGCACAAGCAGAATCCTATGGCGGAGCCAAGAACAGCCAGACGGCGCCGAAGCTACGCATTCAAAGGAGATTTGACATGCCATTGCTGATTGTTGTTCCGGTGCTATTGTTCGGCGCGGGGGCTGCCCTGTTCTATTCACTAGCGCCAGCCAAATCACAATCGCGAAGGAAAGGCTCATAGGCCCCAGGGATGGAGCACGAAAAGTCGTGTCGCGCTGCGTGCGCGTGCCGTGGGCCGCACCCTTGGCCGAGTCCGTAGATGCAGCGAACCAAATACCAATTCAATTTTCCAAATCCCGAAACAAAGGAGATTGTCCATGAGCGAATATCTTCGCAAGGATGCGGGCCTCACCTCTGAACCGGCGATACTTGCGGACGCGAGCTCGACAGAAACAAATTCCCAGCGAACTCTGGAACGTGATTCCAATCCCCACACCTTGATCACGCCGCCTCCCACAAACGATTCGCCCGCCAACCTCGCCAGTGATTCGGGAACGGGCACCGCTGTCGCACGCGCACGTGAGGAAGAACGGGTCGCCCTATTTGCAGCGAACGAATCGAACGAGCTACGCGCCCGCTGGGACAGTATCCAGGTGGGATTCGTTGACGAACCGCGCAAGGCCGTGCAAGAGGCCGACGCACTTGTTTCCGCGACAATCAAACGGCTGGCGGAGATGTTTGCCGCTGAGCGCCAAAAACTAGAACAACAGTGGGATCGCAGCGAGAATATTTCGACTGAGGATTTCCGGGTTGCGTTGCGACGATACCGCTCCTTTTTTGCTCGACTCCTCGCGATCTGAAGGCACGGTCACGGCATGGCAGCGTCGGCGGAGAGCACTCTAATTCACCGCCCACGGCGGATCCTGCTTCCAATCTGGACCGTGCAGAAGGCGCAGAGGCGTCCTCCTGCACAAAAGCCGATTCGATCAGGCGCGACGTGCTGCAGACACGGGTGGCTTCCTCAGATCGGTTGAGTCGGCGAATAAGGTCTTTGAAACGCTTCGTGGGCGTTTGCTTGCGTACGAACCTCTCAACCACGGAGTTCTTTCGCGGTCAAAGCTCGAAAAGCCAGTGAACGGCCATACAGCAATTTTAGTTCGAATCAATTGTACGCCACCGACCGGTCACCTGATCGGCTAATTACATGCTTCGATGTATCGCTTTCATGCGCCTTTCCTGTTCAGCTTGTCTCACGGTTCAAGGACCGGAAGAGCGATGCCAAAGAGAATCTTGGTCGCTGATGACAGTGCTATGATTCGCAAATGTCTTTGCAGGATCTTCGAAATCGAACAGGACTATGACATTTGCGCAGAGGCCGTCAATGGTGAGGAAGCGATCACGCTCGCAAAACAGCACAAACCCGATCTAATCGTCCTGGATTTCCAAATGCCGGTGATGAATGGGATCGAGGCCGCTTACGAATTAAAGCGCATTATGCCGGATGTTCCAATCATTCTGTTTACGCTGCACGCGGAAACGATGAAGGACAGCATGGGGCAAGACTCGCCGATCGATCTTGTGGTCGCAAAATCCGATGCGGTCCACATTGTCGGTCACGTTCGTTCGCTGATCCCTGTCTGAGTCAGCCGCCGGATCGTTTCCGAACCCTCTCTGCTAGGTCCCTATGAGCCTTCGCTCGCTCGTGATAAACGGCCGCCAGCAGGTCCCATTTCGTCCTTTTCGCCTCAGCTAGACCAATTGCAAGTTCCTCCACGTGTTGCGCCGCCTCATCCCACCATCGAGCGTCCCCTTCGACGAATGACAATACTTCCTTAAGGAGTTCCTCCAAGTTGCACCTCCAGGAAAGGTGTACTGGAAAACGGGCGAGATTCTATCACCAAAGCGCGTCACCGGGTCAGTAGCGTGCTTTACCCGAAATCGGAAAGCGTGCGTCCAGGCGCCGCATCAGCTCGTCGGCATTATCGATCGCATCGCGGAACGCATTTGACACGCAGAGCATAGAGGGAGATGCGACGGCATTCGGGCGCTCAGTTCGGTTCTTGCTAGTCGAGCGGGAAGTACCTACACTGGTTGCACCCAAGCCGAGCGTGAAATAGTGTGATGAGAATCCCGACCGAGCCAATTGGAAGCATTCCAAGGCCCGTGGCGCTAATTGATGCGATTGCGGCATCCGGAGACCATGCGGCGCCGAGCCTGAATCCTTTGTACGAAGAAGCGGTTCGGGACACGATCAAACAGTTCGAGGCCACCGGTTCGCCGGTTATTACCGATGGGGAGCAGCGTAAGTATCACAATTTTTTGACTTATTGCGTTCACGGATTGCACAACACGTCGCCCGACGGTTTAGAAATTCCCTTCTCAGACGGTCACATCCGGCGAATTCCCCGGCTTACGGCAGGGCCGTTTCGCTATAAAGTTTATGCGGACACCTACCTGGATGTGGCAAAGCGGTACGCTCACAGGCCGCTGAAGCAGGCGATAATCTCGCCGTCCGCGCTGAGCCTGATGTATCCGGCCGAGGACATTCCGAATTACTCGCGCCAGGAATTCATCGACGATCTGCTACGCGAGCACGAGATGGAGATTCGCCGATGTTTCGCACAAGGTGCCGAAAAGGTCCAGATCGATTTCACCGAGGGAAGGTTGGCGGTCAAACTCGATCCATCAGGCGATCTGCTGAACAGTTTTATTGGCCTGAACAATCTGGCGCTATCGCGGTTTTCATCCGCAGAGCGCCAACGCATCGGTGTGCACACCTGCCCCGGGGGCGACATTGATGCCACGCACAGCGCGAACGTCGATTACGCCGAGTTGCTTCCGAGCCTCTTCGAATTGCGCGCCGGCAATTTTTACATCGCGCTTGCCGGGGAGAAGGATCGCGTCCGCGTTCTGAAGATTATTCGCGAATATCTGCAACCAAACCAACGGGCGTTTATAGGCGTTGTTTCACCCATCGACCCGCATGTCGATACACCGGAAGAAGTTCGCGACCGCGTGCTGGAAGCTGCAAAATATATTCCGCTCGAACAACTCGGCACCACCGACGATTGCGGGTTCTCGCCGTTTAGCGATGATACTTCCACGACCCGGGAAACGGCATTTTCGAAGATTCGCGCGCGCGTGGAAGGCACTGGGCTTGCGGAACAAGTTCTCGGGATCGGATGATGGACGAAAGCGACCAGAAGTTACTGCGTTCAGTGGCTCTGCAAAATGCGCGAGCCATTCTGCTTGCGCGTGAGCGAGCCGAGCGCGAATTGCTTTCGACCAAAGAGGCCTTGAGCAAAGCACGCGACGAGCTTGAAAAGCGAGTTCAGGAACGAACCGTAGAACTCGAACGAGCCAACGAAGGTTTGCGCGACCTGTCTGCTCGTCTCCTAAAACTACAGGATGACGAACGACGACGATTGGCTCGCGAGTTGCACGACAGCGCTGGCCAGAATCTGGCTGCTCTGGCGATGACTGTAGCGCGAATGGAGGATGAGGCGAAGCGCGATCCTGCGCAACTGTCCCAAACCCTCCGAGAAGCCCGGGACTTAATTGACAGTCTGTCCCAAGAAATACGCACTACTTCGTATCTTCTGCACCCACCCATGCTGGACGAATTCGGGCTTGCGTCTGCACTCGGTTGCTACCTAGAGGGACTGGAACAGCGCAGCGGACTTAGTATTCAGCTGAACGTACCTGCCGACTTCGGAAGGCTTGCCCCGGAGGTGGAACTCGCCATTTTTCGTCTGGTGCAGGAATGCCTGACAAACATTCATCGCCATTCGGGAAGCAAAACGGCGGTAATCCGTATCAATCGTGAGCCCGACAAAATTTATGCCGAGGTTCAGGATCACGGGAAGGGAATGTCGCCGGAACGATTCGCAGAGGTCCAATCCCAAGGTGCCGGGGTGGGCGTCGGGATCAGGGGAATGCGAGAGCGCGTGCGGCAGGCTCGTGGCGAATTGACCGTGGATTCTAGTGCCTTGGGTACAACGATTGCCGCTATTTTTCCGGCCAAGACACCCGCGGCGAAGGGACAGGGCCCTAATTCGCGACACAGCGCCGCATGACTGTTTCACACAACAGTCTAATACGTGTAACCTTCGGTTTTTCCCGCGCGCGTTCGTAGCTCGCGCTCTTTGCGTCCTTAACGCCCGATAATTCGAGGTACCTGATAAATCGCATGCGATTACGCACTTCCCCCGCCGAATAGGTTGATCAGGCGGTTGGTCCACTCTTGCTGAGTGCCAAGCCAAACAAAACCTGGACCAGAACTCAGCGGTTGCGACGTTCTGTCTGTCAGGTTTTATTGCAATAAAACTTGACAGATGGAGACCTGGGTAGCAGCCTTGCGCCTCCGGAAAGCTCTCAAGCAACTCCGCAGATCGGTTTTTCAGCGAAATATCTTCAGCCGTACAGCGGCTCGTCAAGTACGGACCTTCGAGCGCCGAATGCGGAGCGGTAACCATGCGGAGGCTGGCGGCACCATCGTGCTTCGTGCTGCGGTCACGGGAGCGTGGCTTTCGGTCTGTTGGTGCAGTTGTAGGTGAGGCGTACATCCCAGTTGATTCATCCCCACGGAAACACGGGTACCGCAGCATCTGTATTCGTTCCCTTCGGCGAATAGGCCGTCATCGTGGGCGGCGAGCCTCTATCAACGAAGGTGGCCGGAGGGTCGCCCGGGTCCTGCACCGTCGTCGTTATCTCTGGCCCCGCGGTCTTATTGCTGCGATCTGAGTTTAGAGACTTATATCCTGTGCATGATAGATTGCCTATTAGGCAATTTTCTTGACACAAAGCACAATCGCACTTATATTGCATGCATCATTGTTTGCCTTACAGGCTATCCGTTGAGCATACAGTATAACTCAAATCTGAGAACTTCCCGGAGCCAGATGGCCAATCTTCTGATGGCTCTCTACGATTCTGGACGAACTACTTTTACTACCGCAGACGCCGTCCGAATCACGGGACTGCAATCACCACTCGCCAGCAGCCTGCTTCATAAGGCCGCCAAACGAGGCCTCGTGGCCCAAGTTAAACGGGGCCTCTTCATCATCGTTCCGCCCGAACTCGGGACTGCTGTCGAGTATTCCGGAAATCCCTATTCGGTCGCACGCCATCTGGCTGGCTTCGCCCCCTACTATCTCTCTCATGCTTCCGCTATGGAACTCCATCGTATGGTGACCCAGCCACAGTTTGTCGTGTTCGTTTCCAGCACCAAACACATTCTTAACCAGACGCTGAACGGAACCCAGTTCAGATTTGTTCTTCTCAAACCTAAGGGTTTCTTTGGCACGATGAAGCACTGGGTAACAAAACAGGAATCGGTTGAAATCAGCGACCTCGAACGAACCATCATTGACGGACTGCGCCAGCCCGAATATTGCGGCGGCATTACTGACATCGCCAAAGGTCTCTGGATGCGTCGCGCCGACATGAACGTCCAGAAACTGCTCGACTATGCCACGCGCCTGGACATAGGCTCGGTCAAGCGCCGTGTCGGCTATTTGCTCGAATTGTTCAGCCTCGCGTCCGAACAGCAACTGCAAGCTTTCCGGAAATCCTTGACGGCGACCTACATTGCGCTCGATCCTCTGCTTCCGCGCGAAGGGCGCCACCTCGCAAAGTGGCGACTCCAAATCAATGTTTCGCCCGAAGAGATACTAGCGGCCAGGAGCAGTTGAGTGATTCCTCAAAGAAACATTTCCCTCCTATCCAATCGTCTCGCGGCCGGTGGCGGCGTACGTATTCGGGAAGATGTTCTCGAACCGGATTATTGCCTCGCCTGGTTTTTGTGCTGCCTGGCTCAATCCGACTTGAAGCCTATCCTAGCCTTCAAGGGCGGAACCGCACTGAAGCGTTGCTACTTCGCCGATTATCGCTTTTCTGAGGATCTGGATTTTACGCTGCGGCAGCCGCTGCCGTTCGAGGAGATTCGGACGCGCCTTGAGCGCGTCTATGCCGCTGTTCAAGAGCAGTCGGGTATCACTTTCGCCTTTGACCATGAAGACCGTCAGGCGCACGCGAACAGCTATACTTTTTAGCTCAGATACACGGGACCATTGCCCAGGGGGCAGCGACGTGAAAGTGGACATCACGGTCAATGAACTCGTGGTCTTCCCGCTCATCGAGCGTGTCGTCCTCCAGGGCTACGAAGAATTCAGTGATCTCCCGGAGAATCGATCCATTTTTGTTTATTCGCTCGATGAAATTGCTACCGAGAAAACCCTGGCTCTCGCCGACCCCGCGAGAAATGAACCTCGCGACCTATATGACCTGTGGCACCTGACCACGAATGAAGGAATAGAGATTGATCCCCTCATCCCCGCGATTCGCCAGAAACTGGAATTCCGCCACAAGGCGTGCGAAGGACTCCAAGCTGCGATTACCCGAAAGGAAGCGCGGCTAGCGGCGCTTTGGGAGGCGAGATTGTCACATGAAATGACGGCTCTGCTGCCGTTTGAACGAGTTTTCAGAGCCGTGCGCAGAACGCTTCGCCAAACTCATTCGCCTTAAGAGTGGCTGCGGCTCTGGCGTCGGTTTTCAGCTACTCACGACTCCGCTTCAAAGCCCATTCAGTCTCCCGCTGCGCCGCCTTCGTTGGTTGAGTATTCCGCAATAGGCGCTGGCCCTATATTCTGTCCGGTGAGGTACACGCCGGTTACACCGCGCGCGCAAGCGATCGAAGGCCTTTTCTTTCAGATGGAAGGATTGGCTGGGGCGGTTGGACTCGAACCAACACCGTCCTCATTAACAGTGAGGTGTCCTACCAATTGGACCACGCCCCAGCCGTGCCTAGATTGTAAACGGGAATGGAATTCTTTTTCCCAAGCATTTTTGGATGGATGGATTTCGCGGTTAACCGAAAATGCTAACGGTGCGCAGAACTGCCAAAATGAAGACTCCCCGCCGTATTAGTCCTGTATGAAATATATGAATTAGACGGGAGAGGCCGAGGGAAGGAAGCCGGCCCAGCCCTCAATCCCCTAAAGGGATCCTCGGCTTTCCTTCCCCCTGACGCAATATGTATGGCACGCGGTTCACCAAAGTCAACCTGCTGAAAACACACGGTTTCCGACTTTCGCCCCCAAGTAAAAAATCCAAGCTCCAGGGCAAAATTTCCCCCTAGACGGTGCCATGGCCGATGAGTTCGATTTATTTTCGTAGGCGCGCTGCCGCTTGACCGCGCCGTTGCTGTCTTGCTATGTTGATAGATTACACTGGGCGCATTTTACCCAGTGTATGACGCTGCATCCAGTGGGGAGCATTCCATCCCAGCATGGGCCTGAAAAAAATCGTTATCCGGGGCGCCCGGCAGCACAACCTGAAAAATATTCATCTGGAAATCCCGCGCAACACGCTTACAGTCATCACAGGGCTTTCCGGTTCGGGCAAATCCTCGCTTGCTTTCGACACTTTGTATGCTGAGGGCCAGCGCCGGTATGTGGAATCTCTTTCCGCATACGCGCGGCAGTTTCTCGATCAGATGGAACGGCCGGACGTTGATTCGGTCGAGGGCCTTTCGCCCTCAATCGCCATCGAACAGAAAACCACCACGCGTTCGCCGCGTTCGACTGTCGGCACGATCACAGAAATTTACGATTACCTGCGCGTGGTTTACAGCGCCATTGGTTCTCCGCACTGCCCCAACTGTGGCAAGCCCATCACGCGGCAGTCCACCGAGCAAATTGTGCAGTCGGTTCTCGCGCTGAAGCCTGACGACCGCATCATGGTACTGGCGCCGGTGGTTCGCGGACGCAAGGGCGAATACAAAAAAGAACTGGAAAAATACGCGAAGGAAGGCTACTTGCGCGCGCGTGTGGATGGCGACCTGGTGAATCTCGACGAGCCGATTCCGCTTGACCGCCGCAAGAACCACACGATCGAAATTGTGGTGGATCGCCTGCTATTGAAAAATGGCATCGCGCAGCGCCTGCAGCAATCCGTTGAAACCGCGCTGAAGCTTACGGGAGGTCTGGTAACCATTGTTGTGGTGGGCGGCGAAGAGCACGTCTACTCCGAAAAACTTGCCTGCCCCGATTGCGGGATTTCTGTTCCGCAGCTCGAGCCGCGTTCTTTCAGTTTCAATTCGCCATACGGCGCTTGCCCCGAATGCCACGGGCTGGGCTCGAAATACGATTTCGATCCTTCCAAAGTAATCGTCGATTGGACCAAGCCGCTGTTTGAAGGCGGCCTCGGCCCCGGTTCGGGTTCTACGTACCTGCAGCGCACCATGCGCCTGGCTGCTGCGGCCTACAAGTTCGATCTGGACACGCCCTTTGAGCAACTTTCGCGCAAAACACAGAACCTGATTCTGCACGGCAATCCCGCGAGCGGCAAAAATGGCAAGGAATTCAATTTTCCGGGCCTGCTGGCGCATCTGGAATCCAATCTGGAAGAATCGAAGTCGGACAACTACCGCGAATGGCTCACGCAATACATGTCGCCGGCGCCGTGCAGCGCGTGCAGCGAGCGTCGCTTGCGCCCCGAAAGTCTCGCGGTGAAAATTGCCGGCCTCTCCATCGCCGATTTCACGGAGCTGCCGCTCACGGCCGCGCGCGCCGCGGTGGATAAAATCCGCGCAAAGCTTACCCTGCGCCAGCACAAAATTGCCGGACGCCCGCTGACCGAGATCGCAGAGCGCCTGGAATTTCTTCTCAACGTCGGTCTGGGCTATCTCACGCTGGACCGTTCCGCCGCCACACTTTCCGGCGGCGAAGCCCAGCGCATCCGCCTGGCGACTCAAATTGGTTCACGTCTGCGCGGAGTGCTCTACGTGCTCGATGAACCTTCGATTGGCTTGCACGCGCGCGACAATGGCCGCTTGCTCAATACCCTGGAAACCTTGCGCGACCTGGGCAACACGGTTCTCGTGGTCGAGCACGACGAAGAAACCATCCGCCGCGCCAATTACGTGGTGGACCTCGGTCCCGGCGCCGGAAAAGCAGGCGGATACCTGGTCGCCGCTGGCGCGCCTGCCGAAATCGCCGCCAATCCCGCGTCACTGACCGGCCTATATCTTTCGGGAAAAGTGAAAATCGCCGTCCCCGAAACGCGCCGCCGCCCCAACGGAAAATCCATTGCGATTCTGGGCGCGCACGGGCACAACCTGAAAAATATTGACGTCACGCTGCCGCTCGGACTCATGACCGTCGTCACCGGCGTTTCCGGCTCGGGAAAATCGACGCTCATCAACGATATTCTGTACCGCGCGCTCGCCGCGAAACTTTATCGCTCGATGGAAAAACCCGGCGCGCATCGCGCCATCACCGGCATCGAACACATTGATAAAGTCGTGCAGATCGACCAGGCGCCCATCGGCCGCACGCCGCGCTCGAATCCCGCCACCTATACCGGCGTTTTCGCGCCCATCCGCGAGCTTTACGCCATGCTTCCGGAATCGCGCGAGCGCGGCTATCGTCCCGGGCGTTTCAGTTTCAATGTAAAGGGCGGACGCTGCGAGGCCTGCCAGGGCGACGGCCAGCGCCGCATCGAGATGAATTTCCTGCCCGACGTCTATGTCACCTGCGAAGTCTGCCGCGGCAAGCGCTACAATGCCGAAACTCTGGCCGTGCGCTACAAAGGCCTTTCCATTTCCGATCTTCTGGATCTGCCAATCGAGGAAGCCCTAAAAGTCCTCGAAAATATCCCGGCCATTCAGATAAAACTCCAGACCCTGGTGGACGTCGGCCTCGGCTACGTGCAGCTGGGACAGTCTGCCACCACTATTTCTGGCGGCGAAGCGCAGCGCACGAAACTGGCGCGCGAACTTTCCAAGCGCCAGACCGGCCGTACGCTTTACATCCTCGATGAGCCCACCACCGGGCTGCATTTTGACGACGTCAAAAAACTTCTCGACGTGCTCAACCGCCTGGTCACGCTCGGCAACACGGTGCTGATCATCGAACATAATCTGGACGTCATCAAACAAGCCGATTGGATCATTGATCTTGGTCCGGAAGGCGGCGAAGAAGGCGGCCGCATCGTCGCGCAAGGTTCGCCCGAGCAAGTGGCGCGCGTGAAAAAGTCCTACACCGGACAAATTCTCTCGCGCGCGCTCAACGGCAACGGCGAAAGTTCCGTTGGCCCGAACGGCGCAAGCAAAAAGCCGCTGGCGGACCAGTGATAGGCACAAGGCATTCCGTGCCCCTGCTTTTTCGCGCCGCTGGAAATGAAGTATAGTGAGCGAGGACTCGCTAAATCGCCCTCGAATGACCTTCGACGACAACAATCTTCCGCCATCAGACGCCGCGCGCGTGACCGAGCCGACGGCGGCGCCCGAGCAGCCCGCAACCCCCATCACTCCCGGCTATCTGGGTCCCATCGACCCATTGCTGCCCGAAGATCTTCGCGTCCCTTGGGGCTGGGGCGACTTGGTGATTCTGATCGTCGTCGCGATCTCCGGAACATTCGTAATAAGCCTGCTTCTTATTAAGGGGTTCACGATCGCCGGCGTCAGCTTTCGCCAGGTCCAAAACAACCCAGGCGATAAGAACCTTTTTCTCATCTTGAATCAAGCACTGCTGTCCGTTGTTCTGCTGGCCTATCTCGCCACGCAAATGCGCCACAGTTTTCATGCGCCTTTCTGGCGCACGATTGGCTGGCGTCCTCTGCAAACCGGCCAGACGCCTCGCGCCGCGGCATACCTGGGATTGATTTTCAGCGGCTGCATGCTGGCGATCCTGGTGACAGTTTCCTCCGCGGCATTCAAGAGCAATACCAAGATGCCCATCGAACAATTTTTTCAGGATCGCCGCAGCGCGCTGCTGCTGATGTCGCTCGGAGTGCTGCTAGCACCTGTGCTCGAGGAAACCATTTTCCGCGGCTATCTTTATCCCGTCATCGCACGCAGCTTTGGCGTGAATGCAGGTATTGTCGTCACCGGCACGCTGTTCGGATTGCTGCACGCTTCGCAGTTGTGGGGAGGGTGGGCGCAGATTGCGCTGCTGGTGGTAGTCGGCATCGTTTTCACCTACGCCCGCGCCCGGACGCACACCGTCGTCGCCAGCTATTTGTTGCACGTCAGCTACAATTCATTCCTGTTCCTGGGATTTCTGGTGGCGTCGCACGGTTTTCGCCATTTTCCTGCCGCGCAGTGACCCAAGCCGCGCCGGCCCCGCATCAATCACTCTGCGAAGAAGCCCTGAAAATCGGCTACAATAGAAATTTGTGCGCAGCATCGGGCACACACCAGTGACGGAGATGAGCGCGTTGCACACGGTCGAACCCATTCAGTGGACATCCGCAGGCGTCGTAATGCTCGATCAGCTGAAGCTGCCGTCCCAGGTAGTGCATCACACGTACACGGATTACCGCGATGTCGCAAAGGCCATCCAGACGATGATCATTCGCGGCGCACCGGCGATTGGGGTGGCTGCGGCCATGGGCATTGCGCTGGGCGTGCAGCATTCCGAAGCGAAAACGCTGGAAGAGCTGCGCGCGGAATTTCCCATCATCTGTGAAACCCTGGCGCACACCCGTCCTACCGCCGTCGATCTGTTCTGGGCTATTGCGCGTTTGAAACGCCGGTTCGAGGATCTGGCGCTTGCTGCATCGCAGAATGGCGCGGCCGGCCTGGAAGGAATTCGCGCAGCCATGGTGCAGGAAGCGCTGCTGGTACACGAAGAGCGCCGTGCGGGCGATCTCTGCATCGGAAAATTCGGCGCCGCACTGATGCCGAAATCCGGGCGCGTGATGACTCAATGCAACGCCGGGGCGCTCGCTACGGGCGGAATCGGCACGGCGCTGGGTGTGATCCGCATGGCCGTCGAGGCAGGTAGCCAGATCGAAGTGCTGGTTCCGGAGACTCGCCCGTACCTTCAGGGATCGCGCTTGACCGCGTGGGAACTGCACGAAGAGGGCATCCCGCTGACGCTGATCACCGACAACATGGTCGGGCACTTTCTGAGGACCGGAGGAGTCGGAGCAGTGGTTGTCGGCGCCGACCGCATCGCCGCCAACGGCGACACGGCCAACAAGATTGGCACCTACGGAATCGCAGTGCTGGCCAAAGAAAATAATGTGCCGTTCTACGTTGCTGCTCCTATCTCCACTATTGACCTGTCTCTTCCCACCGGCGATCAAATCCCGATTGAAGAGCGCTCACCAGCAGAAGTGACGCACTCAGCCGGCGTTCGCACGGCGCCTGACGTCCGCGCCGCCCACATCGCCTTCGACGTGACTCCTCACCGCTACATCACTGCCATTGTTACCGAACACGGCATTGCGCACGCGCCCTTCGCTGCATCCCTGAAAGACTTCGTCCAGCGATAAGACGGCTCGCGAGAGATCGCCAGCCTTGCTGCGCGTGCCCACTCCGAGCGAGTCGCCCGCAAAACCATCGTCGCGACCCCCGACTGCAAAATCATGCGCTGGGGCTGCGGTGAAGTGGTATGATGCGCCACAATCAGCTGGGTGAAGAGTCCTATGACGCGACTCGCTCCATTCGCTCTCGGTCTTTGCTGTTTTGCGCTGCTGCCGCATCAGGCCTTGGCACAACGCGGGATCGCGGGTTCCACCAACACCGTCAGTGTGACCGGGACTGTCTTTTCCGATTCCCACAATCAGCGAGTTTCACAGGCGTCGGTGCGCTTGTGCGACAGCGGCGGCAATCAGGTGTCGGAAACAGTCGCAAATGACTCCGGAGAATTCTTTTTTCGTGGCATTAATCGCACCACTTATATCCTTTCGGTCAGCGCGAACGGTTTTCAGTCGCAGGACGTCCATCTGGACCTGAGCTTTGGGTCGGACCGCGGGATGTCCGTATTCCTGAAGCCTGTTCCCAGCAAGTCCCCCGCGCCGGGCTCCGCAGCGAGCGTCTCGACGCACGAGATGTCCATGCCGCAGAAGGCTCGCGACCTGGTGGCCGCGGGCGAGAAGAAGATATATCAGGGCAAGAATTCTCAGGGCGGCCTGCAAGACCTGCAACAGGCGATTGCGATCGCTCCGGGCTACTACGAAGCGTATTACCAGACCGGGATGGCGTACGTGTCTTTGGGCAAGTCTGCTGACGCGGAAAAGGCGTTTCGCCAGTCGATTGACATTAGCGGAGACAAGTATGGGGAGGCGGCGGTGGGCCTGGGCGCGCTGCTGGTGAATTCGGGGAATTCCGCTGAGGGCGAAAAGGACATCCGGCACGGGATTGAACTGAATCCGAACTTCTGGCTGGGATACTACGAACTGGGCAGGGTTTTGCTGAGTCAGAAGAATTTCGCCGATGCGGGGAAGGCCGGGGAGCAGGCGCGGTCACTTGCTCCGGGTTCGCCGATTGTTTACCGGCTGCTTTCGAACGTGCATTTAAACGAAAAGAATTACTCGGCGCTTTTGCAGGATCTGGACGCTTATATCAAGCTTGATCCTGACAGTCCCGCCGGCGTACGCGCCAAAGAACTCCGCACGCAGGTTGCGCAGAAGGTTGGAGATGAAAAGCCAGGTGCGGCGGGTGATTCGACGGCGAAGTAGGATAAGTTTTAGTTAGCCGCAGCCGCAACTACTCAGCGCTGCTTCTCACCTTCCACTCAATGACTGAAGCCGGTACATTCCCCATTCGCAGCCCATACTCGACCTCGCTAAGCCGCAGACCCCCGAAGTATGCCTGGCAATCGGCATAGGGGGAGTGGTCGCCCACTCTCCCCTGCCACACGACCGGACATGCGGGTCCGCATCCGGCGGTTCGGCGGGTTGAGCTAGCCATGAACAGTGAGCTCGGGAAGCCCGAGCGAGACGAAGTAAGCGTTGGGAAGAGCGATGTTCAGCGCTGGAGTTTTGGCAAGGTGCCACGGTCCATCGGAGCTACCCGCCGTTTTCACGGCGTCCTGCACAGCGATGCCGCGCTTGCGGAGCTCGCGATATCTCGTGGTTCCTCGTTTCCACTGCTTCCAGACCATCGACCGAAGTCGGCGTCGGATCCATTGCTCTAGCTTGGCTAACACGTCCGGTGTTTCGCATCGTCCGAAGTAGCCGATCCATCCGCGGAGATATTCCGCCAAGTCATGGACCATTTGGACGAGGCTTATGCCCCGGGTCCGCCACGTAAGTTCCCGGACTCGCTCCTTGAATCGTGCTACCGCTTTCGGCGCCAAGCGCCTCTTCGGTTGCTTGTGATTCGTGAAACTGAACCCCAGGAATTTCCGTTCCCATGGTCGTGCCACCGCGCTCTTCTCGCTGTTCACGCGAAGCTTGAGCTTGGCCGTGAGGAGTCGCGTCACGCTTCTCATCACTCGTTCACCGGCTCGCCGACTGCGGACGTAAATGTTGCAATCATCCGCATACCGTGTGAACCGATGTCCGCGCCGCTCCAGCTCCTGATCCAGTTCGTTGAGTACGATGTTCGATAGCACGGGCGAGAGCGGACCACCTTGCGGCGTTCCTTCCTCGGCCGGACTCACCAGTCCGTTCTCCATTACTCCGGCTCGCAAGAACGCACGAATCAGTCTCAGCAATCGCTTATCGCTGACCCTGTCGGCAATCTGCGCTAGCAATCGGTCGTGGTTGACCCGATCGAAAAATTTCTCGAGATCCAGGTCCACCACCCAGCGGTAGCCTGCGGCTTGATATTGCTGCGCCCGCTCCACCGCCTGATGGGCCGATCGCTTGGGCCGAAACCCATAGCTGTGTTCAGAGAACGTTCCATCCCAGCTCTTCTGCAGTACCTGCATCACCGCTTGCTGTATGAACCGATCCAGCACCGTCGGAATGCCCAGCTTGCGCAATCCCGCCGTCCGGCTTCGGGATTTCCACCCGTTTCACCGGTTGTGGTGTGTAGGTTCCGTTGAGGAGTTGTTCCCGGATGGCTGGCCAGTGCCCTTTCAGGTGTCCAGACAATCCCTTGACGCTCATCCCGTCGATGCCTGGACTGCCTTTGTTAGCCTTTACTCGTCGTAGCGCCTGCTTGCAGTTTTCCCGCTCGCAGACTTCTTCCATCCACTGCTCGGTAGCCGGACTTTCTGCTTTGCGCTTCGCCAACTCCGATTCGGTCCCTCCCACGAAGGCCCTCGGGGCTGCACCCCTACTCTCCTCCGGAAAGGCCAGACGGTACTGGTTTTTCTGCCGCTTGTCGGTTGTTGAGTCGCGCCGCTTACTCATCGCTCCCTTTATCCCCTCGCGGGGACCGTTCAGGCCTTCACCGCTTGCGCAGCTACTACGCCTTCTGCTGACTTCTGCCACCGGATCAGAAACGATTTCTCGCTCCTCAGTCTCGAATTCGAGACCGGTAGCAGATCTCCCGAGGTAAGTTCGACCGCCTTCGACGCGCAACCGCTGGATTTACATTCAGTGCCCTTGATGGATTAGGGCTTCGCTGCCAGTGGCCAGCTCGCCCGAACACTGCCTGCCTCACATCCAGTTCTTGTTCATCGGCTCGCGTCTTTGCTCCACGCTTCTTTCAGGCCCCGCCTCGCGGCGGGTGTTATTTCACCCTTGCGCTTCGCTATCACTTCACCTCCATCTGGTTGTGAAGAGGACTTGCACCTCCAAGCTGTCGAACATGCTCGGCACACCACCACATAAAAAAGGGCGACCCCGAAGGGTCGCCCTTTTTGCTGCTAACTCCCGAACGGGAAGTTAGAAGATTAGTTTGCCCTGAATCTGGCAAATCCTCTGGTCCGTAGCTGCCGCTGCGAAGGCTCCGTAAGGAGACGTCGGCATGGTAGCCGTAAAGACGGTGTTTCCGAACGGGCCAACTGCGCCGCTGGTGTTCGCCGACGCCGTGCCGTAGTTCAGGTGGTTCAGCACGTTATAGGCGTTGAAGCCGATTTGGAACTTGAAGCGCTCGGTCAGATCAAACGTCTTGCGGAGGCTGAAATCCATTCCGAAGAAGCCCGGCCCTATGAACGCGTTCCGCCCAACCACGCTGTTCGTGAAGTTGGTCGAAGGGGCGAGGGTATTGGGAGCGGACCCGAAACAAGTAAATCCGGTGACCAAGCCAACCGCACAGGGATTGCTGTTTGAGAAATTCCGCTGTGTGAATGTCGACGACGGTTGGGCGATGATTGTTGCACCTCCCAGGTTGTCGGCGGATTGGAATCCCCCCAACGTGGCCCCATCGAGAATGCTGAACGGGAAGCCGGTGTGGAAGAAGACGTTGCCCGAAATCTGCCAACCAGCAACGGCCAAATTCGTCAGATGGTTTTCGGTCTTGAACGGCAGCGCATAAATGTAATTGGCGCTGATGTTGTGGCGGATGTCGTTATCCGACGAAGCGTATCCGGCATTGGGATTGAACGGATTGAGCTGGTTGAGAACACTGTTAATGACGCTG
>DATNLN010000131.1:0-5453 GCA_035602855.1 Candidatus Acidiferrales bacterium
GACCGCCTGCGTATTGATCCAGTAATTGCCTTCGGTGGGCGAATCCAGTAGGCCCAGAATCGAAAGCAGCGTGGATTTTCCGCAGCCGGATGGACCGGCGATGGAGAGAAATTCTCCATTCTTGATTTCCAGATGAACGCCGCTCAGCGCGTGCGTCTCGACTTCATCCGTGTAGAAAACCTTGGTCACGCCATCGAGGCGAATCAGCCCTTGTTCCGTCGTAGTCATTCTGCGCTCCTTCGAGTCTCAGTCCCAAGAGTAGGTACGAGCATGACGCCTGAAAAAGTTCCCTGCATTACAGCAATCTCTACTTCAGTTGCACGCGATCGTAATTGTCCCAAGCCGACATATCGGAAAGGATTACTTTGTCGCCGATCTCCAAACCCTTCACGATTTCCACCGTGTTCACCGAAGTGCGGCCCAGCTGCACCTGCACGCGCACTGCTTCCTTGCCGTCATCCACCACCTTGAAAATTCCCACGGTGCTGTTGGCTTCGCCGTGCACGGGACGTTCCACGTACAGCACATCCGCAAGCCGCTCGATCTCGACCGTTCCTTCCACGCTCAAATCCGGCCGCGCGCCCGTCGGCAATGGCCCATCGAGGCCCACGTCCACCGTGACCGTTCCATTCACCACGGAGGGATCGTAGCGCGTGACGTGTCCGGGAATGATTCCGTTGTGCGTATCCACCGTCGCCTTCTGCCCGATCAGAATATCTTTCGCCTGCGTCTCGGCAATCTTCAGTTGCGCCTTCAAATGGGTGGGCTGCGTCACGCGCGCCAGCACCGTGCCCATGGTCACCTTCTGCCCCACTTCCACGTCGAGTTCCTGCAACATGCCGTCAATTCCAGGTCGGATGTGCAGCTGGTCCATTTGCGATTTCTTCAGCTCGTACATCGCGCGTTTCTGATTTACGGTCGCTTCCTGTACGGCGAGTTGCGATACGATGGAGTTTTCGAATGTCTCCACTTCTTTTTGCGCCAGGTCATTTTCCTTGGCCAATTCTTCGGCCTGCACTTGCGCGGTCTTCACATCGAGTACCGGTGCCAGGCCGTTCGCTCCCAGCTGCTCTTTTGTCTGCCGGACCATTTCCTGCGTGCGATATTGCGAAGAAATGCTCGCAGCCTGGGTGCGCTTGTCCATCAGCTGATTTTGCAACTGGGCCTTGGTCTGCTCGTAGGCTGCTTGCGCGCCCTTCAACTGATACTCCGCGTCTAGCGTCTCCTGCTGCAGCTGAGGATTGACCAGATCAAAAATCACGGTGTTCGCTTTGACGGGGGTGCCGGGCAGAAGGTAGCGCGTCTGGACCTGCCCGTCGGTCACTGCGGGGATCAGCCGGATGGTTTCCGGCACCAGCGTCCCCAGACCGCGGACGTCGCGCAGCATCGGTCCACGCTTCACGGTGCCGGTCCACACCGTGCCAGAGTCCACACTCGGCGCCGCCGGCTTCAGCCGCGAAAGCGCATAGGTCATCAGCGGAATCAGCACCACCGCAGCGGCGATGTAGCCGATCCGTCGCATCTTCTTCTTGTGTTTAATTTCTGGGCGAACGATGTCCACGGATACCAACCTCACATATATACATCGCAAATCGAATTCCGGTGTTACAATTCATATAACATCTTTATATTGTGCTATTTAGAGGGGTATTGCAAGCTCGGAGCATGCCCATTTTGCCCGGTCATGGGAATCATCCGTCCCGCTATCGGACAGATTGACGCTGGTTCCAAATCAGCAGATTTGGGCCTTTCGGATCGCCGCCACAAACTTGCCGGAGTCGCACGCGTGACAGGCTGCCGGGCAAGCGAGCACGCGGCCCGCCGATCGCCTGATCGCCGCAGTCTCCGTTTCAGACGGCTGAACCAGAGAAAAAGCTATGCCGACTCCGTACTGGCGCGAATCTCCTGCCAGCGCTTGGGGCGCTTCTTGGCATCGAGAACTTTCTTACGCAGGCGAATGGATTTCGGAGTGACCTCGACAAACTCGTCGTCGGCAATGAACTCGATGGCCTTTTCCAAAGTCATGTCGCGGGGCGGAATCAGACGGATGGCCTCGTCAGCCGAAGAGGAGCGCATGTTGGTCTGCTTCTTTTCCTTGGTCACGTTCACGTTCATGTCGTCTTCGCGCGCGTTTTCACCAAGGATCATTCCTTCATACACTTCTATCGCCGGACCGACGAACATTTCGCCGCGTTCCTGAATGCCCCAGATGGCGTAAGCGGTGGAAATCCCGCTGCGATCGGACACCAGTGCACCGGTCAAGCGCATGGCCATGTCGCCCGCATATTCCGTCCAGCCTTCCAGCAACGAATGGATCAGCGCGGTGCCGCGCGTGTCTGTCATCAATTGGCTGCGCAATCCAATCAGCCCACGCGAAGGAATGCTGAATTCCATGCGCACGCGCCCGGAATTGTGGTTCACCATTTTTTTCATTTCGCCGCGGCGGTTTCCCAGCAACTCCATCACGATGCCGATGAAATTTTCCGGGCAGTCCACGATCAGCAGTTCCAAAGGCTCGAGCCGCCGCCCGTTTTCCGTGCGCACCACGATTTCCGGCTTGCCCACCATCAGCTCGTAACCTTCGCGCCGCATCGTCTCGATCAGAATCGCCAGCTGCAATTCGCCGCGGCCCAGCACGCGAAATGCGTCGGTGGTTCCGGTGTCTTCCACGCGCAGCGACACATTGGTCAGTAATTCCTTTTCCAGCCGCGCTCGCAAGTCGCGCGACGTCACATACTGCCCTTCGCGCCCCGCAAAGGGAGACGTATTGATCGTAAAGACCATGGTTAGCGTGGGCTCATCGATCGTCAACGGTTCCAGTGGCGCGGGATTAGCCAGGTCCGTAATGCTCTCGCCGATCTGGATGCCTTCCACGCCCGCGATGGCCACGATGTCTCCGGCCATCACCTGCTCGGCCTCATCGCGCTCCAATCCGCGAAACGTAAAAAGTTTCGTGATCTTGGTCGGCTGAATTTTTCCATCCAGCTTGACGATCCCCACTTCCGTGCCGCGCACCAGGGTTCCGCCAAACACACGCGCGATCGCCACGCGCCCAAGAAAATCGCTGTAATCCAGGTTCGTCACCTGAATCTGCAGCGCGGCCGCAGGATCACCCGCAGGCGGCGGAATGGACTTCACAATCTGTTCAAAGAGCGGCTGCAAAGTCGTCGAATCGTCACCCACCTTCAAATGGGCCACGCCCAACTTTGCGTTCGTATAGATCACAGGAAAATCGAGCTGGTCTTCCGTGGCGTCCAGGTCAATAAAGAGGTCGTAGATCTCGTCCAGCACCGCCGCCGCACGCGCGTCCGGGCGATCAATCTTATTGAGCACCATGATCGGCGGCAATTTCGCGGCAAGCGCCTTCTGCAACACGTAGCGCGTCTGCGGCAGCGGTCCTTCGCTGGCATCCACCAGAACCAGCACGCCGTCCACCATGCGCAGTGCCCGTTCCACTTCGCCGCCAAAATCGCTGTGGCCCGGCGTGTCCACAATGTTGATCTTGGTCCCTTGATACTCGATCTCGGTATTCTTGGCGAGAATGGTGATGCCGCGCTCGCGTTCCAGATCGTTCGAATCCATCACGCGCTCCACCAGTTCCTGGTTGGCGCGGAAAATCCCGCTCTGCCGCAGCATGGCGTCCACCAAAGTGGTTTTGCCATGGTCCACGTGCGCAATAATAGCGATATTACGAATGCTCTTCGTCATTGGATGACTGCCAAAAAAGGGTTTACGAGCGCGGTCTTTGCATCCCTGATCGAATCCCGTGCAGACCGTTCCAGAAGGGGTATCCAGGAGCAACAAACGCACCTTTATATTATCATGCGTGGCGCGAACCCGCCATGCGACAGACGGGGTGGTAACGGGTCAGTTTTCGGAGAGAGGAAACCATGGGCGTCAGCGTGAATCCAAATATGGTCACAACTGCATTCGATTTGCCGGGATATCGCGTCGTCAAAAATTTCGGCCTCGTGCGCGGCGTCACCGTGCGTTCGCGCAGCATCCTAGGTACGATCGGCGCTTCGCTGGAGACTCTGGTCGGCGGCAACATCACTCTGTTCGAGGAAATGTGCGAGAAAACGCGCGAGGAATCCCTCGAACTGATGCTGGAGCACGCCAGCGAGCACGGCGCGAACGCCGTCATCGGCATGCGTTACGACGCGACCGAAGTCATGCAGGGCGTCACCGAAGTCCTTGCCTACGGCACCGCCGTTCAGGTAGAACGCATAGCGCCCTAGTCAGCCGCCCGCGAGCACGTCGGCCCATAACGCTCCCGCTCGTCTCGGCCTGGCGCGCTGGAACTTCGGCGCAAGGGCTAGGGGCGCAACGCCCGCGCAACCTCGATAGCACATGGCGCGGACTCGCCCACGGGCTTACAATAAGCCGTTTGCTCCTAGGGGAGGCACCTCAGCATGAATCGTTCCGTTAAGCTCATCTCCGCGCTCGCCGCTTTCGGATTGATTGCCGCCGCTCTGGCGGTTCGCGCGCAAACTCCGAAAACCCAAACCGTGGAATTTCCCAGCGGCAAAGAAACCATCGGCGGGTTCCTGGCCGTGCCGAACAAGCCCGGCATCTACCCCGGCATAATCGTTGTCCACGAATGGTGGGGATTGAACGATTGGGTGAAAGAACAAACTGAAAAGCTCGCCGCCCAGGGTTACGTGGCGCTGGCGGTTGACCTCTACCGCGGCAAAGTCGCTGCGGAACCCTCTGAGGCTCATGAGCTGATGCGCGGCCTGCCGCAAGACCGCGGTCTCCGCGACATGCAGGCCGCCTACGATTATTTGGTCGCGCGCAAAGACGTCAAGCCCGGCCGCATCGGCTCGATCGGTTGGTGCATGGGCGGCGGGCTCGCGCTGCAGTTCGCGATCCACCAGCCGCGCCTTGGCGCTTGCGTCGTGAATTACGGTTCGCTCCCCACCGATCCGAACGACATTCAGCAGATCCTCGCGCCCGTGCTCGGAAACTTCGGCGCGGATGACAAAGGCATCACGCCCGCCGACGTGCAGGCATTCGACAAAACCATGAAGGGTCTCAATCGCCGTATTGACGTGAAAATTTATCCGGGCGCCGGCCACGCGTTCGAAAATCCGAACAACACCAACGGCTATCGTCCCGAAGCCGCCGCCGATGCCTGGAAACGCACCCTGGCGTTCCTGCACAATGCGCTGGGGTAGAACCACCGCCGATTAATGCGCGCTACGGCGAGTGTGCGCTGACACACGGCTCCCGGGTGAATCTGCGTTGGAACCGAACGGCTATGAGAATCATCAAAAGGGACAAGAAAACCAAGCCCACTGCGGCAGTCACTGAGAAAGGAGAATTGCCAAATGAAGAATAAAACCAATCAGAAGAACCCACCAGCCAGCCTACTCGTCGAGGGCACCGAACGCGCCCGGCCGGTACTGCACCAGCACGCCAGCGAAATTCAGCCCTACGGCAAGATTGCCAAG
>DATNLN010000003.1:0-11695 GCA_035602855.1 Candidatus Acidiferrales bacterium
AACCATCGAAAATCAGCGGCGGACAACAGCAGCGGGTCGCACTGGCCCGGGCGCTGGTGAACCGTCCACGACTGTTGTTGCTGGATGAACCGCTGTCGGCGCTGGATGCGAACTTGCGCCGGCAGATGCAGGTGGAATTGAAATCGCTGCAGCGCGAAGTAGGGATTACTTTTATTTTTGTCACGCACGATCAGGAAGAAGCCATGGCTTTGTCGGACCGCGTGGCTTTGTTGCGCGCCGGGCTTCTGGAGCAGGTGGCTCCGCCGCGCGAAATCTATGGAGAACCAGACACCGCCTACGCCGCGCAATTTATCGGGCAGACGAACTTGCTGCGCGCGGAAATTAGGGACGGAACCGCGAGCGCCGGAAGCATCGTGTGGCGGACCTCCGGCGCGCCCGGTAAGGCAACCTACTCGCTGCGACCGGAATGCATTCGTCTCGTAACCGAATCCGCCGGACTTCCCTTCGCAGACGCGGCCAGCGCGCGATTTCGTGGACGCGTCCGCGACCAAGCATTCGGCGGCGCGATGGATTTAATCGAAATTGATTGCGGCGGCGCGCAGAGCGTCCGCGCGCGCATCGCCAACCCCGGAATCCTTACGGGAGAGCGCGAATTCGAGTTCGCTGCGAACGACGCCGTGCGCGTGCGCGAAGGAGAGCCGGAGTAGCCATGTACTCGCGCGCGTACAAAGCCAGCGTGACGATTCCTCCGCTGCTGTGGGTCACGGTGTTTCTTCTGATCCCCTACGCAATTCTTTTCTGCTACAGCTTCTGGTCCGTCTCGCCCGCGCAAGTGATCGTGCACAATTGGAATTTGCAGGACTACTTGCAGCTGGCGCGCAATCCGATTTACGTGCATGTGCTCTTGCGTTCCATGCGCATCGCGGCTTCGGTCACCGTGTTCGCGCTGCTGCTGGGCTATCCGCTGGCGTACTACCTTTCGTTCCACGCAGCGAAGCGAAAGGATCTGCTGTATCAGCTGGTAATCATTCCGCTGTGGGCGAGCTACCTGGTGCGCGGGTATGCGTGGAAGACGATTCTGGGCAGCGACGGCGTGTTGAACGGATTCCTGCAATATCTGCACATTACGCACAAGCCGGTGGCGTTTTTTCTGTACAGCCCGTTCGCGGTGGTCATTACTTTGACGCACATCTATACCCCGTTCACTCTGTTGCCGATTTACGCATCGCTGGAACATATTCCGCGCAATCTGGTGGAGGCTTCACACGACCTGGGCTCTTCGCCGTGGTCCACATTTCGCCGCGTGATTTTGCCGCTTTCGCTGCCGGGAGTTCTTGCCGGCGCGACGTTTGCTTTCGTGCTGACGCTGGGGGATTTCCTGGCGCCGCTGCTGGTCGGTGGGCCGAGCGGAATCATGATTTCAAACGTGGTGGTGAGCCTTTTCGGCGCGGCCTACAACTGGCCGCTGGGCGCCGCGATCTCTTTCTGCATGATGCTGCTGGTGGTCACGCTGCTGTTCATCACTGAGCGCCTTGAAAAAAGGCTGGCGGTCTCATGAATGGCGGATTCCAGTCCCCTCGCGCGCCGTTGTTGCTGAGTATCTACGCGTCTCTCGTTTATGCGTTCCTGTATTTTCCGATTGTTGTTCTGGTGGTTTATTCGTTCAACGGCTCAGGGGTTGGCGGTTTTCCTCCTGCGCACTGGACGCTCGATTGGTATCGTCAGCTTTTCGGCGACGGCGCGCTGTGGGAAGCAGTATGGAATAGCGTGATCGTTGCCGTGGTGGCCGTGACGATCGCGCTAGGACTGGGTTTGCCCGCAGCTCTGGCGCTGGAGCGCACAAATTTCCCGGGCAAGGCGCTCTTCCGCCGATTGGTGCTGCTGCCGCTGATTCTTCCCGGCATCATTACCGGGCTTTCGCTGCTGATGTTGTTCGTCGCGGTGGGCATGAAGCTCAGCCTGGTGACGATCACGCTGGGCCACGGCACCGCGTTGATCTCGGTAGCCACCACCGAAATCTTCGCGGGACTGCAGAAGCTGGAGCGCGCGCAGGAAGAGGCTTCGCTCGATCTGGGCGCAAATCATTGGAAGACGTTCTGGCGCGTGACGTTTCCGAACTTGCGCGTAGCGTTGATCGCGGCAGGCCTGCTGATTTTCACGCTTTCGCTGGATGAAATCGCCGTGAGCTTCTTTTTAATCGGGCGTGCCAACACGCTGCCGCTGGAGATCTGGTCGCGCTTGCGCCGGGGAATCACTCCCGAAATCAACGCCATTTCCACGCTGATTCTGGTTTTTTCCATCGCCATGATTTTGTTGTGGTATCGCCTGAGAACTCGTTTGCAACACGCCGAGGAAGCCCGTGCGCCGCTGGTTCCCGCGTCGATCGAAGGAGAGACCGCATGATGGAAACGCGCAGGGATTTTTTGAAATTTGTGGTGGCCGGGTCGGTTGCCGCGGGATGCCCTGTAAATCATTCGCTGCTCGCGGCGGAAAGCGGGCCGAAGCCGCAACTGGACGGCGACCATTTTGCGATTTGTCACGAAGTGCGCGACGGCCAGCCATTCGATAAGCCCGCGGTATCGAGCCATCACGATGTGGTGATCGTCGGCGGCGGCGTGAGCGGTATGAGCGCGGCGTATTTTCTACGCGGCCGCGATTTCTTGCTGCTCGAAAAGGAACCACACTGGGGCGGCAACGCCTACTTAGAGGAATATCAGGGCCAGGGATTCGCCACGGGCTCCGCTTTCGACGAAAAGGACAGCGCCAGCGAGAAACTCGCCCGCGAAATCGGCTTGATCGAGTTGCCGATTAATTCCGGGGATCCCACCATCGTCGCGGGAAAGTGGGTGGCGGACACCTGGCGCGACGGCTTGGACCAGCTTCCCTACTCGGACGCCGTGCGCGATAGCTTCAAGAAATTCCGCGCGGAAATGAAGGCGCTGGACCCGGATAAGAACGCACAACAACTGGACAGCGTGCCGCTCGCGAATTATCTGAAGGGCCATGCGCCCGAACTCAAACAATGGTGGGACGCCTACGGTCTATCCAATTGGGGCGCGAAATCCGAGGACGCCTCCGCGCTGGTCGCCGCCGGTGATTTGCAGGAGATGACGGCCGACGAAGACGTTCGCAGAACGTTGCCGGGTGGCAACGGCGCTTTGTCGCGCCAATTGGCGAACACGCTGCAAGCGAAGTACGCCGAACAGATGATCGGCGACGCGACGATTGTTTCAGTTGATCCGCAAAAGACCGGCGTCAACATCACTTACATGCAGGCGGGCCAGCTGCGCACCGTCGCAGCGAAATACGTGATCATGGCCACGCCGAAATTTATCACCGCGCGGCTGATCGCAGGGCTGCCAGACGCGCAGCACGAAGCCATGATGTCGTTCCGCTACTGCCCCTATCCAGTGATCAACATGATTTTTGACAAGCCCATTTACAATCGCGCGTACGACACGTGGTGCCCCGGCAATGCCTTCACCGATTTCATCGTGGCGGATTGGGTCCTGCAGAAACAGCCGGGCTACGTGCAGAAAAATAATATTCTGACTTTTTACACGCCGATTTCGGAATTGCATCGCGACCGGCTGCTCACCGTGGACGGCTGCCAAAGAATTGCGGAAAACGTGCTGCGGGATTTTCAGAAGCTTCTGCCTGAATTCAGCGCCGCACCGATTGAGGTGCACATGTACCGCCGGGGGCATCCCATGTTCTTGCCCGCGCCGGGAATTTTCACGAAAGTGATTCCGGTGGCGAACCAGCCTTTCGGCTGCGTCGCTTTCGCGAATACGGATTCAATCGGGCCGGTATCCGATATTTCTGGCGCTGTGGAGGCGGCGCGCCGCGCGGTGGAGTGGACGGTACAGCAAATGGGCGCGACGGCTCCGCGAGCGCGCACGCAGGGAGCGGCAAAATCGTCGGCAGCCGCACCGAAATAATTCGGCAAATCGGCTGCGCAAAAACAAAAAAGGCATCCAGGGAGGTCGCCGGATGCCTTTTCGAAATCTTCCCCGCCAGAGAAAGAATTTAGTGTTCGTGATCACGCCTAACGACAGCCCTTGAAACTACACTTTGCCTGCGATACTCAAATTGTGAAAGCCGGATAAAATCGAAAGGCCCGCGCTTGCTGTCTGCGGCACCCACCAAAAACGACGAAATAGCGGAGATTCGCTGCGTTGCATGTGCCGCGCCATCAGATCGAAGAGCAGCGGCGCCACCTGCGTGGCCGCATATATGGCCGGCGAGCCCGCGAACGGCCGCAACATCGGATTATCTTCCACAGCGCCGTGACCGACGGCCTGACGCGTCGAGTAAGCGTCGAAAGCGGCCGCGCCATGTTGCAGCAGCGCCAGAGCGAGCCATTGGCGCCGCGAAGGCTGCGAGAGCGCATCCCGGAATCTGCTTTCTTTGGTGAAAGGGGCTGGCATGCGCACGGTGGAAAATGACTGCGCATCGCCGGGCGTTTCAAACGCCACCGTCTTCAGACTGCCGGAGAATTGGTTTCTGGAATCTCCGTTGACCAGCTGCACTTGGTCGAGGTTCATGCGGGTCGAGGACGATTCGCTGGCCGTCGAGATGGTATCTTCCTCAACGGCAACGGACGGATGTGTGCTCACAGGGGCGCTCTCCTTGAAAGAGACTGTCTGCGCGCCAACAGGCGGAGCCGGCAGAGCGAAAAATTGAAACGGAAGCAAGAGCGCTGCTACGGCCAAAACCATGGAGGAGGTCTCCTGTAACCGCCTGACGCGATAGAGGAGTGCACGGGCGGGACCAACCTGGCAGAGCAGGCTATCCTGTGTATTTACAGCAGATTACGTGAGAAGTGAAAAAACTCGGCCCTGGTTTTATGGCCGTCGAAAGGAAATCCGTTTCCATCTACCAGTACTGCCGTTACCCGGCTAAATGGCTGAATCACCGGAACCTACAGCTGCTGGCTTCGCGAGGCTTTCGCTTTTGCTTGCGCGGGCATCGCTGCGCCGGTGCAGATTCCGATGGGAGCGAGCTTGGCGCGGAGCTAGAACGATGCCAGGCTTTCGCGAGCTGCTGTGATTGTGCGGTCGATATCTGCTTCGCTGTGTGCGGCGGAAACAAACAGAGCTTCGTATTGCGACGGTGGTAGAAAAATTCCGCGCTCGAGCATTGCCTGAAAAAACCTTGCGAACTTTGCAGTGTCGGATTTCTTGGCGTGCGCGTAATTTTTTATTGGCTGATCACAAAAGAATAATGTCAGCAGCGAGCCTGCTACGTTTACTTGCCCTGGAACTTTCGCTTCTTTCAGCGCGTTGCGCAAACCTTCGGCGAGTCGCTGCGTTCTGCGATTCACATCTGCATAAAATTTCGGCGCTTCGAGCTTTGGCAGAGTGGCGAGCCCGGCGCGCATCGCGAGCGGATTGCCAGAAAGCGTGCCGGCCTGATAGACCGGTCCCAGCGGTGCCACTCGTTCCATGATGTGCCGCTTGCCGCCGTAGGCCGCAACCGGAAGGCCGCCGCCGATAATTTTACCCAGCACCGTAAGATCGGGATCGATTTTGTAAACGCTTTGCGCGCCGCCGTACGCCATGCGGAATCCGGTAATTACTTCGTCGAAAATCAAGAGGGCGCCTTCCCTCTTCGTGATTTCGCGCAGCCCTTGCAGGAATCCCGGCGCGGGCTCGACGACTCCCATATTCGCGGCTACTGGTTCCACGATGATCGCGGCGAGTTTTCCGGCGTGCTGGCGAAAAAGATTCTCGACGCCGATGAGATCGTTATAGGGCGTGTTCAGCGTTAAGCGCGCGAAAGCTTCGGGCACTCCTGGACAGGCGGCGATGCCCAGCGTCGCTAGGCCCGAACCTGCTTCGGACAGAAAGCCGTCCGAGTGGCCGTGGTAGCAGCCCTCGAACTTGATTACCAGGTCGCGTTCGGTGAACGCGCGCGCCAGACGCACCGCCGACATGGCCGCTTCCGTTCCGGAGCTCACAAAGCGCACCATCTCGACGGACGGAACCGCGTGCGTGATTTTCTCGCCCAGCTCAATTTCCAGCGGCGAGGTCATGCCGTAGCTTGTGCCGCGCCCGGCTTGCTCGGAAACCGCGGCCACGACGTCGGGATGCGCGTGCCCCAAAATCAGCGCGCCCCAGGAGCAGACGTAATCCAGATATTCGCGGCCATCCACGTCGTAGAGCCGCGCACCGAACGCGTGATCAATTACCAGCGGCGTGCCGCCGACGGCGCGAAATGCACGCACTGGACTGTCCACGCCGCCCACCAGAGTTTTCTTGCCGCGCTCGAAAATTTCCGTCGAACGCGGGCGCGCGTTTGCAGTTGCGTTTGTCTTGGCTGCCGACGGATCGGCGCCGGCCGCCTTTTCTGTCGCGCTTTTTACCGTCTCGCTCCCCATTTTCTCCCGTGGCTTTCTTGCTACGCGGTCAGCTCAGGAATTCTTCAGCCACCGCGCCGCGTCTTTTGCGTGATAGGTCAGAATAATGTCGGCGCCGGCCCGTTGAATCCCCGTGAGAATTTCCAGCACCACGCGCTTTTCGTCAATCCAGCCATTGCGCGCCGCTGCTTTCACCATCGAGTATTCGCCGCTCACGTTGTAGGCTCCGAGCGGAACATCGAAGCGCTCGCGCACGCGTTGCACCACGTCCAGATAAGGCAGCGCCGGCTTCACCATGATGATGTCCGCGCCTTCTTCCAGGTCCAGCGCCACCTCACGCAATGCCTCGCGCGCGTTGGCGGGATCCATTTGATAGCTGCGGCGATCTCCCGATTGCGGCGAAGATTGTGCTGCTTCGCGAAACGGCCCGTAAAAACTGGAGCAATATTTGGCGGCATAGGAAAGTATCGCCACATTCTCGAAATTATTTTCGTCGAGCCGCTGCCGGATTGCTGCCACGCGGCCATCCATCATGTCCGAAGGCGCCACCAGGTCCGCTCCGGCGCGCGCGTGCGAGAGCGCCGCATCCGCGAGCAGCACCAGGCTAGGATCGTTCAGCACCTCCCCGTCTTTCATCACCCCGCAATGGCCGTGGCTGGTGTATTCACAGAGGCAGACATCGGCAATCAGCAACAAATTCAGTTTTGCTTTGCGAATCGCTTCGATCGCGCGTTGCACGGCCCCGTGCGCGTCCGCGGCTTCCGAGCCCAGTTCGTCCTTATGTTCGGGCAGGCCAAACAGAATCACCGCGGGAATTCCGAGGCCGGCGACTTCGCGGCATTCTTCCACAATCTGATCCACCGATTGCTGGTAGATGCCCGGCATGGAGCTGACTTCCCTGCGCACGTTCGTTCCGGGGCACGCGAACATCGGGTAGACCATGCCACTGGCGCTCAGCCGCGTTTCGCGCACGAATCCGCGCAAAGATTCGTTGCGCCGCAAGCGTCGCGGGCGGTGAACCGGGAATGTCATGCGTTCCTCATAATTTATTTTTGCCGCTGGTAATATTTGGCGATTGCATCGGCCAGGCCGGCCGAGGACGAATCGTTCGCTTCGATCGCGACGCGCGCGCCTGCTTCGCGCAACGTGCGAGTGGTTGTGGATCCGATCGCGGCAAATGGCACGCGTTCGGATAGCGCGTTCAATTCCGCGGCAGGCACGAACGCCGCCAAATTGTGATACGCCGACGGGCTGGCAAAAACAATCGCCGCAACCTCCGCCTTGCGCAAAGCGCCCAGAATTTCCGGATCGAGAGACGCAGGCCGCAGCGTGCGGTACGCCACTACTTCCTTCACCTGCGCGCCGGCTTCACGTAAAGCATCCGGCAACCGATCATCCACGCGATCGCTGCGCGGCAGCAGCACGCGCTTTCCAACCAACTGCTCGCGCAGCTCCGCGGCCAGCGATTCTCCGGTATGCGTTTGCGCCACATAATCCACGCGCAAATCCAGGTTCTTGGCAGCCTGGGCCGTAGCCCAACCCACAGCCGCAACCTTAGGCCGAAGCGCCTGCACGGGCTGCACGTGCGACAACTCACAGGCGCGCAGAAACACGAATCGCACCGCGTTCTGGCTGGTGAAAAGAATCCAGTCGAAGTCCTTCTTGTTTTTCATCGCTGCGTCGAGCTCGCTGGAATCTTCCGGCGGCGCGAAACTGACCGTCGGCATCAGGAGCACTTCGGCGCCCAGATTTTCCAGCGCGTCCACGAGCTCTTGGGCTTGTTCCGGCGCGCGCGTCACCACGATGCGCTTGCCCGCAAGAGGCTCGCCGAGGTGCTTTTCACCGCCAAAAGATTTTTCAGGCTCGGCCAACGGACCTCCCTACGATGCGCAGCAGCCGATCGGCGCCGGCTGCCAGCAATTCTGCCGCTACTGCGCGGCCTAGATTCTCCGCATCCGCCGCGGAGTTGCAAACCTTTTCAGCGCGCCCGCGAATGCATTCCGCGCCATCTTCAGAGAGCACGCGGGCGTCCAGCACCATCGCACCATTTTCGACGCGCGCCCACGCGCCCAGCGGCAAACGGCAGCCACCCTGCACTTCGGCGAGCAGCGCGCGCTCGGCCTTCACCGCTCGCATCGTATCCTGATCCATCAACAGATCCAAAACCTTGAATTCCTCGCGGCGCGGCTCGCAGAATTCCACGCCCAGCGCGCCTTGGCCTACCGCCGGCAGCATGATTTCGGGCGAAAGCACTTCCGTGATGCGCGACGACAATCCCAGACGATCGATGCCGGCCTTAGCCAGCACGATTGCGTCATATTCGCCCGCGGCGACTTTTCGCAGGCGGGTATCTACGTTGCCGCGCAGCTCCGCAATCTGAATATCCGGGCGGAACAAGCGCAGCTGCGAGGCGCGGCGCAAACTGCTGGTGCCGATCTTCGCGCCCGGTGGTAATTGCGCCAGCATTTCGCCGCCGTGCGAAACCAGCGCATCGCACGGTTCTATGCGCCTAAAAACCGTGGCGATCCGGCAATGGGGCGAAAATTCCGTCGGCACATCCTTCATGCTGTGCACCGCCAAGTCCGCGCGGCCATCCAGCAGGGAATCTTCCAGCTCCTTAGTAAAAATGCCGATCACGCCGATTTGTTGCGCCGGATCGGCCACATTTTGATCGCCGGACGTCCTAATTACCACAAGCTCGGAGGCCAAGCCGCACGTCTTCTGCAGCGCATCGCGAAAATAATTGGCCTGCCACAATGCCAGCGCGCTGCCGCGTGTGCCGATGCGCAGCGGCTTCACTGTTTGCGGTCCTCGAGCCCAAACAAGTGGCGAATGGCTTCCAGCCCCGCCAGCCGACCGCGCATTCCTCGGCCGTGTTGCAATTTCTGCTGCGGCTCTTCCAGCAGGCGCTCGATCAATTCCTCCGTGATGCGCGCGATGCGATCGCGCTCCTGCGGCGTAACCGCGTCCATTTCTTTCAGCTTCTCGCGTATCACCATCTCGCGATGCTGGTGAAATTGCTCGCGCAGATCGTTTACGATCGAGCCGGCTTCGAGCGCACCGCGCCACGCTTCGAATTTGTCAATGTGTTCAGCGATGATCGCTTCGGCGCGCGGAATTTCGGATTCGCGCGCTTTCTTGTTCTGCTCGACGATTTCGCCCAGGTCGTCGATATTGTAAAGATACAGATTGTAAAGTCCCGCGGCGGATTCCGCCACATTGCGCGGCACGCCCAGGTCCACCACGAAAACGGGCTTCCCGGAGCGCGCGGCGATCGCTCGGTCCAGAAGCTCGCGCGTTAAAACTGGCCCCGTCGCGCTTACAGACGTGACGATAATATCCGGCACGCCCAGCACCGCTTCTAGCGATTCCCACGCGACTGCCTGACCGCCCACGCGCTGCGCGAGTTCCGCCGCGCGATCGAACGAACGATTGATCACGCGCAAATTTCCGATGCCGCGATTGCGCATGTGCTCGACGACCTGCTCGGCGACTGCGCCCGCGCCCAGAATCAATGCCGCGTGCCCCTTCAAATTGCCGAAAACTCTTTCGGCTAGTTTAACTCCCGCCAGCGCCACGGACATCGGCCGCGCGCCGACTTCCGTTTCGCTGCGCACGCGCTTGCCGACTTCGAGCGCGCCCTGAAAAATCCGATTCAGCACCGGTCCGGTGGCGCCGTGATCGAGCGCCAGGTTGTAAGCTGTGCGCAGCTGGCCCAGAATCTCCGCTTCGCCCAATAGCATGGAATCCAGGCCTGCAGCCACGCGAAACAGATGGCGTACCGCGTCCGGCCCTGCCCAGCGATAAAAACGGCCTTTCAACTGGTCGTAGGGAATCTTGTGGAACGAAGTGAAGTATTCTTCCATCGCTTCGGCGGTGGACGGCGCGAAATCGCCTGGGACGCCATACAGTTCGCTGCGATTGCACGTGGAAACCACTACGGCTTCTTCCAGGATTCCGCGTTCCTTCAATTCGTCGGCCGCTTGCAGAGCTTGCTGCGAAGTGAACGCAATCCGCTCGCGCAGCTCGACAGGCGCGGTGCGATGATTGCAGCCGATCAGCGCCACTTGAATGCGGATGGCACCGGTGCGGTTCGGGTTGGTGGCTGTGGGCATCAGAGGAAACGGTGAAACTTGGTCAGATACAGATTTACAAACGTGTAGCTGAACAACACGATGAGAAAATTCATCGCGCAGAGCAACGCCGCGCGAGCCCCGCGCCAATTCGCGCTGCGCGAAAGCAGCAGGTACGCCGCATACACTGCCAGAATCGCAAGCGTCACAATTACCTTGGGATCGCCGAACGAATAGCTGCCGCGCAGGCGGTGCTCCCAAATCAATCCCATGACGACGCCGAATATCAGCGCGACCAATCCTACATACACGCTGCTGCGCGCCATACGCTCCAGCACATCCAGGGCGGGAAACCGCCAGAAGGCCACGCTGAGCCGACGCGAACGCAACACGCGGTCCTGCACCAGGTAAATCACACTGAGCACGAAAGAAAGCGCGAAGGCCGCGTACGCCCAGGTATTCAAGGTCACGTGAAATGCGAAGATAGCTCCACGCGGGACAGAAGGCACGGGAAGTGAGCGCGGCGTGAGCAGCCCAAGTAAAGTAATCCAGCAGACCAGAAGCAAAGTGACGAACGCTCCCACGGAGCGCTGGCGATGGAACAATTCCAGCCCAAGATAGGTGATGCCGAGCAGCCACGCAAACAACGACATGGAGCCGTACAAATCATCGTAGGGCACCGTGTGAAGCGCAAGAGACCGCTGGTACAGCGATACATACTGCACAAAAATTCCGCCGGCGAGCAGCGCAGAAGCCACCCGTCCCACCCCAATATTGGGCACGGACAAATTCCGTGCGTAGCAGATAAAGCTCGCCACGTAGAGTGTCAGGCTCAAATAGCCCAGATGGTTTGGCATTAAGTGCGAAAACTCCCAAACTTGCATATCAATTATAACGCCGAAAGCGCCCCGGCAAGGCAGGTTAGCGCGCGGGAGCGGCGTGCGGCCCCTAATCCCTTCTGATATCATTACACGGAAGCTATGACCGCTGCAGAAAACCGCAAAGAACTGTTTTTGCGCGCGTGCCGTTTTGAGCCGGTGGAACGAGTTCCGGTTTGGATCATGCGGCAGGCCGGGCGCTATTTGCCGGAGTATCAGGCGCTGCGCAAAAACTACACGTTTCTGCAGATTTGCAAGACGCCGGAAATTGCAGCGGAAGTGTCGTTGCAGCCCTTTCGCATTATCGGGGTGGACGCGGTCATCGTGTTTTCGGATATTTTGATCGTTGCTGAAGCGATGGGCCTGCCGCTCGATGTTCCCGATTCAGGGCCGGTGCTTTCGCATCCTATCCGCGATTTGGC
>DATNLN010000008.1:0-24000 GCA_035602855.1 Candidatus Acidiferrales bacterium
TTTCTCCGCCTCCCATCGCCGAACCAAACAGCTCATCGGCCTCGATGGCGTCACCTACACCATCGGCGGACGCACACTGTTCAGAAACATCAATTTCACGCTGCAATCCGGCATGCGCGTCGGACTGGTTGGACCGAACGGTAGCGGCAAGACCACTCTCCTACGCCTGTTGCGCGGTGATATTCTCCCCAGCGCCGGAAAAATCCAGAAAGCGGATTCGCTGCGCATCGTGTACTTTGATCAGAATCGTCAGCTCGATCCGGAAGCGTCTCTCCGTCGCGCGTTTGCACCCGACAGCGATTCGGTGATTTATCAGGAACGTGTGATTCACGTCGCAGCGTGGGCGGCCCGCTTTCTATTTTCCGGCGAGGATCTGAGTCGTCCCGTAGGGCGCCTCTCCGGTGGGGAACGCGCCCGCGTGTTGATCGCCCAACTGATGTTGCAACCGGCGGACGTGCTCTTGCTCGACGAACCGACGAACGACCTCGATATCCCGACTCTGGAAATACTCGAAGAAAGCCTGCTCGAATATCGCGGGGCCCTGGTTCTGGTTACCCACGATCGCTACATGCTCGATCGCATCTCGACCGTCGTGCTGGGACTCGACGGCCGCGGCGACGCCGAACGCTTTGCCGATTATTCGCAGTGGGACGCCTGGCTGCGCTCGCAACAAGCGAAACCTTCCGCGGACGCCAAGGCCACAACTGCGCGTAAGGGACGTGACAGCGCGCCGGCCGATACCAACCGCCCGGGCGCGACAGCGAAAAAACGTTCGCACACCGAAGGCCGCGAATTCGCCTCTATCGAAAAGCGAATCGCCAAAGCGGAAGAAGAACTTCTCGCCAGACGCGCCGCGCTGGAAGATCCCGAAATCTCCAGCGACGCTCCGCGCCTTCATACCGCGTACGTGGAAATGGAATGCGCGCAGAAAACAGTAGATGAGCTCTATGCGCGCTGGGCCGAACTAAGCCAAAAAACGCCGGAAGAACTGGAAAAGTAGAAGCGCGTTCGCACCCGTACAAGTAACAGTCGCTGCGCGCTTGGCAGTGTAAGCAATGCGTGTTCGAAACTGCCGCCTATTCCGCCTTGGAAAATTCCGCTAGCAACGCTTCATGCAGCCGCAGCTGATGCTCCGCGGAAAGTTTCGCCCCGGCAGACGTCAGATAAAATACGTCGATCGCCGTCTCGCCCTCCGTCTCGATCAGCGCGATTTCAATATTGCAATTCTCTCGCGAAAACGTGGAACTGATGCGATGCAGCAGCCCCGGCTGATCCTGGGCAACGATCTCAATCAACGTGCTATGCGCCGAGCAAGCATCGTCGGTCTTCACGCGAGTCTCCACCTTCACTTTCGGCACGCGCCTCTTCTCCGAACGTAAACGATCGCGAATCATTCGCTCCAGATCTGCTTTTCCGGTCAGCACGTCATGAATGCTGGTCTGAAACCGTTCCCACTCCGGCAAGTTCAGTTCCAGCGTCCGAAAACGATCCGTGAAATAAAAAGTATCCACTACCACGCCCGCCTGATTCGAAAACGCCGCAGCCTTCACGATGTTCATGCCCCAAGCCGCCAGCACGCCCGCCATTGTCGCGAAAAGGGAAGCGCGATCCGTCGTGACCAAAGTCAGCTCGTACCAATGCCGCCCGCGCCGCAAATTAAGCTGCACCGGATCTCTCGTGAGCCGCGCGGCCATTTCCAAATGCGCCAGCACTTCTCCAGCGTCGTGCGTCAGCAGATAACGCCGCGGCAACCCTTCCAGGAACGCGTCCAGCCGGTCTCCCACACTCAGAGCCAGTGTGCCCAGATGTGCCAGCACCTCATCGTGCGCGTCCACGTGCAGGCGCTCGTCCAGGCTGCGATTCAAATGATTCGCCGTTGCGATATAAAGCTGCCAGATATTTTCGGCCTTCCAGGGCGTCAACGCCTCGGGATTCACCGCCTTGATATCGGCGTATGTCAGCAGGCAAAGCATCTTCAATCGTTCCGGAGTCTCTACTTTTTCTGCAAACGCGCGCACCGTTTCCGGATCGAAAATGTCACGGCGCATCGCCGCGCTCATCTCCAGGTGGCGGTCGATTAAAAATAAAACCGTTTCGCAATCCGGCACATCCAGATCCAGCCGCTCCAGCGCCACTTCCGCGATTCGGACGCTCGCGCGCACATGGTCATCCGTTTTCGCCCCCTTACCCACGTCATGCAGCAGCAGCGCGAGATAAAGCAAGTCCGGCTGCTCGAGTTCCTCCAACAATTCCGCGTAGCGTTGATCCCATTTGGATTGTGATTGGCGCAAGGCGTGAAGATTATCAATCGCGACAAACGTATGCTCATCGACGGTGAAGCGATGCGAATAGTCGCGCACCACCAGGGCATCAATTGCCGCAAACTCTGGAAACAATAGGGTTAGCAAGCGCAGCGAATGCATTGCGCGCAAGGCATCCGCGGCATGCGGCGCGACCAGAATTTCCTGCAGCAGATGCCAGAGCTCGGTGCCTTTCGGCGGCACAGCCTGCAGCGCCGGAAATGCGCGCTGAATCTGTGCTTCCGTACTCGAACTAAGCGTCAATCCATGCCGCGCCAAGAAACGGAATGCGCGCAGAATCAGCTCGGGATCGTCCAGAGCCGCGGGCTGGCGCAATAGCAGCATCCCGTCCTCGACCAGAAATTCCGCGTTGGAAAGCCGCGAGCGCAGTTGTTGGAACTGGTGATGCAGCGAAAGCCGGGCCGCCGGAATTTCCTCCAGCATTTGTACGCAAACGTGATGCACCGTGCGCGCGTGGCTGAAATACAGGCGCATCCACTCCGCTGTGCTCAGCCCATCCGCGCCGCCCTCGTGCACTGCGCGCATCGACCGCGGTGAATGCGCCACGCCGATTTTCTGACCGGCCGCGGCGTCTTGCGATTCCCATGTGAGCGTGTTGTCGTCACGATTGTGCCGGAAATGCAAAAAGCATCGAATGGACATCAGCGCGTTAAGAGCCGCCGCAAAAGGTTCCTGAATGGAGACCGGCAAGACGGCGTCGTCGCTCGGCCATACGTGATACTGCTCGATCGCGGCCAGCAGCGAGAGCCAGCAAACCACGTTGTAATCGCGCAGCCCGCCGGGTCCATCCTTGATATTGGGTTCCAGATGAAACACCGTGCTCCCGAATTTGCCATGCCGCGTGCGCGTCAGCTCACCCAGCCGCTTCACGATTTGATCCGACTCGCGCGATAACAATTTTGGAATCACATCGTCGTGCAGCCGCGCAAACATTCGATGATCGCCTGCGAGATACCGGCAATCGAGCAGCGAAATTGCGAATTCGGAATTGGCGGCCTCGAATTTGCCGCATTCGGCGAGTGTGCGCGTGGCCGCGCCGAGCTTCAGTCCCAGGTCCCACAGGTCCTGAGAAAATTTGCGGATTGGTTCTCTGAGTTTTTCTTCCGTGCCGTTGCCGGCGTGCAGGAATAGCACGTCGATATCGGAAAAGGGGAAAAGCCAGCGCCGTCCGAAGCCGCCCAGCGCGACCAGCGCACAATCCGCCGGGCCGCTCGATTCAGCGAACACGTGCTGTTTCCAAAGCCGCTCAATGACGGATTCGATCAACGCGGTGCGGCCCAACAGAGCGGCCTTGCCATCACCGGTCGCAACGAACTGGTCCTTAATGCGCGCCGATTCCTTCGCGGACAATTCGCGCAGTTCAGAGGAAAGCGATGGACTGGTTGGCATCAAAGTTCGCCTGAAGCTACCCGTTCGTCACGCTTGCATCCTTCCCGCCATCTTATGGTTCGCCACATCTGGCACGCACCGCCGCTGCGGCCGCAAACACGCTGCGACAGATGCAGCCAGACAGCGCCCGTCCAGCTCACTACATTCCACGCTGCTGCGCCGCCTGCGATCCAGCGCCCAACATCTCGACCGCGTCTTCAGGGTACGCCAACATGCCAAATTCCGGAACGTCCAGCCCGGACAACTCCACTTCGCGCGTTACCCGCATCGAGCGCCACGCATTCAGCAGCGAAAACACAACGTACGTTAACCCGAGCGCATATACCGCCAGCAGCGTAGCTCCGCCCAGCTGCACGTACAACTGCCTGAAATCGCCATGCAGCAACCCCGTCACGCCTTGCCCGGCTTTTCCCAGATACGCCGCCGCGCCCACCCCATTCCATCCCGCGCCATACGTTCCGTCGGCAAAAATTCCTACCGCCACCGCGCCAAACCATCCGCAATACCCGTGCACGGAAATCGCGCCGCACGGATCGTCAATTTTTAGCACGCGCTCATTAAAAAGCACGCCCAAGCAAACCAGCACACCCGCCATCACGCCGATAACCACGGAAGAATTAGGCGACACGAACGCGCAAGGAGCCGTAATCGCGACAAGCCCCGCCAGCATGCCATTACAAGCCATCGTAATGTCCGGCTTTCCAAACATGAAATACCACAGCAGCATTGCCGCTGCCGATCCCGCCACCGCGGCAAGGTTTGTATTCACCGCCACCACGGCGATGCGCAGGTCCGTCGCACCGAGCGTCGAACCCGGATTAAATCCCATCCAGCCAAACAGCAAAATAAATGTGCCGCTCACGACGAACACAATGTTCGATGCGGGAAATGCGCGCGGTTTTCCGGCAGCGTCATATTTACCAAGCCGCGGCCCCAAAATGATCGCCAGCGCCATTGCGCAAAATCCCCCGATCGAGTGCACCACCGACGATCCTGCGAAATCCACATATCCATGCCCCATATGCATGCTCAGGCCGAGCTGCGAAAGCCATCCGCCGCCCCATGCCCAGCAGCCGGAAATCGGATACAGGATGCCACCGATGAAAAGCTCGCAAAGCAGAAATGCCCAAAACGTAATCCGCTCGCAAATCGCGCCGACAATGATGTACCCGGCGGTCTCCATGAACACCACTTCGAATAGCGTCAAGCAGTTACTGCTCGCGTCGTACGCCGGCCCGCTCAGAAAAAATCCTTTACCTCCCAAAAATCCCCATTGCCCGCTGCCAATCAGAAAATGATTCAGCGTGGGCGCGCCGCCCAGATTCGCGGGCGCAGCATTCAAGGCCACCGCACCGAACTGAAACGCATAACCGATCGCATAATAAGCGAGGAACGCAAAAACATACGCCGCGAAATTCAGCATCATCAAATGCCCGGCATTTTTCTTGCGCACCAGCCCGACCGTCAACAGCGCAAATCCCGCCTGCATAAAAAGCACGAGATAACCGGTGAGCAGCGTCCAGGAAAAATTCGTGGCGATGCGCGCGTGGCCCACATCGTCCGCCAGTTTCAGCGCCAGCGGTTCGCGCGCGGCTTGCGCCTGATATTCATCGAAATCTTTCTTCAGCTTAGAGTAGTCCGGAGCCGTCGGGTCCGTCGGCTCGGGCACTACGAACGGATTGCCCGCGGCATCCGCCGCCGACGACCGGTCACCGGTCGCGGTTCCGGCGGGATCCGGTTGCGTCTGGTCCGCCATCGCCGCGCCGAGCGGACCACAAAGGATTTGCGCAAAGACGAGGGCGACGATGATTTGCAGCGTCCATCGTGTCGTCCGCCGGGCAAATGCACATTCCATTTTCGAACTCCTATCCCGATTAGGGTTACCGCTCCAACTCCTTACACACCCACAGCAAGACGCATGGATATAAAAAGGAGTTCAAATTGCACTCGGCCCGCGCTCCCCAGTTCGTATGCGAATCACTTCATCCAGCGACGTCACGAAAATCTTTCCGTCGCCGATCACTCCCGTTCGCGCGCCTTCCAAAATCGCGTCCACCACTGGATCCACCAGTTCTTCCACCACCGCGATGCTCACAAAAATCTTCGGCAGAAAGTCCACGGTGTATTCCGAGCCGCGGTAAGTCTCCGTGTGGCCTTTCTGCCGGCCAAATCCGCGCACTTCCGATACGGTCAGGCCGGTCACTCCCAGCGCGGTGACGCGCAGTTTCACTTCGTCCAGCTGGGACGGTCTGATAACGGCATCAATTCGCTTCATTTGTGCCTGCTCCTTTGCGTCTGGAACCGAAAACCCGCCGTATGCAACTAGGTATGGAACCCACTAGCGCGTCGTCAGTCAAATCAAAAGCCTTGATGGGATGCATCACTACCACGAGCGGGGCACTGCGTTCAAGAAGCTAGTGCGGAGCTGGCGGTTGTTTATGAAGCGGCATCGCGCAAAACCTTCGACCTGCAGCCAGCGCAAGTTATAATTCCCGTGAATCGTACCGGAAATTGGGTAGAATGCCCGAGGGTCTGCGAAAGCAGCCGACAGAATCAGAAAATGATCACGCTAATTTCCATCATCGCGCTGGGCTTTTTTCTTGGCATGCGCCATGCCACGGACCCAGATCACGTAATTGCCGTCACCACCATCGTCAGCCGCCAGCGCAGCATGCGCCACGCCGCCGTGATCGGCGGTCTGTGGGGTGTCGGTCACACCATCACAATTTTCCTGGTCGGCTCGGCCATCATTCTTTTTGGAGTTGTGATTCCGCCGCGGCTGGGCCTTACGATGGAGTTGAGCGTAGGCGTGATGCTCATCCTGCTGGGAATTCTGAATCTGTCGGGCTTTACGCGCTGGATCACCGAACAGCACACGCCTGCCGCCGGTCCTCACGCGCACGTGCACCCTCACGCGCACGGAGATTACATTCACACTCACGCACACGCGCACGAACCCGAAAAGCATGGCCATGCTGAAACAGCCACCCCGGTCGGCTGGATGGATCGCATTTTCGGCCAACTCGGCCTCTATCAAGCTGTGCGACCGCTGCTGGTCGGCCTCGTCCACGGCCTGGCTGGGTCGGCCGCTGTGGCATTGCTCGTGCTCACCACCATTCGCGATCCGTATTGGGCGATTGCTTATCTGCTGGTCTTCGGAGTCGGCACCATCGCCGGCATGATGATCATCACCACCGCCATTGCACTGCCTTTCAAATATTCTCAGCAACGATTCGCGCGCCTCAACCGGACGCTACAAGTCACCTCGGGCGTGATCAGCCTCGCATTTGGAATTTTCATCGTTTACAAAATGGGCTACGTGAACGGAATGTTCACCCATCACCCGAACTGGACGCCAGAATAACCACCGATCTTATTTCTGGCCGATTGTCAGGAAGTGTCGATTTGCGTGCGGGGAGCAAGGGCCTCGCGCCACTAGCGCCGCGGGCGCGCGAACGGTCCGATCTGTTACCGAAGTACCTGCAAGAGGTTGCTGTAATCGTCAGTCCATTGCGGCGCTGGCCGGCTCAGTTCCACCGGCTTGGCTACCGCCTGGATTGCCGGCGTCGCGAACATCGCCGGGGCAACCGCGGAATTCGTTGCAAGTTTGGGGACCGCAGCTTCCGCAACGCTCATTTTCAGAAGAACCTTTTTTCAGCAGATAAGCAGAATGCCAGCATGTTCCCCCAGCGTTCTTGTATCGGTACACAAGCGCGAGTTTCCAAAACGTTGCACCCGCGCCGCACTACGCGCTCGCGCCAGTGTCGAAAAACCGCAGCAGTTCCGCCGCGACCACCTCTGGCTTATTCAATGGAATGAAGTGTCCCGAGTCGACCGTGATGCATCTCGACTGGGGGATCAGCGCGGAGGCGCGCAGCGCGAATCCTTCTGGCACGGCTGTGTCGCGCGAACCTTGAAAGATGAGCGTCGGGACCAATAGTTGCGGCAGCATCTCCGGCACTGCGGCCAGTACCTCCGCTGGTTTGCCGTAGCGCAAGACTGACATCAGCCGCCAGGCTCCCCAAGGCCCGGAAAACGGCGCGTGGAAGTCCTGGACAACGCTGCGCAGTTCGGCCTGCTGCTCTTCTAGCGCATAGCGCATCGCGATCTTCCAGAAAATCGCACTCACCACCGGCGCACACAACTCTCCCAGGATCGGAGTTCGCAGAATACGGAAGAGGTGAAACGGCTTCAGCTCGGGAAACACGGCCGGCGAAAGCAGCGCCAGATGGTCCACGCGTTCTTGAAAACGAAAGGTGTACTGAACGGCAACGGCGGCGCCGGCGTCATGTCCTACCAAGTGCCACTTCGCAATGCCATGCTCGATGCGGAGTTGTTCGATGCGATCTGCCAGCGATTCCAGCTGCTTGGGTCGGTAGGGAATTTGCGCGGTCCGGCCCAGCCCCGGCAGATCCACCGCCATGCATGTGAAGTTGCCGCGAAGCTTGTCGATCACGCGCGTCCAGAGCTGGCCGCTGGTTGGCATCCCGTGTATGAACAACACGGGATAACCCTCGCCGCGAGAACACAGATACATGCAGTTCTCCTTTTACAGCAAGGCCGGCTCACCTCGCTGATTCGGCCGCCCTCGGCAACCGCCTGCAACATTCAGAAAAAATCCACGCACACGCCCGCCAGAAGCCCAGGACCAAACCGAGCAGATACGTCTTCAGAATTCCCTTGGGCTTCAGCCGCGCGTACACCACGTTCATGCTCCAAGCTGGCGTCGTGTACACCGTGCCAGAAGCTTGCGCCCCGATGCGGTTTCTGACGGCGGGCTCGTAGAGAATTTTTTCGATTCCAATGTTGAAAAATTTGGCCATCTGCAGGATGCGGCGGTTGTAGCAAACCCTGGCGCGCAGCGGCAGCGTGCCGCGTTTGCGATATTTCAGGATCAGCGCAGAAGCCTCCGCAGCGTGCCGCAACGCCGCCGTCACTCCATTGGCGGTGATGGGATCCACCATGGATGCAGCTTCGCCGGCCACAAACCAGTTCGGCCCGGCCACACCGTCGTAAACGCGCGAACGGAAAGCAGTCACGCTGCAAAGCCCCAACGCCCCCGCCTGCAGCAGAGCGTCGAGCTGCGGATACTTCATCAGCTGCTGCCGGAAAATGTCCTCGACCCCCAGGCCCTGTTCCCGCCACACCTTAATCGCTGCGCCAGTGGTTACGAATCCCACGCTCACCAGCTGCGGGCCGATCGGAATTTCCCAAACCCAGTCGAGATATTCCGCCGGCAGCGGTTCCATGTACAAAGTCGTCCCTTCCACTGTTTCGGCCACTGCAAAGTAAGTCCAAATCGCGACCTTCGCCGGACCGAACTGAACCTCGGGAAGGTCGAACTCGCGCGGCAGCAGGGAAGTCGCGAATCCCGAAGCATCAATAAACCACGGCGAAGCAAATCGCGAGCCGTCCGCGGTGTGTACGGCCAAAAGCCTGTCGCCATCGCGCTCCACCCCGGCCACCGTGTCTCGCACCACGGTCACGCCACTTGCGACCGTCCTCTTCAGCAGCTCTTGGTCCAGACGCAATCGATCCACGTGCAAAGTGCGCAGCTCGACGTCGAAAGGCGCTTCAGCCAGCCAAGCGCCCGGGACATAGTGCGCGGAAGAGCCGTCGCGCAATTTGACGGTCACGTGCCGCTTCCAGGTCGCCATCCCCGCCTTCACCAAATCTGCCATCGGCAGGCCCAGCGCGCGCAATAAATCCGGCGCCGACCAGTCCAGCGACTCGCCCACCGCCTGACGAGCCGCATTCTCTGGCTCGATGCAGACCACGCGCAGACCGCCCGCCGCGAGCTGGCTGGCCGCCGCCTTTCCACACAAACCCCCGCCCAGAACAGTCGCATCGTAAACAGCGGAAGGGGAAGACACCGCGGGAAACTATCACTAGGGGTGCGAGCACACCAATAGTACAAAACAACTAGTGCTGCGATTAAGCAGGCTCTGTGAAACTTAGCGATCCGCCGCCGAAGGCAAGAGCCTCTGCAGCGTGTCTGCAACGCCTTGGGGTTTGAAACCGAACGGGCCAGGCCGCGCTTTGTATGCGATGCGCCCTTCGCGATCAATTACGTAGAGACGGTCGGGCCAGCCCGTGTAGTCGCGTTCCGTGACGTTGTCGAATCCATCCACCACAGCGGGAAAGTGAATCCCCAGTTTCACGACGCACAATTGCCCCATCTGGCTGCGCTCGGCGATATTTTTCGGGCTTGCGAAAATAACGTGATCGTCCAGATTGTCGGGATCCTGCCACACGTCGCTGGTGTGCGCTTCACGGATGTACACCACGTAGAACGCCACCTGATCCTTATATCGTTCGTAGAGCGTATTGAGAGCGGGAACCTCCCGCCGGAAGGGAGGTCAGGTGTAACTGCCGAAAACCAGCACCACCGGCTTTTGCCCGCGCATGGACGACAACTGGAAAGTGCTCTTGTGATCCGGGCTCTGCAATGAAAAATCCGGAGCCATGTCGCCGACGGCCAAATGCCCTTTGCGCGCCGCGTTCCAAAGCGGCTTGAACGGCAGCACCACGAACGCGGGCCACGGAACATATCTCATGGTGCCGGCGAATTTATCCGGCGATTGCAACATGATCGCGAAGAGCGCGGCGCTAACCACAGCGTACAAAGCCACCAGCGCGCCGCCTATTTTCAGCAGTTTTGTGGCGATGGAAACCAGTTGAGCGTTCAAGGCTGGCGTGTCCTTTTGTCTTCGTAACCCTTTGTCTGTATAACTCTCAGCGCAATTCTCAAATCGATCCTCGCGGTTAGCTGCGCACGTATCCATTGCGCGCAATCGCCTGGGCATGCGTGCGATGGCCTTCGTGAGACACCGCCGGGACGCCGGAAGACGTCACCCACCTGTTGTAAAAATTAAATAGCGCGCAAACCGTGATGGTGTAGAAAATCTGCTCGTCCATCCAACCAACATTTCGCAGGCCTCGCGCATCTGCTTCGCTGATCGCCGACAAATCGTGTGTCACTTTGCCGGCAAAGCGCAACAGCGCCTTTTCGTTTTCCGGCAGCGCAGCAGACTCGAGGTCGCGCAGCGCGTTCCACACCAGCTCCTCACTGCCGATCAGCTCCGCCGCAATCGCCGCATGCGACTTGGCGCAGAATTCGCACTCGTTCTGAAACGACGTGTAAGCCGCAATCAATTCGCGCAACGCAGGAGTGAGCGGCGCATTTTCACGCATCACCGCATGAGTGAAGCGCGCGAGATGCGCCGTCGCCTCCGGACGAAACGCGAACAGATTCCAGATTTTCCAGTACTCGCCGCCAGACTCCTGAGCGCGCCGGATCATGTCCGCATACGGTCCGGGCTGGGGATTCTGCTCAACCTCTGGAAGAAACATCGGCTTCATTTTCATCGGAGTGGACGCCATCGCAATCTCCTGCAAGCTTGAAAGCTTATGCAGCTCTATACAGTAAACCCCGTCACGCAGCAGCTGTCTCTAGTATTTTTCCATTATTGCGATTTCCTGCGCGGACCGTCAGATTGCAACGCAATTTCGAAACGCAAAAACGTTTTCGAATCCAATCGGAGGGTGTGGATGAAGCGAACGCTGGTAAGTAGGGTTGTGGCAGTTGCGCTGTTCCTGGTGACGATGACGTTCGCGATGCAAGCCCAGGTGCCGACTGGAACCATCAACGGCATTGTGACCGACCCGCACCAGGCGGTGGTGAACGGCACGCATGTGACGGCCACCGAACTTGCCACCCACGTGATCCATGAGACGGTCTCCAATGGCGATGGCGTGTATTCCATTCCCGATCTTCCCGCCGGCGTGTACGACGTGCGCATCTCAGCCTCCGGTTTTGCCGTAAGCGAATTCCAAGGGGTGCGATTGCAGGCGGGACGCGCTTCCACTCTGGACTGCGAGCTGAAGCTGGCCGCCGTCGGGCAAAGCGTAAACGTCACTGCTGTGAGCAACACCATCGAGCTGACGCAATCCATGATTCAGGGACAGGTCACTTCAGCGACGATCGAAAACATTCCTTTGAACGGCAGAAATTTCCTGGAGCTTGCTTATCTGGTCCCCGGCAACCGTCCCGCGCCGAATTTCGATCCTACAAAAACGAACACGTTGGAAGTGAGTTCCGCCGGAAGCGTCGGCCGCGGGGGCAATATCACCGTGGATGGCGGCGACAACAACGATGAAGTGGTCGGCGGCACGCTTTCCAATTTTCCGCAGGACTCGATTCAGGAATTTCAGATTGCGACTGCGCGATTCACCGCCGAAGTGGGCCGTTCGGGCAACAGCATCATCAACATCGTCACCAAATCAGGAACCAACGAATATCACGGCTCGCTGTTCGATTACGAACGCAATCGGCACCTGCAGGCTTTGCCGTTCACTTTTGACAGAGCGCTCCCCAATCCGCCTTTCGACCGCGAACAGTTCGGCGGCTCGGTGGGTGGCCCGATCAAGAGCAACAAGGCCTGGTGGTTTGCTTCCGCCGAGTACAGAAATCAGAACGCCGCCATCGAAACGGGAGAGCGCCAGTACGGCGCCAACCCCTCCGAGGACGCGATTCTGAACACCTTCGCGCCGGCGCCGTTGCGCGAAGCGCTGGTTTCCACCCGCGTTGATTACCAGCTCGATCCGACCAACACATTGATGGCGCGATATTCCTTCGATCGCTCGACGGACACGAACCAGGCATCCGCGGCGAGCGTCACTCCACTACTCACCGCGACGGAACGGCAAAATTCGCTGAATCGCTTCAATTCGCTGGTCGCGGGCTGGACCAAAACGCTTTCCTCGACAAAAGTAAACAACGTCATCTTTCACTTCGACACGTTTCTGAACTTGATCCCGCAATTTCCCAATAGCGCGCCTTCGACCAACCCCGCCGGCTTGGCTGCGACCAACGAGCTGATCTTCCCCGATATCGCCGACGGTGTGAACTTCAACGTGCCGCAAGCGACGCACCTGAATCGCTATCAAGTGGGTGACGCGTTCACCTGGGCTTTGGGCAAGCACACGCTGCATTTGGGCGGCGAGTATCAACACGCCACAGCGTTCGGCGAGATTAATGTGTTCGGCAGCGGCAGCGTGATCCTCACTTCGGATTTCGGTTTTGCGGACCTGAATGGCGACGGTGCGGTAAATGACCTGGACATTCCCATCGCCGCCGCAATCAAAAGCGCCGCTCCGATCCAGCCCGTTCCCATTCCCAATATCAGCAACAGCTACATCGCGTTTTTCGCGCAAGACGATTGGCGCGTTACGCGCAACCTGACTCTGAACCTCGGCCTGCGTTGGGATTACGATACCGATGCGACCGGCACCAGCGGTGCCTACGGCCCGTGCCCCAACCTCACTTCACAGCCGACCGTTCCATGCACTTGGGTGGCGAACGTGATTGACCTGAGACATCAACCGGATAAAAAGGATTTCGGGCCGCGCGTAGGTTTTGCCTACGACCCGTTCGGACGCGGGAAGACGGTGATTCGCGGCGGCTTTGGCATCTATTACGACCGCATCGTGTTTGAAGTTCCCGGGTACCAACGGGTGCAAGACGATCGCGCGCTCACCATCAATCAGTATGGAGGTTCGTCCTGCACCTTTCCGGGCGATGCCTCGGCGCCGAGTCTCAATACCTGCTTTTTTGGTATTCCCGGCACGACGTTCGCGCCGGGCAGCCCCACGCTCGCAGACCCCTTCAGCGGACCGCGCCAAGCAGGCGGGGTGGGAATCATTGTTGACGACAAGAATACCCATCACCCGTTGTTCCAGCAGACGTCGCTCGGCGTGCAACAACAATTCGGCTCCAGCTGGACTGTGAGCGCCGACGGGCTGTACGTCTTCGGACAACGCCAGCTAATCGCGCAATACCTCCGGAGCACCACCTCTACATCACCGTTCATTTCCTGCCCCGGAAACAACGTCCCTTGCACCGTGACGGATCCGCTGACTGGAATATCCGACCAGGTGACGGTCGCGACCTCCAATGCGCATTCCTGGTACGACGGATTGTTGATCAACGTACAGCACCGGCCCGTAAAAGTTGGCCGCGTGACGTATCTGTTCAACGCCAGCTACACACTTTCTAAAACGCTGGATTATTCCGACGACGATCAGGTCCCGTCCTACACCACCGTCGAGAACGTCAACCTGATCGAGGGCACCGTGGGCCCACAGACCGAAAAAGGCTACGGAGCCAGCGACGAAACGCACCGCTTAACGGTATACGGCTTGCTTCAAATGCCTTGGGGTTTTTCACTCGCGCCTCTCTATACGTTCGGTTCGGGCGTTCCGGCCGACACGTTTCTTCCGGACCTTAACTTAAACGGCGAATCTCTTCCCGCCCGCCTGCCGATTCTGGCGCGCAATTCACTGGGCCGCAGCGTGAAGAACAGCACGCAACTGAATCAGATCATCAACGAATGGAACGTGCTCCCTGCGTGCCCGGCGCCTGCTCCCTGCAATGCGGGCGGGCCGCTGGAAAATGTTCCCGACGGAATCAATTTCAGCAGTCCATTCAACTCCGTGGACTTGCGCTTGATGAAGGACATAGCAATTCGCGAACGATACCACGTGGACCTGATGGCCGAGGCTTTCAACCTCTTCAACAGTGTGAATATTCGCGGATTTACGAATACCAGCTATTCCGGCCGCAATATTTCCCTGGTGCCGAAGGGCACCAATCTGCCAGGCCCCGGGAATCCCGACGGCGTCGATATCTCTTTCTTTCAACCGGTGAGCACTGCAGGCGGATTTTTCGGTTCAGGCGGTCCGCGAGCGTTCCAGTTTGCGGCACGATTTACATTCTAGGGATCCGGGAATCTGGCCGCGCCACTTCGGCGGGCGGGAAAAGTCTCAGAAGGAGAAAATCATCATGGCGCACATCAACCTTCCGGAAGGTGTTCCTGGCATACGCGGGCCGATGCTGCTCAGTCCCGAAACGACGAAACCGTTGCGTGATTTTGTGGAGGTCTTGCTGCGAGGGCCCAACTCACTTGCGCCCGCGGAACGGGAAATGATCGCAACCTATGTCTCTTCGCAGAATGACTGCTATTACTGCCAACACTCGCATGGTGCCGCCGCAGCCGAACACCTGGGCGGCAATTACGAACTGATAGACCAACTCAAAAGCGACTACGCGAGCGCGCCGGTTTCCTACAAGCTGAAAGCCTTGCTCGGAATCGCTGGAAAAGTGCAACAGGGTGGCAAGCACGTGACCACGGAAGATGTGGGGCGCGCTCGGGCGCAAGGTGCGACCGACAAGGAAATTCACGACACGGTATTGATCGCCGCCGCGTTCTGCATGTTCAATCGCTACGTGGATGGCCTCGCCACCTGGCAGCCGCACGATGCCGAAATGTATCGCGAGATGGGTAAACGCCTGGCGAGTTCCGGCTACACAGTGTCGGGCTGGGAAAAACCGGTGCAAAAAGCGCAAGGCCAATAATTCTGCAAGCCCGCCAAAGGAGCCGCAACCGATGCCCCACATTAACTTGCCCGACGGTATCCCGGGAATTCTGGGGCCGATGGCCTTCAGCCCGCAAACGGCAGCGCCGCTGAATGCGCTGGCGGAGGTGCTGTTGCGCGCTCCCAATTCGTTGACGCAAGGGGAGCGCGAGATGATTGCGACGTACGTCTCGTCGCAGAATGATTGTTTCTTCTGCCAGACGGTGCACGGAGCGGCCGCCGCATATTACCTGGGCGGCAAGGAAACTCTCATTGATGAGCTGAAACGCGATTTTGAATCGGCGCCTGTTTCAGACAAGCTGAAAGCGCTGCTGGCAATTGCTGGTAAAGTTCAACAGGGCGGCAAGCAGGTCACCACCGCGGACGTTGAGCGTGCCCGCAAACACGGCGCCACGGACAAGGAAATTCACGACACGGTGCTGATCGCCGCGGCCTTCTGCATGTTCAATCGCTACGTGGACGGCCTGGCCACCTGGGCTCCGCGCGAGCCGCAGCGTTATCGCGAGAGCGGCAAGCGCATCGCCGAGGAAGGCTACGTCCACTCTACGGATCATTTGCCGAAAGTCGCATCCTGATGTGACGCTTTGCGCAAAAGCCCAATCGCCTGCGTGAAAACTGCGATAAGCACGGCGAGAGCTTGCGACAGTCACGGTGTGGACTTTCCAAATGCGATGGGACGGGTGGCGATGATGCCGGAACCTTCTTTCACCGTGATGAACTGATCGGCGCTGATTTTGGAAAGCGAGTCTTTTTGCCCGCTCGGCCAGATGATTTCAATGCTCAGGGTTTTGCCTGCTTCCGGTTTTCCCAAACCAAACGTTAGCGGCAGCTCGCTCTGCGAAGCGTAACTGGAGCCCGTCTTCACCATGCGTAACAGGCGCGCGCCCGCGCTCGTCGTAAGCGTGACTTTCGCGCCGATGCCGTCGCGATTCGAGCGCGTCCCGACCAGCTTCACACGCAACATGTCATTCTGATTGCCGTATTCGTTGCGCAGCAGGCGCGCCGGCCCGTTGTTCGCGGCGATCACTAGGTCCAAATCGCCGTCGTTATCGTAATCCAGATACGCCGCGCCGCGGCCAACCACCGGCTGTTGCAGCGCGGGACCAACCTTGGCCGAGGCGTCTTCGAATTTCCGGTTGCCGCCATTGTGAAAGAGAATCGCCGGCTGCGCATACTTCAGCGTCGGCTGCACCACACTGATGTCGTCGGAAACGTGACCGTTGGCGGCGAATATATCCAAGCGGCCATCCAGATCATAGTCGAAGAAGAAACAAGCAAAGGTGAGAGCTTGCAAAGACATCTGCCGAATCCCGGACGAGATCTCTTCATCCAGAAATAGTCCGGAACCATCGTTGCGATAAAGCGACATGCTTTCATTCGTGAAATTTCCGATCAGCAGGCTCTGCCATCCCGAACTGTCATAGTCTCCCGCATCAACGCCCATTCCGGCGCGCACTCTGCCGGATTCGCTAAAGGCCACGCCCACCTGCACAGCGACGTCGGTAAAAGTGCCGTTGTGATTATTGCGGTAGAGCTTGTTCGGTTCGGTGTCGTTGGCGACAAACAGATCCATCCAGCCGTCGTTGTCATAATCCAGCATCGCGGCGCCTAGTGATTTGCTGGTGGGGTCGTGCAATCCGGCGCGCTTGGTTACGTTTTCAAACGTACCGTCGCCTTTGTTGTGAAAAAGGGTGGAGCTTTCGCCCTTGTAGGTTTGCGGCGTGCAGTAGGATTTATTCTTATTGTCGAGCGTGCAGTATTGATCCTTCGCGATGGACCAATCGATGTAGTGCGTCACGAACAAATCCAGTTTGCCGTCATTGTCGTAATCAAACCACACCGCGCTGGTGGAAAATCCGGGATCGGCGACGCCTGCCTTGAGCGTGACATCTGCAAATTTTCCGTTGCCCAGGTTGCGAAACAAATGATCGGAGCCGAGCGTCGTGAGGTAGATGTCTTCGAAGCCATCGTTGTCGTAATCCGCCACCGCGCAACCCAGGCCGTACGATTCTACCGCAAGCCCGGCTTCGCGCGTAACATCGGTAAATGTCCCGTCTTTATTGTTGTGATACAGCGCGGGATAGGTGTTCGTGGCGCCTTTGTGTCCCGGCCAATCCATCGAATTGACGAACAGAATGTCCTGCCAGCCGTCGTTGTCATAATCCAGAACGCAAACGCCGCTGCCCATCGTTTCCGGAAGATATTTTTTGCCGAAGGCGCCAGAGTTGTGTTTGAAGTGAATGCCAGCCTGCTTCGTCACATCTCGGAACTCGATTGCGCCGGAAGACCGCGCCGGTGACGGAGCCACCGCGCCGCGCGAAGGGCCGGGCCCGTAGCTCATGCACAAAGTAGTGAAGGCCCACAGCGCACAGCAAATCTTGCGGCGATCTTGCGTCAATGCGTGTTCCTCTCGCGAGAAGAATCAGGACTTTGTGATGCCCGCAGCGGAGAGCGCGGTCCGCTGCGCGCTGCCAATCACTGGCTAGGCGCTGGCAGCGACACCGGCGCCCATGCTCGTGGTCGGCGTGCGGCGCGAATCCATCCACATCTCAACCAGCATCGCCGCAGGGCCCACCATAAAAAGCGCGTAAAACGGTGCGTAAACCACCTGATGCAAACGCAGCAGAAATTCAGCGAACGCCACTAAAAATACTACGATGCACTGGCCCTTCTTCGAACGCACCGTCGTCTTGGGATCCGTAATCATGAAAAAAATAAAAAGTTGATACATCGGTCCGGTCAGCGGCGCGATTTCCGATTGCCACGGGCTTCCCGTGATAGAACTCCGCAGAAACGCGAATGCGATGAACGCTACCACGTAAATTCCGGTGATGTGGAAACGCCGCAACCGCCAGATGATCACCGAGCCCAACGCCCAGATCACCATCATCGGCAAAAGATAATTACCCCATTGAATGCTTAATGTCGCCACCGTCTCCGGTGCCAGAAACAGCATCGCCGAAATTCCAAAATTCGAGGGATTCCAGATGTGCCGGCCCTTCACCCGCAGCACGTATTTCGACGTGATCGAAATCACGCTGCACAGGACGTAGGGCCAGAACGCTGGCGAGCGCAGCAGGATGCCCACGCTGATGCCCGTGATATAGGCGCTCGCCACGTTGGGCCACTTGCCGAAAAAAACGCGGCCGAGGACTAGATCCGCCGCAATACTGGCCACAATTGCCAGAGCCGTCTTCTGATAACTCTCCAGCATTCCGAACGAGAGGTGTCCTGCGACGAGAATGCACGTAATGAAAATAGGCGCGATATAACGGTTATCGAGGCTCAGCCAAGATTTTCGTGCAGCTGCACTTGCTGAATGCGAGGGCGGCGCGGCAGGCGCGATGGTCTGCTCGCTCACGCCGGCTCCTTGATCTTCAGAATTTGGTTCACAGTGGGATTTTCGATGATTTGAGTCTTGCCGGATGGCCACCGAATCACGGCCTTCTCCATGCGCGGATCTTTGCCCAGACCAAAATGCAGCCTCCGGTCGTTCTGCGCGGCAAATCCGCTGCCTCCGGAAACTTCCTGCCGTTGCTGCTGGCCATTCCAATATACAGTCAGCTGCGCGCCAATTGCGCTGCGGTTGCTCGCGGTGCCTTCCAGCGCGAATTCGATCCACTTGTTTTCCGGCGTCACCGTGTTCTTGTAAATCAGCAGTGGTCCTCTTTGATTTGCGACGACCGCATCCAGCACTCCGCGATTCCACAAATCCACCAGAGCCACGGCGCGTCCATCGTATGTATCCGTAACACCGGCCGCCTGCGCCACATTAATGAATTTCCCGGCGCCGTCGTTCAACCACACACGCTTCTGCTGATATCCGGACAAACTGCGACCATCCATGGCGGGCCAGTTCTTGGCGTCAATAATAATGATGCTGTTTCCCCCGGCAATTTTCGAGAAGTCGTACCAGTAGCTGCGGTCGCGGTCCAGCGACACATATCCGTTTGTGAGATACAAATCCAATGTCCCGTCGTTATTCAAATCGCCAAATTGCGCGCCAAAACTCCAGCCGCCGAGCTCGACGCCCAGATCACGCGCCAAATTTTCAAACTGCAAACCGTTGCCCGCCGCTCCGTCCTTCGGCATCCACAAATTGTTGCCCTGAATCAGCACGCCGTCTTCGGAAATATTCGAAACGTAAACCGCATAGCGGCCATCGTTAAGAATATCGCCAAACGCCGCGTTCATTCCGCTCTTCGGCGAGAAGCCCACGCCGGTCTGGGTGCTCACGTCATGAAAACGCTTGCCGTCGTTGAAATAAAGTTCAGACACGCCATAATCATTGGCGATAAATAAATCAGGATGCCCGCTGCCGCGCAGGTCCGCCGCCACGGACGCCAGCGCCCAGCGGCGGCTGTTTATCCCCACCCGCGCGCTGACTTCTTCAAATTTCCCGTTGCCAAGATTGTGAAACAGATACTTCCGGCCGCCGTTTTTCGCGTACTCAAAACTATCCGGCATGATCTGTGTGGTTTTCAGATGCCATAGGTCCACATCTTCCGAGTAATATCCGCCGATAAAAAGATCCAGCCGCCCGTCGCCATCATAGTCAAACCACAGCGCGGTGTTCGCGTTCACCCACGGAGGCAGGCCGGCCTGTTCCGTGACGCGCGTAAAACCGTTCCCCGCGTCGTTGTGATATAGCTCGGGCCGTCCCCACTTGATCAGCAGCAGATCTTCGTAACCGTCATTGTCGTAATCGCCCCACACCGCGCCCATCGAGACGCCCGTCCCCAGCCGATTCACATCCGCAATGCCCATTTCTTGCGCCACGTCTTTGAAAGTGCCGTCGTGCATATTGCGATACAGCGCGTTCTTGCTGCCTTCGCCGCTGTTCGTTACGTAGATGTCCGGCCAGCCATCGCGATCAAAATCCACAATCGAGACGGACGCGCCCATGGAGGCCACTTGAGGCATGATGGGCGCCAATTGCGGATCGAGCGTAGGCGCTTGATGAACGAAGTTCACTCCGGCAGCGCGGGAAACTTCCTGGAAATAAAAACCGTGACGAGCCAGCGCCGTCCGGGCATCCAGCTTCGTTTTGCCGCCGCCACGCCGCGCGGCGTCCCACTTGATCACCAGCGGCGTCGCCAACATCCCCACAAACAGAATGCTCACTATAATCCGCGCCGTGCGATTTTGTTTCACCGGGGAGGATCGCTCCTCAAGGCGTTCTGAAAAACTTCCGGCGTCATGTAGCGCGTGTGATAGTTCTGCCAGTCTTCAGGGTGCTGGCGATACGGCAACTCGTCTTCGAGGCTGCGCGGGCGCGTCGTGTATTCCTGTTTGGCATGATAGGGAAGTGGCAGCACCGTTTTCGAAAAAGTGGAATTGAAGTCGCCATCTTTGATCCAGCCGTCGCCGATCACCACGTAGTCGCGCAGCCAGCCGGCCGGCGGCGCAGGTTGCTCGGGAAAGCGCAGCGACATTTCGTCGCCCGAATTTACGATCACGTAGCGATCGTCAATCTGTGCGAGCAACTCACGCACATCGCCATAGCGCGTGTAATAGCCAATCAGATCGCGCCAGCGTTGTTTCGTGCTCACTACGTTGTTGTAATCCGGCACTTCCGGCGCGCCGGAATCCGGCCGGCTGATGCTGGAGTATCCGCGATAATGCAGGTCCGCGTAGTTCGGTGCCAGGCGTGTCGTTTTCAGCGGAGCGTCCGGCATGCCCTGCGCCCATTCGATGCAGTCCCAATAAATTTCCAGGTTCGTGCGGATGCGCACACGGCGCGGCGTGTCCGCGCGGAAGACATGCGTGAGATTGAACAGCACAGTTTTTTTCCGCCCTGCGGGAAAACCCAAATTCGATTGCGCCGTCACCCAGCCGCCATGCCCGTCGGGCACTTCAATGCTCATGCCCTGCGCGCGCCAACGGTGCCCTTGCGTGATCGCCACATTCAACGACGACTCCGTATCGTGAATCGAGCCTTGCGCGATCAAATACAGCGGGCCGCTCTTCGGTGCGTCATCGCCCAGATCAATTTCCAGATAATGATCGCGCGTGATGCCTTGATATTGTCCGCGTCCAAAATCATCCAGCGCTTTTCCGTCCAGAGTATCGACAATAGCGGTAACATCTTTGCCGTTGTCATCAATCGCGCGCGCAATCTTATGAGGTGTGGCAACAGTGGTGACGCTCAATTGCGGCGGCGGAATCGAAAAGCGTTCATCCACGAAAATCTCTGTTCCCACCGGATGGTCCACGGTCATCAGCGCCAGATAATCGTAGTAATACACTTCCCAAAGTTCCGCCGTGACGCGCAGATCGTAGTAGCCGTCGTGTGGGACGAGCTGGTCGCGCCGGATCTTGTACCATTCTCCGGTCGTCTCGACGCGCGCCGTGCCAATCGTATTAATCCGTAGCCCGATCGCCGAGCCCCACGGCACCGCATCCTTTGTGAACTCCATGCCTTTTCCGTTGAATGCGAAAAGGAACGGACAAGATGCCTTCAGCCGCTGTTCCGTCACCACTTCCGTATCCGCCGCCACGCCAAACTCCGCGCGCACCGTGCCGTTGGGCCACACCACGCGCACGACGTCCGTGCTGGTCTGATTTCCCAAACCAAAATGTACTTGCGGTCCGGTGATGGGCTGCTTCTGCAGCAGCAGGCCCGAGCGAATCTCTATCTCACCACCCACGCCAAATGGATTGATGCGCTGATCGCCGACAGCTTGCTTGGCGTGAGGCCGCACGACTTGCCAATGATAATTTTTCGATCCGTGATTGACGGCCTGCAGCGGCTGTCCGTCGGCAGTGAGTGCGAGTAGATCCAGCCGGCCGTCACCGGTGAGATCCGCCGCGTCAGAAACCAGCGCGGGACCCTGCGACTGTCCAAACGGATGCTCGAGCAAGACAAATTTACCTTTTTCGTCGGCGAGCCAAATCAACGTAGCGAAGGAATTGCGGCTGGTATCCGACGAAGCCGCAGTCAGAAACAAATCCATCGCGCCATTGTTATCGAGATCGGCGACGCGCAAGCGCACTTCGCCGCTGAGATAATCGGGAACGCCCGTTCCAGCGGGAACGCGCGCAATCTCGGCGACATCCAGCGCCGTGCCTTCATGCGGATCCGAAATCCGTACAATCGCGCCGTCCGCTTGCACCGCGAGTAGATCGAGAACACCATCGTCATCAACATCCGCAATGCTGAGAGCCTTGACCAACGGAAAGTTGGCAGGCAACGGCAACTCGCGGAATTGCGCTTGCCGCTCATTATGAAAAACATGAAGACGGCCCGCGCCATCCAGCAGCGCGGCGTCGGGATTCCCGTCGCTGTCAAGATCCGCCCAGGCAAACGCGCGCAGGCCCGTGACGCCCGGAAACGGATGAATCGGCGTGAAAGTTCCGTCGCCATTGTTTCGCAAAACGAGCGGCAGCCCTTCCTTGGCGCCCAGCACAATATCCAGATCGCCGTCCGCTTCGACGTCCACCGCCCACGCGCCCGTGTAGTGGGCGCTGGTCACCGCTTTGGGCAATTTCGCTTGCGGCGTCACGTCCGTAAACTGTTTCGGATTGTCCTGCCGCATCAGGCGCAGGCCGCCGGTGCCGGCGAGCACGAGGTCATTGTGGAAGTCGTAGTTGAAATCAATCGGCAAAATTCCTTCGGGCAGCGGCGCAGTTCCGGCAGGACCGCCAGGAAACGGAAATGTCGCGCCCGTGGAAACGTGCACTTCGCGGCCATTCGCTTGGACGACGGCAGGGGGTCCAGCGCTGCCCAGTGACACAGCGCCAATCCATTCCCAGCGCTTCGTCACGCCTGCAATCGCGAGCGGCTGCGGCGCAAACGTCAGCGCCAAATCCGCAGGCGCAGGAACGAAGACCGGCGGCTGCAATCGCAGGAAATGAGTGAAAGGCTCAGCCTCTTCGCCGGGCGCCGCCTGCAGTACAGCCAGGCTTTCCCGGAATTCAGCAACGCGCATCAAAGTGTTACGCAAGAAAGTTGTTCGCGTCGCGGCGGCATGCATGTCCCCGCCGCCCGCTGCAGCCTGCAAAGCGGCAAGCGGCTGCTGCACTTCCGGCGGCCACTGCGAGGCTCGCGCGCTGATTTGCGCGAGCGCCGTTTGCAGCGTAGCCGCATCACCGCGTTTCGCAGCCGCGCGCGCCAGTTCCAGCAGAGCCGCCAGATTATCCGGCTGGGCCCTCAGAATATTCTGGATCAGCGATTCAAACTCCGCGTCGCTGCCCGTACCACCCTCGCGCTCTACTTCCTGCGCCAGCTGATACGCCGCGCGATAGTTTTGCGGATTGAGCGCGACGGCCTTGCGCCAATCCGCAATCGCTTCCTTGGAATTCCCACGAGTGCTCTGCAGAATCCCCAGCAAGTAATAGATTTGATCGTTCTTCGATGCGAGACCGCGCGCCCGCTCGTATCTCTGCGACGCCGAGTCAAAATTTCGCTGACGAAACGCCAGCACGCCCCAGTTAGCCCACCCAGCCGGCTCGCCCGGCGCCAGCTGCGTCACCTGAGCGAGTTTGCTCTCGGCGGTAACGTCGTCGCCTACCTGCAGCGCGGCCAGGCCCGTGTAAAACGCGGAGACAACTGCGGCGTATTCCTTCGATGATTTGTCAGGCAACTTGCGGCCGGCCCCGCATCCCGCGAAGCTCACAGCCATTACGCAAAGACAAACTGCCACAGCCGTTTGAAAGCAACGCGGCGAAGCCGCGCGCGCAGCGCCGGCGCCTACACCGCCCACGCAGGTGCACGACGAGCGCCGCACTGCATCCGGCACGCAGTGCCATGGGCACGCAAATTGTAAGACCGTGTGGAACATCAACCTCATACCTTCTGCAGCTGGCTTTTCCGGTATTTTCGCTTGCGCATCATCACATGAAACCACAGAAA